>NZ_JBEPNB010000004.1:0-246945 GCF_040546065.1 Micrococcus sp. UYEF5
CCACTACAACTACCATCGGCCTCATACCTCCTGCGGAGACGCTCCTCCGGCCTCGTTGGCACCGGCCCGAGTCAACAACGTCATGCCCTCCTACAACTAGGCCGAAAGCGACTTAGCATAGCTAAGTATCTAACTTGCTCCGGCTCCGCCGGTCCGCACCCTGCACGCCCTCCTGCGCCCCTGCACGCCCTCCTGCGCCCCTGCACGCCCTCCTGCGCCCCTGCACGCCCTCCTGCTGCTTACCGCCTCCGCCTCAGCCACCGACCCGTCTTCTGACGCACCCAACGACCAACCCACTGACGCAACCACCGACCCCCAACCAGTCCCGATCCTCGCTGGTGTCGAAGAAGTCAAAAATGACCAGGTCCCGACTTCGCTCCAGAACCTGGTGGGGTCGTTGATGCTGACAAGCGCCCTCCCTATCGTCGTGGGATTCTGGACCGTCATGTTCGGTGCATCCATCCTCATCCGCAAACGAGCAGTCGCATGGGCCACACTTGTTGTCCTGGTCAGCTTGTCAGCCATCGTCAGCTACAAGTTCAAGAGCACCATCACCGACCTTCAGAACCAGGGCCACGACATCGCGAACCTTAGCCTGGACGGGTGGACGTGGTTTGCACTTGCTCTGATTCTGGTTGCCTCGATCCTGCACGTGATCTTCGAGACCGCACGGCATCGTCGCGCCACCAATCGCACTGACTGACCCCAACACGACGGCCAGCCTCAGCCTGAGCCAACTATTCGAAGGCATCACAGGCTGGCCGTCCTGACTGAATCTCCTACGTCAGACCGAGAAGCCCGCGGCCCCGATACCTCTCCGGTATCGGGGCCGCTCCGTCATGGTGCTCCTGTAGTCAGCTCTGCGTCACAGCGACCTGGAGCTTCCGTTCGATTGCTTCGACGCATTCCCGACGCACGGCCTGATACCGCCCAGCACCCTCCTGGCGTTCATCGAAGTGCCCACCATGAGCCAGCCCCGAGAACAACACATCCGTGCGCTCGATAACATCGGTTCCGGCCAACTCGAACACGCGGTACCGGGACCGGTACGGCGCCCCGTTCTTCGTCATCCGCCAGCCACCGTCGCTGAGCATGGCCAGCACGGTGCCGTACTCCCGCTCCACCCACATTGCGCCGGTGCGGTCGTCCTCATAGAGGTCCCACTCCTGCCTGTCCATTTGCTGGACCCAGTGCATGTTCCACGGGCTACCGGTGCCGCGAACCCAGTTCATCGTCGTTCCTCCTCGCTCGAGTCTTCCGGCTGTTGCTCATCTCCCAGGGTGCCCCAGATGTGCCCGTCCGGGGAGCTCTCCCACTCCACACTGAGGTCGTCCCGACTATCAGCCACGGACACCGCCAGCCGTGGAGCCGACGGCGTAGACGAGGACATCTCCAGCACCACGGCCACGTCTTCAGGCTGCCGGGAGGCGGCCAGCCCCACCGGGTTCGACACCGCGACCTGCCCGCCGTCGCCGTCCACCACACGTGCCCGCACGTATTGCACGCCCGTCGCGGGTCGTTCGAGGGTGTCCTGTTCACGGGTGGTACCAGCCCAGGCCGTGAAGTCGTCCTCGTCGTAGTCCAGCGTGAACGCTGGCCGGTCTCCGTACGCCTCGGGCTCCTTGTGCCTCCCGATCTTCGCGCAGCCGGCCTCATCCACCATGCGGCGCAGACGCGCGGTGAGCATCTCCACATGCGGGTGCCACATCATCATCGGGCCCAGCCCCGGAGCCTGTTCCTCCCAGACCTTGTACTCCATGCACATCGCCGCATACAGCTCGGCCGTCAGGTCCGAGTGCTTGTACCAGCAGGGTGGCACTACCGAGGTCACCAGCCGGTACTCGGCTACGAACCAGTCCACCCACCGACGCAGCGTGTTCCACGCCTCCCACTGGTGCTCTGCCTTGATCTCCCTCCACCGCGTGCCCATCCACACCGGCGGACCCTCGCCCGCGAGTTCCGCGGCGACCTCCGGGTCGACGTAGGGCAGCGGAGTTCCCGTCTGTCCGTCGTCATCGGCGGCCGCCGGCGCCTCCCAGTCCGTGGGCTCGTCGTCTTCAACCCAGGGCGATGCCATCAGTTCCGTCCTTCCCTCGTGTACCGGCGTGCTGGCCCGCCCAACAGCCTCTCGAGCCGGGCGAACAGCTCCTCAACGGCCTCGCGCCCGTCTGCCCCGGTCGAGCGCATGTAGCGATGCGCGGCGTCCTCGCATGTACCGCACAACCACACCCCGATTCCGCCGGTGGCACGACACTCGGCGCGGTCCAGGTATCGTCCATCGGCGCAGTGCCACCTCGTGGAGACGGGCCGCTGGCAGACATGGCACCGTGCACCCCCGTCCGTGCTCATGCCTGCCTCTGCCGGATCATCCTGGCCACGATCACGACCGTGGCCCGCCTGCGGTCCCATCCAAAGAACTCCTTCTTGCCGTCCATGATCTGATGCAGCCGCTGATGGTGGTCCCGGCACAACGGCATCAGGTCGTTGTGCGCTTCGCGGGCCTGCCACCGGCCCTCCTCGTCCTGGCCCACGCCCTTGTACGAGACGTGGTGCAGGTCCAGGGTCCCAGCCTGGGTCAGCGTGATCCCGCAGACCTGGCAGGCCGGCTCTTGGCCGGCCTGCCGGCAGTCTGCGAACCACCGCACCCGCCTGTACCCCCATGCCTGGGACCGCAGGTACCGCTTGTACTCGGCCGAGCTGGTGCGGTGCAGCCCGAACCTGCCCATGCCCTCACCGCACCGGGATCGCCGGGGCCGTCTCCGGCACCGGGTCCAACGCCGCCACGGATTCTTCGGCCCGGTCCGCGTCGGTCGGTGTGGACGGGGCCGGGTCCTTGGACTCCAGCTCAGCCAGCAGCGCCTTCGAGTACCGCCCCGCGGCCTCCTTGATCTGCTTGCCGTCCTTGCGGTCCCACCAGCGGGTCATCTGCATCAGGATCGGACGCCCATTACGGTTCAGCAGGACCCCCCACCCGAACGGCAGCCGACGCAGCTCCGCGACCGAGACCACGTCGGTGTCGTGGATCTGCTCGGAGACCGAGGTGTGGTCCTTGCCGCGAGACTTCGAGGTCCGCATGATCTTGCGCTGGCCGGCCAGCTTGGCGAACTGCTCCAGGTCGGACACGTTCGAGGCACCCCCGAGCTGGACCTTCACCGTGGCCGCATCGAACAACGCCTGCGCCTGCTGCTCGCCCCACTCGTTGCGGGCCTGAGCCATCGACTGGAACACCGCGAACGGGGAGATGCCCACGCCGCCGCCGTCAGCCATGAGCTGGGTCAGCCCCGGCCAGGCACCGGAGATGTTCGCAATCTCATCGAGCACCAGCGACAGCGGCGGGTCGAGCCGGTTCCCGGGCGACTTCGCCGCCAGCTCGCGCGCCCGCTCGGTGATGGCGTCCATCATCGCGATCAGGAACGGCCCCGCCGACGAGCCGCCGGTCTTGGTGCCCACGATGTAGAGCGTCCCGCACTCGGTGAGGAACTTGTCGATGTCCAGGGTCTCCTCGAACCGGTTGGGTCGCAGCACGTCGCGGACCTCGGGCACCGACAGCCCCTTGACCGCACCTTCGACGCCGAACCACTTGGACTGGAGCAGCTTCGGGTCGCCCTCGATGATGCCCTTGAGCACCAGGTTCCAGTTCAGCGCGGCCTTGGGATGTTCGGTGAGGATTTTCACGGCCTCCTTGGCCTCGGCCGGGTTGTTGCCCCACCGCATCAGGTCATCCACGGTGCGCTCACCCAGCGCCGCGGCGTGCAGCAGGCACTCCATGATCGTGATGGCCGGGGCCTGCCACTCCGCGTTCGAGCTGGAGGACCCCAGGCCGGAGGCACCGATCAGCGACGCCGCCCGCTGGTTCGCCACACGCGGCTCTTCACAGCCCGTGATCGGGGACCACTTCAGCGTGGAGGGCTGACCGGTCAGTCCCTGCGGGTCGAACAGGGCCACTGGTCCCTTCTTCTTGCGCAGCTCGGCTGTGGCCCCCAGGTTGTCCGCACGTGAGCTGGTCGTGATGACCGGGCCGGGTGCGTCGAGAATCGCGCCGATCAGCAGGTGCACGCCCTTGCCCGAGCGCGGCGGGCCGATCAGCACCACCGACTCCTCGTAGCTCGCGAACACGTCCACGCCCTCGGCCTTGCCCAGGCGCATGGCCCCGTCCGTGATGGCCGGCTTCTTGATCGAGGGCCGGACCTTCTTCACCCGGGACAGCACCGACTTGCGGCCCACCGTCTTGGTGATCTCCGTAGACCGGGCCAGGCCCTCGCGTTCGCGCAGCTCCTTGATGAACTTCTTGTCCGACTGCTGGTATCGGCTCCACGCCGTCACCGCGACGCCGATCAGCACGAGCACCAACACACCCAGACCGATCAGCCAGCCGATGACCCCGCCGGTGGTCGCCGTGCATCCCTGCGCGGTGGCCCCGAACGTGGCCGGGTCGTGCTCGCCCACGAGGAAGCCCAGCGGCGCGAACAGCGAGTCCGGCTTCGTCGGTGCCCCACAGTGGATACGCCCGGCCAGGAACCCGGCCAGCAGGTACGCCCCGTAGAGCAGCACGGCCGGACCGATGAGCCAGATCAGTGCCGTCTCGGCCGGGCTGTCCCCTTCCAGGACCGAGTTGTTGCCACGTTCACGTCGCATCAGGCCACCGCCTCCTTCGCCTTGTCCATGCGCTCGTCCGTATCGAACAGCGGCAGCTCGGCCCGCGTGAGCACGTTCTGCACCTCGAACGAGGAATCCCCCAGACGCCACAGGCCCGTGCCCTTGGGCAGGGACCGCACCAGGGACCGCTCCCGGTCGGACAGTTCCATCTCCGACGTCGTGATCTTCAGCGCGGACCGGTCCTGCCGGTAGATCACCTTCACGTCCGCGTCGGCCAGCAGGGACCGGGCCATCGCGGCCATCTTCGAGCTCTGATCACCAGCCATGTCCAGGTCAGCGATCTTGTGCAGCACAAGCACGTTGAAGATGCCGTAGGCGCGGCTGAGCTTCCACTGCTCGACCATGCGCCGCAGGTCGGCCTCGGAGCTGATGTTGTCCCAGCCCTCTTCGTAGATCACGATCCGCTGCCCGCCGTCGCGCGTGGTGACCATCGCTTCGGTCCACGCGCCCGCGCACGCGTTGACCACGCGCACCGCCTCCGGGGAGGCACCCAGCAACGCGGAGGTGTCGATGCTCGTCGCGCACGCCTGATCGTCCAGGACCACCGTGGTCTCCCCGTCGAACATGCCGGCCAGATCGCCGGAGGACACGCGGCCCAGCGTCATCATCGTCACCGACGCGGCCTGCGCCTTCATCGCGTCCGGGTCCGTGCGGGCCGCGTCCAGCGCCCGGATCACGTCCGGGATGATCGGCGGACGTCCCTCGGCGTCCGCGACCGCCACAGCCGCGTCCAGGCCCGCCGAGAGCACATGGTGCTCGGGCGAGGTCATGTCCCGGTCGGTGAGGATCTTCACCAGGGCCACCAAGATGGACATGCGCCGAGTCCGCACCATCGAGGCCCACGCCCGATCCGTCATCAGCTCGCCCTGCACGTCCGTCGAGGGCCGGGTGCCCGGGTCCAACGGGTTCAGGCGCGTGTCCAGGCCAGGGCCGACCTGGATCACCGATCCACCCAGGCCCTTGACCACACGGGTCCACTCGCCCTTCTTGTCCGAGGCCACCGAGAGCTTGCGCCCGGCCAGCACCTGCCGCACCGCCAGCGACTTGGCCAGTGACGACTTCCCGGTGCCCACCTGACCGAACAGCATCATCGACATGCCCGAGATGATCCCGGCCTCATAGAGTGCCCACGGGTCGAAGCAGAACGCGCCGCCGCCGTGCATGTCCTTGCCGATCATCAGCCCGCGCGCACCCAGACCGGGGCCGGCCACGAACGGGTACGCCGTCGAGGCCGTATGCGTCGTCGTGCGGACCGGCCGCGGGGCCAGCGTGCGCATCCCCCGCAGCTGCCGTGCCCCGCGCGGTCCGGCCTTGCCCCACTGCGGCTGAGGGAACCGCACCTCCTTAGCCTGCGCAGCCATCGCCTTCCGCAGCGCCCGCTGGCCTCGCTCCAGCTCCCGGGCCGCACGCTTGGCCTCTCGGGCTTCGTCCTTGCCCGGTTCGATGATCTGGAACAGATCGACCTTCGGTTCTTCACGCATCAGAGCTTCATCCTTCCGAACGGCAGGGCACCGGCCACGAACGCCGCGTCCTGCTCCATCCACACCGGGCGCAGCTCGCACCCGGCCGTGATCCCGGAGGCCACGACCTCCGCAGCCGCGGACTCCAGCTCGGACCGCGAGGACCCGGTCACCGTGACCAGCACGACGACATCCACGCCCGTGTGCCGACGCCGCAGCTCGGCCTCCTCGCGCTCCACGTCCTCCAGGGACTGGTCATGTTCCAACGACCCGATGCGCCCGAGCTTGCTCATCAGCCGCGAGTTCGTGTGCCAGTCCGTCTTGCGCCGCTGCACGGACCGCACCGCGGCCCCACGCTCCACCGGAGCCAGGAACACCGAGACCGTGTGCCGGAAGTCCCCGGCGAACACCAGCTCGTCCAGGAACCCCAGCCGGGCCAGGTTCTGCGGCAGCTCGGAGACCTTGTAGGTGCGGTGGTAGTTCCCGTCCGTGACCATGTGGCCCGCATGGACCTCCACGGCCATCGGTCCCGCGCTCGAGGGCGCGGTACCCGCCGTCTTCCCGTCCGCCTTCATGGTCGAGACCATCACCGAGGCGTCCGGGTCGAACGCCGACCGCGAGAGACCGGCCAGCGTGCGCGGAGAGTGCCAGGCGGTCACCTGGGTCCCCGAGCGCGGCAGCGTGCTCTCCACCGTCGTCATCAGCTTGAGCATGTGCTCCATGAGCGCCGGGGTGCCCCCGCCGAGCGCCTTGACCTGCGAGGTGATCTTCGACGGGGAGACCACCAGCGTCAGCCACTGCTCGTGCACCGGCATCGACTGGGCCTCCTTCATCAGCTCACGGAACGCCTGGTCCAGGAACGGGTCGACGCTTGCCCCTGACCGGCCCGCGCCCTCCTGCTTGGACTCGTAGAAGTCCTCCACGGCCGCACCGGAGATGAGCGTCGTCTGATCCGACGCCTGAATCCGCACCACACCCGGCAGACGCGACAGCGCCGCCAGCGACGATCCCCACGACAGGGACCGTTCCTCCTGAGCGTCGAAGGACTCCAGGTCAAAGCCCCGCGTCGTCATGACCTTCGCACAGACCACCGCTTCCCGGGCGCGCGGGTCCCAGACGAACCCGGCCCCGTTGGGCATCGCGTAGACCATCAGCTCACCGGCCACACCCGGCAGCCGGAACCGTGCCGGCTCACCCGGCTTGATCCGCCCCTTCGCATCGCGCTGAGCCTGCGGCCCTGCCTCGCTCACCGGGGCCTGCGGCTCGCCGTCCACCAGCTCCAGCACGTGTGCCGGGGCCATCCCCTGGCGGTACTCGAGCTGATCCGTTGCCCCGCGCCGCAGGTACTGCATCGCCACCCACACCCAGCCAGGCAGGGACCGGCCACGGAACCGGGTCGCGCCGAACGCGCCGATCACGGCCATCAGCCCGATACCCACGAGCATGGCCGGCCCGCCACGCAGGATGAACGCCATGCCGATCAGCACGCCGGCCAGAACCACGATCACCTGCTCCAGGGTCAGCCCCAGGATCAGTCCCTGAGTCCGTTCCTGGGGGAATCGGACGTCGTCGTACTCCGAGTCCATCGACTCCTGAATCATCGTTGCCATCAGCGGCCTCCTCGCATCACCATCGCCCCGGCACGCTGGCGCATCCGGCCAGCCCGCGCCGAAACGCCCCGCATCGAATTCATTGCTCCACGCCCGGCCCGGCTCGCGGCCATCACGCCCGCCTGCTCAGCCTGGCCAGCACCGCCGGCCAGCCACGCGGTGACTGCAAGCATGAAGATCGGCATGGCCGCGGCCACGAACACCAGCACCATGCCAGCCACGGTCTGCACCCAATCCGTGGACAATGCCGCCATCGCCATGCCCAGCCGCACAACGGCGGCTGCGAGTGGCCCGGCCATGATCAGCCCCAGCATCATCGACAGCCACCGCCCCGCCAGCGCCTTGGCCGGCTCCAGGGCCAACGAGAAGATCGCCGGGGCCGCGAACGAGGCCAAGATCAGAATCAGCACCAGACGGAAGATCATCATCGCCATCAGCACGAAGCAGGCGAAGAAGATCACCAGCGCGATGATCACCGCGACCACGATCATCCCGTTCTCCGAGTTCTCGCTGGCCATCTCCCACTGCGCGAAGTTCTCATCCAGCAGGATCTTGTCGTTGGCGGCGTCGTAGGTCAGACCGAACAGCCCCAGCACGCCGGCCACCGCCTCGTCCTGGCCATCGGTGCCACCGGAACCGACCCGCAAGATCCACAAGGTCAGCTGCTGGGTCGCCCCCATCGCCATCCACACCAGCCCGACCACCACGTAAGTCGCCGGGATGCTGAACACCGCCGCCAGGAACGCGCGCACCATGCCGGCCGTAGACCCGCGCACCGCCGAGAGCACGACCTGCACGGCCACGAAGATCATCAGCAGCGGGATCATCGCCACCACGATGATGTTCAGCATCCCCGGGTGGTCGATCACCGTGCTCTCGCCACCGGCCACCGTCGTAGTGACCTGCCCGCCGACGACCGTGACCCACCACTCCGGGGTCAGCGCACCCACGGAGAAAGCCTGCTCGAGCAGCCCGGAAGCGGCCTTCGCCAGCCCCAGGATCGAACCCCGCATGAACTCCTCGAAGTCCTTCTCCCACATCGTTCTCTCCCTCCGTGAGTGCGCTCAGGACCTCAGAACAGCGGCAGGCCAGCGCCCCAGCCGATCAGGCTCGCAGCACCGGCGATCAGGGCCGCAGCAACGATGCCCCAGACCACGAAGCTGATACCCACGTCCTGCGCGCGGCCGCTCGAGGAGAGCTTGCCGAAGATCCAGACCAGCACGCCGATGCCGACGGCGACGATCAGGATGACCAGGAAGGTGCCCAACGCCAGGCCCGTGATGTTCTGGATGGTGGGCATCCACGGCCCGTTGAAGCTCGGTGCGATGTCCGGGACACCGGCAGCCACCGTGGTGGCCGCGTGAATCAGATTGCTCATCAGAGGTCCTCCCGTAGGGATGTGATGTGACGACGGCCTGGATACCTTCCGGGCCGAACGGGCAACTCCCGCCCGCTGCCAGATGTACGACGCGCCCCACCGCCACGCATGTCACCTGGCCCGCACACGAGAAAGCCCCCACCCGCTGCATCCGCAGCAGGTGGGGGCAACTCGCAGATCAGATTAAGAGCAGTTCTGACCCCGCGTCAGCGTCAGGGTCCGCCCGGTCTGAGCACCGTTGGTCAGCGACTGACGCGCCACGTGCACCTCGACCGGCGAGCACTCGGCCGTGGCCTCGTTCTGTGCCGAGCAGTCCGGCTCACCCGACCCGTTCACCTCGCCCGTGGCGTACCACTTCACCGATGTGACGACCGTGTACGAGGATTCCGTGCCCGTAGCCTCCTTGCCCCACTCGTACCCGTCCAACGCGGGCTGTCCACCGAGCAACGCACTGATCACACGCTCACGCTCTGCCCGATCCGGCGACGGCTCCTCCTTGTCGAAGTCCCGCACCGCCTGCCGGTTGCAGGTCTGCTTCGGGGCGTTCTTCTCGATCGCGACCGACTGTGGCCTGGCCCCGGCGGGCATCAGCTCGCTCGTGCCCAGCCCAGCCCCCCAGCTCGTGCCGGCCGTGCCAGCGCCCAGCACCGTCGCCCCCACCGCCGCCAACGCGACCATCGTCCACCCCTTGCGCATCCCGCCAGGTGAGAACAAGGCCCTGCCCCACACCGCCAGCGCCACGCCAGCCCCCACCGCCAGGATCAGCACGACCAGCGCCGTCCCGACCACCCATCCACTGATCTGTGACCACCCCGACAGCCCGTCCGGGTTGATTCCGTTCAACATGTCCGACTCCTCGCCGCTCGTCTGGCCCGCTCTTGCTTCGTTGCCGTGTCTCGTCCTGGGTTCGCGGTCCCCACCGCGAAGGTCTGTCAGCGCGCCATCGCCTGCACCACCAGCACCCACACCACGAGCACCGCCAGCGCCACGGCCGCGATCACCCACCGACCCCGCGCCGAGTCCCACGCGTCCGGTACCCGCTCCTGCCACGACGTCGGCAGCGGCGCGTCCACGGACTCCGCCACCCACCGCCGCCCGGCCTCGCCTGCGCGCTGGCGCAGTCGCCGCACGGACGCGACCAGTCCCCGGTCCCGCTCTACGTAGACCACGCGCGGCTCCTGACCCTCCGGGACGTCATGGCTCTGCTCGAACTCCGTCTGCTCGCTCACTTCTCTGCCCTCTCGTTTCGGATCACCGTTGTCGCCACCCTCAGCAGGTGCCGTGTCTCGGCCAGGTACTGCCGACTCGTGGAGTGGCTGAACCCGGTGGCCTGCATGACGTCCTCGACCGTGACCGCTTCCATCCGGCCCCCCGCCTGCGCGCAGGCCAACGCGACCTGCCGCGCCCAGTCCCCCGCGTCCCCGTCGTCGGGAAGGCAGCTGATCAGCACACGCATCGTCACCGCCTGCCCCGAACGGGCCACCTCCTGCGCCGCCCGGACCACCCGGGCACAGCGCACCAGCTCACGCCGGGCCTGACGCAGTGCGGTCACCGAGACGCCCATCGCCTCCGATGCCGCCACGACGTCATCCCCGAACGCCAGCACCACGGCCAGGGCACGGGCCGTCATCTCCGAGGACTCCATGACCGACTCGACCACCCGCATCACCTCCGCGACTTCCCGGTGTGCAGCCAGCGCTTCAACCACAGCCTCGGCCGGGTCCTCCATGACCGTCGACACCGCGGTCTTCTCCCGCGCCACCGCGGAAGCCTCCAGCGCCTCCTGGCCCGCCCGCGACCGGCCGACCGCCCGCAGATGATCCACCGCTCGGTTCCGGGCGATGGTGCCGACCCAGGTCCGCAGGGAACCCCGGTCCGGATCGAACCGCTCCCGGGAGTGCCACGCGGACTCCCACGTGCTCTGGAGCACGTCCTCGACGACGTCGCCGTTGCCCGAGGGTCCGAGTACGGCCACCACCGTGCCTCGCACCGAGGCCACCGCTTCCGCCAGCTCGTCACCGGTCACCAGCACCATCCCCGCCGGAGCCACCCGGTCCGCCTGCCCGGTCATCAGTCCACCGCCTCCATCAACGCCCGTGGCATCGCCCGCCGCTCCAGCCGGCAGTGCGGGCAGTCTGCAAGCACGGCCTGCCCGTACGCCGGGATGTGCACGTCCGGGTCCTGGCACGGCTCACCGGTCCGCAGCTCACGCACCTGCCCCGAAGCAGCCGGAGCCTGAGTCACGGCGACCGGCCGGGGCCGGGTCACAGCGACCAATTCCTCGAACTCCGAGGCCAAGGACCGCGCCACGAAGGCCGTGGGCTTGCGCACCGGCCCCGAGGCCCGCGCCAAGACCACGTCCACGATGGACCGCAGCTGCCCGTCTCCGAGGTCCGCAGCCGCCGGCACCCGCTGAACCAAGTCCGCCAGGACCACACCCCGATGGACCAGCCCCACGCCTTCCCCACCGTCGATGACCTGATCGGTCCGTCGTCCGTCGTCCGTCGTCGTCTCCGCGCGCACTGCACCGGACTGACGGACTGACGGACGGACAGATGAGGGTTCTTGAGGGTTAGTCCGCGCGCGATCCTTATAGTCGGCAAAGTCGTGATTGTCGGGTGAGTCCGCCGAAATTGTCGGGTGAGTCGACTCACCCGACAGATTGTCGGGTCGCGTGTTCATGCGGGTCTCAGATTTACCCGACAGATTGTCGGGTCGCGTCTTCGTGCGGGTCTCAGATTTACCCGACAGATTGTCGGGTCGCGTCTTCGTGCGGGTCTCAGATTTACCCGACAGATTGTCGGGTCGCGTGTTCATGCGGGTCTCGGCGTCTTGGACAAGGTCGTTCAGGGCCTCTTCGCGGAGGTAGTACCTCAAGCCGATCCGCCCGCGCCCGTCCCCGTAGCGAGACTCGGTGTCCACCAGGCCCAGGTCTCGCAGGCGGGCGATGTGCCGCTCCACCGAACGCACCGTCTGGGCCGACCGCCGGGCCAACAACTCCTGGCTCGGGTGGCACGACCACGCCTCGTCCGCATGGTCACCCAGCAGCAAAAGCACGAACGCCTGGCCGGTGTTGAGTTGGCCTGTCTCCGCGACTTTCTGCGCCCACTTCATCGCTTCGATGCTCATGCCTGCTCCTCCTCGGTCCCGAATGCCTCGGCGTGCGCCTCACGGGCATCGGCCAAGCGGCGGCGCCCGGTGCGCTCTGAGCACCCGAACTTCTCTGCGACCTCCGCCGCCGAGGGCACCTGGCCCTCCTGCGCGCGGGACACGATCCATGCGGTGATGTTCGCACCCGATGCCTTCTCCACCGTCTTCGTCTCTGCGGCGACCGGCTCTGACGACGCCACGGTCTCGACGACCTCGATCCCCTGGGCGACCTGCGATTCCTCGACCACGGCCTGCGGAACCTCGCGGGCCTCGCGTTCGGTCTCGAGTTTGGCTTGACGCTCCATCCGTTCCAGCTCCTGCCGGTGCCGAGCCTCGGCCACCTCGGCCTCCCGCTCGGCCTCGCGCCGCTGGGCCTCGATCTGCCAGCGGCTCGCTGCGAGTTCGGCCTCCAGCTCCGCGCGCTGACGATCCAGCTCCGCCTGAGCCTTCAGCTGCTCTGCTTCCTCCGACACCTGCGATGCGCGCTCGGCCCGCCGCGAGTCCGGGTTCTCCACCGCGACCCGCGCCAGCTGATCCGTGGCCACGAACACCGCCACCGGAACCATCACCGCGATGAGCGCACCCACCACGGACTGCCACACGCTCGCGTTCTCAGCACTCCACGCATGCGCCCCGTTGGCGATCATCGACAGCCCCGTGAACGCCCCCAGCGCCCACCACGACGCCCGCGCGGACTCCCCTCGAGACTCGTGCACCAGTACGGAGCCTGCGTAGACCAGGATCGCCAGGTCTATGAAGACCGGCACTGCCCAATGCATGAACGGCGGCAGCCCCAGCCACGCCGCGACCTCGTACAGCGCCGCGAACGAAATGGAGAACGCCACCAGCCCGGCCACAGCGGTCCCGGCCACCACGGCCCGGATGAACCGCCCATCGTTCGGGTTGACCCGGCGCGGAAGCGTCCGAATCCCACTGTCCGTGGGCCGCGCCCCGGTGCTATCCTTTGAGTGCTCGACCAGCGTGTTCTTTGGAATGTGCACCGTCTCGGATTGAGCGTTTTCGGAAGCCCCGACAGCCTGCCCGCTGGCCGGGGCTTCCGCCCTTTTCGGCCCAGACGTTCGGGCCTCCCACATCTGCTGCGCGCTCATCGCGTGCCCTCCTCGATCTTCTTCAGCACCTCATCCAGGTCGTCCACCGCGTCCCGCAGCGTCGACCGGATCTCCGCCTGGGACTCGCCCTCGACATGCCCCACGGACCGGATCACGTGCGCCAGCGTCCGCACGCACCGCACCGAGTCCCACACGACCCCGTGCAAGTCCTCGTCTTCGACCAGCGCCTTACCCGTCGCCGGAGACACCAGCGAGGCCACCGGGGTAGCCGCCTTGATCAGCGCTGGCACCGCGGCCGCACCCGACCCGTTGAACGCAGTCAGCACACGACGCGCGCGGTTCTTCTGTTCCTCGTCGTGCCGGACCAAGTCCAGCGGCTCGATCCCGAAGTCTTCGGCCGGCATGTCCAGCACCGAGTCCAGGCCCATCTGGCCCTCGAGCACCGCCTCTGGCCCTTCGGACGACGTCGCGGCTCGCTCGCGCACCGGCTGATAGGTCTTCCCGTCCGTGCCAGTCACCCGCCGAGCGTTTCCAGGTGTCCCATTTGGGACATCTCGACCCGCCGTCGCGTCGAGTTCCCGGTGCACGGTGCTCTTAGACAACTGAGTGGCGGTTGCGATGGCGCGTGCGCTCATGCCGGCCTCACGAAGTGAGAGGACCACGTCCTGCCGATATTCCAAGGGCGGACGGAGGTGGAGGTTTCCGAACTCACGGGTCACGTAGTCGTCCCAGCTGCGGTAGCCAAGAACGGCCCAGGCCCGTCCTCGATATGCCGAACGGATGAGGTGGTAGACCGACTCCATGCCAGTCTTAATCTGGTCCGTGAGGTCACGCGCTGCCGCAGCAGTCATGGACGCGCCGTGGTCAGGGTCAACCACTGTCGCCGTCACGGCTTCCCCTCCTCGGCCTCGAACACGAAGAGGTCTCGCATCGACAACCCAAGAAAGTCAGCGACGGTCTCGAGTTCCGTGAAGGTGAAATCGCGGTGCCCGTTCATACGTGCTGACACCGATGCGCGGCTTAGACCGAGGGCTTCGCCCAGGTCCCCCATGCTTTTGTCGGCCAGGGCCAACCTGGAGCGGATTTGCAGAGTTAACTGCTTCTGTCTCGTCATGGCCACCAGTGTTGTGCTACCCGCAACACTGGTCAAGCCGTATGTTGCTTATGTAGCAATTTTTTTTCGTATCCCATGACGACTGGCCTGCCCTTCGCTACGCTGGACACATGGATGAGTCAGAAATCAAGACCGCGCTCCTCGCGGAGATCCGCGCCTGGATGGGCCGCCGGCAGGTCAACCAGTCCGACATGGCCCGGCACATGGGCCTGACACGCAGCGCGGTCAGCCGGCGGATGAGCGGACAGCAGGACTTCACGTTCCCCGAACTGGCCTCGATCGCGGGGTGGCTCGACATCACGCTCGCTGAACTGTTCGGCCCGGTCGTCCTCCAGGCACGAAGAAGCCCCCGCACCGACATGGTCGGTGCAGGGGCCTCAGGATCGCTCCCCCGGTTGGATTCGAACCAACAACCCTTCGATTAACAGTCGAATGCTCTGCCGTTGAGCTACGGGGGAATGTGCCGCGAACCGCCGGAGCCGTTCGGACAACGGATGGAACTCTACCAGAGCCCCTGCCTGCGCGCCACCCGGCCGCGGGGCGCCGTCGTCGTCCTACCCACGCCCGGGGACCGGGCCCTTGCCAGGCACGGTTCCGGCGGGCCTACGGTGCGCGGACACCCCAAAACCATCAGGAACGGACCCGAAGGAGAGACGTGTCCATGACCATCACGACCCTCACACGCAAGACCGCCCTGACCGGCACGGGCATGCTCGCCGCCCTCGCCCTCGCGGCCTGCGGCACCACCTCCGACAACGGCGACGACGGCTCCGCCTCGCCGGGGGTCGACGCCTCCTCGGCGGTGGCGAGCACCCCCACCACGGACGACGCGTCGGGCTCGGCGTCGTCATCAGCCTCCTCCGCTTCGGCCTCGTCGACGGCCGCCGCGGCCGGCAGCGGCTCGGCCACCGGCCAGGCCGACGAGCCCGCCTACGCGGTGATCGACGCGGTCCTGGAGAAGTACGCCGACGGCATCATCGTCGCGGTGGATGCCAACGACGATGACACGACCTGGGAGGTCGACGTCGTGGTGGGCGAGGGGGCCAAGGAGCTGGACGTCACCGCCGACGGCGACATCACCGAGACCGATCGCGAGTCGGATCCCGAGGACGTCCAGAAGGCGAAGGAGGCCGAGGTCACCGCCCAGCAGGCCCTCGACACCGCCCGGGAGGGCCGTGACGGGGTGACCCTGGACGAGATGGACCTGGAGGACGACAACGGCACCCTCCAGTGGGAGGTCCGGTTCGATCGCGAGGACGGCTCCGACGGCCCCGAGGTCGAGATCGACGCCACGTCCGGCGAGGTGCTCACGGTCGACGAGCGCTGACGCCGCGCGGCCGACGGGCCGCCGTTTCCCGAACGAAAACGCGCCTGGAGCCGCCGTTTCCCGAACGAAAACGGGTGGGGGTCAGTCGTCGGCTCGGAGGGCCCGGCGGCGCGCCTCCAGTTCCATGAGCTCGCTGTTGAGGCGGGTGAACTCGGCGGGGTCGCCCTCGGGGCCGAGCCGCTGCAGGCGCCCGAGCAGCTCCTCCTTGCGGTGCACGATCTGCAGGGCGAACAGGCGGTTCATGATGTCCCGGCAGTACCGGTCCACATCCTCGGGAGTGCGGGCGGGCAGGTCGCGGACGGCCAGCTCGGAGACGACGCCGGCCACCTCCTGGGGCACGGCGTCCCGCACGGCGTCCACCCAGCGCTGCGGTGTCGCCCCCGCCGACCCGGCCACCTTCACGCCCTGGTGGACGGCGGCGTACTGCGGGACCGTGAAGCGGGCGGCGTACAGCGCGGTCCACTGCTCCGCGGAGAGCAGGGTGGGGTGCTGCAGCACCACCTCGAGGGACTCCCGCTCCCGGCGGGCGACGGGGTCACGCGGGTCCACCGGCACCACGATCCGCGGCGCCGGGGCGGCAGCCTCCCCGTGGCGGCCCGTGGGCCCGACCGCCTGCCCGTCGCTCGCCGGGGTCGGCCGTGCCTCGGGCTCGGGCCCCCGCCGCGGTGCGCGCCCGGCCGCGGCCACGGCCCGGTGCACGGCGTTCGGGCCCAGGCCGAGCCAGCCGGCCAACTCCCGCTCGTAGCCCGGGCGCAGGACGGCGTCCTTGATCCCCGCCACGATCGGCGCCGCGTGGCGCAGGGCGCCGGCGCGGCCCTCCACGGTGTTCAGGTCGTAGTCCTTCAGCCCCGCCCGGATCGCGAATTCGAAGAGCGGCCGCCGCGAGGCGATGAGCGCGCGCACGGCCTCGTCGCCCTTCTGCATGCGCAGGTCGCACGGGTCCATGCCGCTGGGCTCCACGGCCACGAACGTCTTGGCGAGGAACCGGTGGTCCTCGTCGAACGCCTTGAGGGCGGCCTTCTGCCCGGCCTCGTCGCCGTCGAAGGTGAAGATCACCTCGCCGCCCGTGCCGTCGTCGGAGATCAGGCGGCGGGCCACCTTGATGTGGTCCGCGCCGAACGCGGTGCCGCACGTGGCCACGGCCGTGCCGACGCCGGCCAGGTGGGCCGCCATCACGTCCGTGTAGCCCTCGACGAGCACCAGCTGGCGTTCCTTGGCGATCGTGCGCTTGGCCAGGTCGATGCCGTAGAGCACCTGGGACTTCTTGTAGAGCGGCGTCTCGGGGGTGTTCAGGTACTTGGGGCCGGGATCGTCGTCGTAGAGCTTGCGGGCGCCGAAGCCGATGGTCGCGCCGGTCATGTCCCGGATGGGCCAGAGCAGGCGGCCGCGGAACCGGTCGTACAGGCCGCGCTGTCCCTCGGACACCAGCCCGGAGGCGCGCAGCTCCTCGTCCCGGAAGCCGCGCTGCCGGAGGTGGTCCAGCAGATGCGACCACCCCTGCGGGGCGTACCCGAGGCCGAACTGCACCGCGTGCTCCTGCGTGAACCCGCGCTGGGTGAGGAAGTCGCGGGCGGCCTGGGCCTCGGGCGAGCCGAGGGCCCGACGGAAGAACTCGTCCGCCACCTTGTTCGCCTCGAACAGGCGACGACGGCGCCCCGTCTCCGCCTTGTCCGGGCCGGTGCCGCCGTCCTCGTAGTGCAGCTCCACCCCCACCCGGGACGCCAGTCGCTCCACGGTCTCCATGAACGTGGTGTGTTCAAGTTCCATGAGGAAGCTGATGACGTCCCCGTGCGCGCCGCATCCGAAGCAGTGATAGGTGCCCACGCCGGGGCGCACGTGGAACGACGGCGTCCGCTCGTCGTGGAACGGGCACAGCCCCTTGAACGAGCCCACGCCCGCCGAGCGCAGGGTGACGAACTCCTCCACCACGGCCTTCAGGTCCGTGCGCTCGCGGACGAGGTCGATGTCCTTGCGCACGATCAGTCCAGCCATGCGGACCATTCTAGGGACGGGGCGGGGCGGTCAGCCCCGAGCGGAACCGCCCTGCGTGGATGGCTCGGTCTCCGCTGCGGCCTGTGCAGGACCGGTCCCTGCCGCGCGGGACGCTTCGGTCCGCGCCGCGTCCACTCCCTCGGACGCGGGGCGCCCGGTGGCGGGGTCGATGACGGGCAGTGCGCCGGTGGCCGCCTCGACCAGCGGATGGAACAGCGCGGCCGACGCCAGGCCGCCGTGACGGCGGCGCGCCGAGGACACGAACGAGAGGCTCATGTCGCCCACCATAGCCACCCGGGACCGTGATTCCGGTCACGGTAAGGCAACATTCTGGGCGGTCAGGTCACGGTTCGACCCGCGCCCGCCCCCGCGGACTGCCCGTGCAGCGGCAGCAGCCGGGGCACCAGGCGGACGAGGCTCACCATCGCCCCGAGCTCCACGAGCGTCTGCGTCACCACCACGAGCGGGGCCGGGTCCAGGCTCGCCGGCAGGGCCAACGCCAGCGGCAGCACGACCAGGGAGTTCCGCGTCGCGCCCGAGGACACGAGCGCTCGTCCTGCGGGCACATCGAGGCGCGCCCACCGCGCAGCCACCACACCGAGGGCCACCATCACGACGGCGAACGCCACGAACAGGGGCACGACGGCGGCCAGCGCGGGCAGCCGTTCCCCCACCCCGCGGATCTGCGAGGCGACCACCGTGAACAGCGTGACGACCATGAGCGGGACCATCGCCACCGTGAACCCGCGCACCACCCCGGCCGCCGTGTCCCGCACCCCACCGCGGCCGCGCACCGCACCCCACTGGAGCAGCGCCGCGAGCGCGAGCGGCACCAGAATCAGCATGACCAGAGCACGGACGAAGGGCCCGACGTCGACCGCGGCCACCGCCGCCCCGCCCGCGAGTGCGGTGAACGCGATGACGTAGTCCACGCACGGGGCCAGCAGCACGAGGAGCACGCCCACGAGCAGCGCGTCGTCGTGGGCCACGAACCGGCTCAGCCCGAACACCACCGCCGGCACCACCACGAAGTTCAGGACCAGCAGTGCCCCGAGGAACCTGCCGTCCCGCAGCCCCGCGCCCAGCGCGGCGAACGGCACCGCCAGGAACGTCGCCAGCAGGAGCAGCGCGAGGACCGGCTCGACGAGCACCGCCCACGCGTCGGCCCCGGGCACGGCCCACCCGACGACGGCGCCCGCGGCGATCCCGGCGGGGGCTGACCCCTACGCTGGGGGCCATGCCCACCGCCCCCGCACCGTCCGAGGCCGCTGCCACCCCGTTGCACGTGGCCGTGCGCACGCTCGACGCCGCGGCGCTCGCGGCGGCCGGGCACACGGCGGCGACCGCCGTGGCCGCGGTCTATGCGCACGCCGTCGTGCGCGGGGCCGCGTCGTTCTGGCTGGACTCCGCTCTGCCGGACCCGGCCGAGGCGCGCTGGTCCGTGGCGGGCGACGGGCTGGACGTGCTCGGCGAGGAGCAGGGTCGCGTGCCCTCCCCTGGCCCGCGGCTGGTCCGGCACGACGACCCCGCCGATCCGGACCGCGCGTGGGCGGACCTCGGGGCCGCGGCCGCGCCCCGGTCGGTGGTCGGCGGCGAGGGCCTGCCCCTGCGCGGCGGCCTGGTCGGCTGGCTCGGCTACGAACTTGGCATGGCGGATTTGGGGGTGTCCCCGCCCTCACGCCGACCCGAGGACCCCGCGCCCCTGCCCGCGCAGTTCTGGGTGCGCCCGTCCCGCTACGTCGTGGCCGACCACGCGGCCGGGGTGCTGCACTGCTGCGTCGTCTCCCTCGATCCGACCACCGCGGAGGCCGGGGCCGACCGCTGGGCGGCGGACGTGCGCCGCGCCCTCGCCGCGGCCCGCCGCGCTCTCGAGACGGCGGCGGGCGACGTCGTCGTGCCCCCGCCGCGGGACGCCGGCCCGGGGCCGCGGGCCGATGAGGAGGCGCCGGGCACGTGGCGCGAGGACCGGGCGGCGTACGCCGAGCAGATCGCCCGTTGCCGCGCCGCGCTGCATGCCGGCGACTCCTACGAGCTGTGCCTGACCACCCGCTTCGACGCCGATCCCGGGCTGCGCGTGAACCCGCTGGTCCTGTTCCACGAGCTCGCCGCGCACCAGCCGGCCCCGTACGCGGCGCTGCTGGAGCACGGCACGGGCGCCCGCCGGTGGGCCGTGGTCTCTGCCTCACCGGAGCGGTTCCTCGCCGGGCGCGAGGGCCGGTACAGCACCAAGCCGATCAAGGGCACGGCCGCCCGCCTGCCGGACCCGGCCGGGGACGCCGAGGCCGCCCGCGCGCTCGCCGCCGACCCCAAGACGCGCGCCGAGAACCTCATGATCGTGGACCTGCTGCGCAACGACCTCTCCCGGGTGTGCGAGCCCGGCTCCGTGCAGGTGCCCTCCCTCATGGCGGTGGAGAGCTACGCGAGCGTCCACCAGCTCGTCTCCACGGTCACGGGCACGGCACGGGCCGGCGTCGAGCCCGTGGACGTGGTGCGGTCGCTGTTCCCCGGCGGGTCGATGACGGGCGCGCCGAAGCGCCGCAGCGTCGAGCTGCTGGCCGCGTGGGAGGCCTCCCCGCGCGGGGTCTACTCCGGGGCGCTGGGGATGCTGAGCGCGGACGGGACGACGTCGTTGTCCGTCGTGATCCGCACGGCCGTGCTCGCCGGGGGCCGCTGGTCCGTGGGGGCCGGCGGGGCGATCGTCGCGGACTCTGACCCGGCCGCCGAGCACGACGAGGTCCTCCTCAAGGCCCGCGGCCTGCGCCGGGCCCTCGCCCGCGCCGCCGGCACGGGCCTGCCGACGACGGCGCCCGACATCGCCTGACCCCACCCTGTGGTTCGGGGGCGATATTCGGCGGTATTCCGACGGAATAACGCCGCAAACCGCCCCCGAACAAGGGGAGGCGACCACCCGTGCGGCCTGCCTAGGCTGGGGACATGGCCGATCCGCACCCCGTCCTCGCCGCCTCCGCCCCCGACCTCGACCCTGACGCGCTGGACGCCGTCCGCGCGCTCGTGGCCGCCGCCGAGCGTCCCGTGGTGCTCTCCGGGGCGGGGATGAGCGCCGAGTCCGGCATCCCCACGTTCCGCGACGCCCGGACCGGCCTGTGGGAGCGATTCTCCGCGGAGGAGCTCGCCACGGAGGAGGCGTTCCTCGCCGATCCCGCGCTTGTGTGGTCCTGGTACCGGTGGCGTGCCCGGATGGTGCGAGCCCGCCGACCCAACCCGGGGCACGACGCCGTCGCCGCCTGGCAGCGCCGCACACCCGGTCTGGAGGTGGTCACCCAGAACGTGGACGACCTGCACGAGCGCGCCGGCGCCCGGGTCCTCGCACACCTGCACGGCTCCCTGTTCGAGCACCGCTGCGCCGAATGCTGGGCCCCCGCCGACGTCGACCCGGGCGCGCCCGCGGACGAGGCGACGGCCGGCTCCGAGGCCGACCTCGAGGCGATGCTCCGCGAGGCACCGCCGGCCTGCACCGTGTGCGGGGACGGGCTGATCCGCCCGGGGATCGTGTGGTTCGGGGAGATGCTGCCGGCCGAGCCCTGGGACCGGGCGTTCGCCGCGCTCGAGGACTGCGACCTGTGCGTCGTCGTCGGCACCTCGGGCATCGTCCAGCCGGCGGCGTCCCTGCCGTTCGTGGCGCTGGGGGCCGGGGCCGCCGTCGTCGAGGTGAATCCGGTGGAGACCGAGCTGAGCGGCGCGGTCACGCACGTCCTGCGGGGTCCCGCCGGCGCGGTGCTTCCCGCGCTGCTGGACCCGCCGGTCAGAGCCAGACGCGCCGGAACTCCGCGCCCTGCACCAGGGTGTGATGCCACTCGACGGCGGTCGAATCGGTGAGCGAGGCGATCTGGTCGATCACCACGCGCCGCCGGGCTGCGTCGTCGGGGGCCTGCGCCCAGTCGAACGCGAACATCGGCTCGAGGTACCGGTCCCCCGTCGCGTCGAGCAGCGTCACGAGCTCCGCGAGCACCTCGCGCTGCCGCGCGTAGAGCGGCTGGCGCTGCTCCGCGGTCATCACGTAGGCCGCCGCGATGCCCTTCATCACGGCGATCTCGGTCTCCGTCTCCTCGGGCACCACGACGTCGGCCCCGTGGCGGGTCAGCGGCTCGTTGCCGAACACCTGGCGCGTGGCGTCGAAGGCGGCGCTGCAGAACCGGCCGATCAGCTGGCTCGTCATGTCCTTCATCGCCGCCAGCGCCCGCCGGGAGCCGTCCATCTCGGAGACCCACACGTCGGTGGCCTCGAGGCGGGCCAGGGCCGCGTCGACCTCGGCCGGGTCCGTGTGCGGCAGGTACCACTGGCGGGTGGTCTCCACGACGCGCTCCCGGTGCTCCGGGATGGCCAGCCACTTGAGCTGGAACACGGCGTTGACCACGCCGTCCTCGACGTCGTGCACGGAGTAGGAGATGTCGTCCGCGAGGTCCATGACCTGGGCCTCCATGGACGTGCGCGTGCCGGGCACCCCGGCGCGGAACCAGCGGAACACGGGCAGGTCGTCCTCGTAGACGCCGAACTTGCGCGAGCGCGTGCCGTCGGGGCGCAGCGGGGCGTCCTCACGGGTCCACGGGTACTTGCATGCGGCGTCGAGGGCGGCGCGCGTGAGGTTCAGGCCCGCGGAGGAGCCGTCCGCGAAGAGCTTCTTCTGCTCGAGGCGGGCCAGCAGGCGCAGGGTCTGGGCGTTGCCCTCGAAGCCGCCGACGTCCTCGCTGAGCGCGTCGAGCGCCTTCTCCCCGTTGTGCCCGAAGGGCGGGTGGCCGAGGTCGTGGGACAGGCAGGCGGTGTCCACGAGGTCGGGGTCGCAGCCCAGCGACCGGCCGAGCTCACGCCCCACCTGCGCCACCTCGAGCGAGTGCGTCAGGCGGGTGCGGGCGAAGTCGTCCGCGTCCGGGGCGACCACCTGGGTCTTGGCCCCCAGCCGGCGCAGGCCCGCGGAGTGCAGCACGCGGGCACGATCCCGCTCGAAGTCCGAGCGGTACGAGGACTTGGGCGGCTCGGGCAGCCACCGCTCCCGGTCCCACGGCGTGTAGCCGGGGGTCTGCACGGCGCGGCCGGCATACGGGGGCCGGCCTTCCGGGCCGAACAGCACCGGCTGGTGGGCGGCGCCGGTCCAGGGCGACGACGGCGCGGCGGGCGTTCCGGCGGCGGGCTCCGGCGGCGTGGGCTCAGCCACCGGAGACGTCCAGCTCGGCGGCCTGGATCATGGCCTGCTGCTCGGCGTTGAGCTCGCGGGAGTCCAGCCAGCCGTCCGGCAGGTGCGGGCGCTTGGGGGCGCCGGCCCGGCCGCGGGGGCCCTCGGCGGCCTCGCCCGGGTAGGGCTGGTCCCGGTCCACGCGGGCGAGGATCTCGCGCATCGTGGCGAGGTCCGGGACGGTGGACAGCGCGGTGCGGATCTCCGAGCCCACGGGGTAGCCCTTTAAGTACCACGCCACGTGCTTGCGGATGTCCCGCAGCGCCTTCGTCTCGTCGCCGCCGAAGGTGTCCACGAGCAGCTCGGCGTGGCG
The DNA here is from genome assembly GCF_040546065.1 of Micrococcus sp. UYEF5. NCBI lineage: Bacteria > Bacillati > Actinomycetota > Actinomycetes > Micrococcales > Micrococcaceae > Micrococcus > Micrococcus sp. UYEF5. Next base: position 23,259 of record NZ_JBEPNB010000004.1, read on the forward strand.
GTACAGCGTGTCCGCGACCATGCCCAGGGTCGGCTGGAACCGGTCCTGGCGGCCCTCGAACGCGGCCTGCAGGTCCCCGAACAGCCAGGGCCTTCCCTGGCAGCCGCGGCCGATCACGACGCCGTCCGCGCCGGTCTGCTCGACCATCGCGATGGCGTCCTCCGCGGACCAGATGTCGCCGTTGCCGAGCACGGGGATGTCCGGCAGGGCCTCGCGCAGCCGGGCGATGTCGTCCCACACGGCGGTGCCCGAGTAGAACTGGCGGGTGGTGCGGCCGTGGAGGGCGACGGCGGCGACGCCGAGGTCGCGGGCCGTGCGGCCGGCGTCGAGGAAGGTCAGGTGGTCCTCGTCGATGCCGCGGCGCATCTTCACGGTCACCGGGATGTCCTTCTTGGCCGCCTCGGTCACGGCCGCCTTGACGATGGAGGCGAACAGCTCCGCCTTCCACGGCAGGGCGGAGCCGCCGCCGCGCCGGGTCACCTTGGGCACGGGGCAGCCGAAGTTCATGTCGATGTGGTCGCAGCGGTCCTCCTCGACCAGCATCCGCACCGCCGCGCCGGTGGTGACCGGGTCCACGGAGTAGAGCTGCACGGAGCGGGGCACCTCGTCCGGGTCGTGCTGGATGATCCGCATCGACTCGGGCTTCCGCTCGACCAGCGCGCGGGCCGTGACCATCTCGTTGACGTAGAGGCCGCCACCGTACTCGCGGCACAGGCGGCGGAACGCCGTGTTGGTGATGCCGGCCATCGGGGCGAGCACCACGGGGACGTCGATGGTCAGCGGCCCCAGCCGCAGCGGGGGCAGGGCCAGGCGGTCCGTCGTCGGGGCGGGGTGGCGGGCCTCGTGGAGCTGATCGTCGTCGGTGATGCGTCGACCGGCGCCGGCGGACTTGGCGTAGTGCGCGACGTCGTCGGCGTCGGTCACCGCCGCGGCGGGGAGGGTGTGGGAAGAAGTCATGTCGGACCCCATTCTTCCATTCCGCCCGGCACCCGCGTCACCGTGCCCCACGACGAGGCCCGCTGGGAGGCGATCGCAGAGGCACCCCGCCGGGACGGGCAGACCGTCCTCCCGGCGGGTCAGGCCTCCGACGCCGGCGCCGCGTCCCCGCCGTCGAGCACCGCCAGCAGGTCAGCACCGGCGAACATCTGAGCGGTCTGACGCGCCGAGGGGGTGCCCGCGTCCGGGTCCGCACCGGCCGCGAGCAGATGCCGCATCGAGGCGACATCCCGTTTGAACGTGGCGCAGGTCAGGGCGCGCTGGCCGCGATCGTTGGCGTGCTCGATCTCGGCGCCGGCCTCGATCAGCATCGCCACCGTGTCCGGGTGCTCGTGATAGGCGGCGAGGGTGAGGAAGGAGTCGCCCGCGTGGTTGCGCAGGCGCGTGCTCACCCCGGCGTCCAGGTATGCCTTCAGCTGGACCGTGTCCCCGTCCCGCGCCATGTCGAAGAGCCGGTTCGCCAGCTCGATGTCCTTCTCGCTCCACTGCTCACTCATGCCCGCCAGTATGGCGGACGCCGCGGCGATCGACCGCTCCGCAGCGACATCTCCGCGGGTCTGCCCGCAGGTGATGTCGCCGGCCGGCGGTCAGACGAGCACCGGGAACAGCCCCGCCCGCCCCGCGGTTGCACCCGGCATGACCCGCAAGCACCTCGGCTTCCTCAACTTCGGCCACTGGATCCACCGGCCCGGCACCGAACCGGACGCGCGGCAGGCCCTGGACGACGTCGTCGCCATGGCCGTGGCCGCCGAGGACGCCGGGCTCGACGGCGCCTGGCTGCGCGTCCACCACTTCCAGCGGATGTTCTCCTCGCCGTTCCCGATCCTCGCCGCGATGGCCGCCCGCACCGAGCGGATCAGCCTCGGCACCGGCGTGATCGACCTGCGGTATGAGAACCCCCTGTACATGGCCGAGGCCGCGGGCACCACGGACCTCCTCTCCGGCGGCCGGCTCGAGCTCGGTGTCTCCCGCGGCTCACCCGAGGCCGCCCTCGACGGCCAGGCGCAGTTCGGCTACGCCCTCGCCGAGGGGCAGACCTGGGCCGACGTGACCCGCGAGCGCGGACGCCGGTTCCTCTCGGCCGTGCGCGGCGAGGGCATCGCGACGCCGGACCTCACCTCCGGCTGGGCGCACAGCTCGCAGCCGCTGCGGATCGAGCCGCACTCCCCCGGGCTCGCGGACCGCATCTGGTGGGGGTCCGGCTCCGTGGGCTCGGTGGCCGGCGCCGCCACGGACGGCTACAACATGCTCTCCTCCACCCTGCTCCTGCAGGACGACGGCCGCCCCTTCCACGTCCAGCAGGCCGACCAGATCGCGCGCTACCGGGAGGCCTTCGCCGCGGCCGGCCACGCCGGTCCGGGCCGCACGGCGGTCACGCGCTCCGCGTTCGTCATCCAGGACCGGGAGGACGAGCTGTACTTCGGCCGGGAGCGGGCCTCGCGCGACTCCTCCGGCATGCTCGAGGGCGGCGCCGCCCGCTCCGGCCCGACCTATGCCGGGTCCGCCGAGGAGGTCGCGGAGAAGCTCGCCGCCGACGACGCCGTCGCCGCCGCCGACTGGGTCCTGTTCGCCAACCCCAACCAGCTCGGGGTCGAGTACAACGCGAAGATCTTCGCCGGCTGGGCGGAGGTCTGGCGCCTGCTCGGCTGGGATGCATGAGCCAGGCCGCGCCGCACGTTCCGGCCGCCGACGGGTTCACCCGAGCCCGTCGCGCGCGCTGGGCCGTCACCGCCGCCTTCGCGACGAACGGCGCCCTGCTCGGCGCGCTCATCCCGCACTACCCGGAGGCCAAGGCCGCGTTCGGCCTGGACCCGGCCGCGTTCGGCCTGCTCGTCATCGCGCTCGCCGTGGGCGGCACGCTCGCCGGGCCCCTGCCCGCCCCGATCCTGCGCCGGTTCGGCGCCCGACGCGTCATGCTCGCCGGCAGCGTGGCCATCGCCCTGCTCACGACGGCGGCCGGTCTCGTCCTCGACATCGCCGGGGCGGGCGCGGGGGCCGAGCACGGTGCGGGCACGGCCGCGGCCTGGCTGCTGTGGGTCTTCGCGGGCCTCGTCCTGGCCTCGGGGGTGCTCGATGCCGTCGTGGACACCGCCCAGAACGCGCAGGGCCTGCAGGTGCAGACCCGGCTGGCCCGGCCCGTGCTCACGACCATGCACGCCGGCTGGAGTCTCGGGGCGGCGGCCGGTGCCGGGCTCGGTGCGGTGGTCATCACCGTGGGCGGCCCCGCGGCCCTGCACCTGGGGCTCAACGGCGCCGTGTGCGTCGCGGTGCTGCTGGGGGTCCGGCGCCTGTTCCTGGCGGAGGCTCCCGTGGACTCGGCGTCCGCCCGCGGCGCCGCGGATCAGTCACCCGCACCGTCGGAGACGTCCACGCCGCCTGCCCCGGCCGCCCAAGCCCTCCCCCGCCGCGCCGCCGTGGCCGTGCTCGTCCCCGCCGTGGTGATCGCGATGGCCGGGTTCGGTGTGGAGGAGTTCGGCAACGCGTGGGCCACCCTGTTCCTGATCACCGAGCGCGGCCTGGACCCGGCCGCGGCGGTGCTCGGCGCGTCGACGCTGCTGGGCGCGCAGTTCGTCGGCCGCCTCGCGGGCGACCGCACCCTCGCCGCCCTGGGACGCCGCGGGGCGCTGACGGCGGGGCTGGGCGCCGTCGTCGTGGGGCTGGGACTGGCCCTGGCGCCGCTGCCGGGGCCGGTGGCCGTGCCTGCTGCGTTCGCGGGGCTGGCGCTGGCGGGGCTGGGCTGCGCCGTGGTGGTGCCCGTGGCCTATGCGCTCGGCGACGAGGCGCCCGGGCTCCGGCCGCAGACCGGGCTGGCGGTGACGAGCTGGTGCATGCGCCTGGCCGGGGTCGGGCTCAGCCCGGCGGTCGGGGCGCTGGCCGGCGCCGTCGGTCTTGCACCGGCGCTGACGGTGTTCCTGGGCCTGGCCGCCGTCGGGGCGGTGCTCGCCGCCCGGCTGCCCGCCGCCCCGTAGGAACCGCTCAGTCGTCGTCGACCTCGCCGGCGAGGGCCTGGGCCGCCAGGTGCTCCTCGGTCGCGGCCTCCCAGATCTCCTTGGCGGCGGAGCCGTTGAGCAGCACGAGCAGCACGCCCACGATGATATCCGCCCAGCCCGACGCCGTCAGCACCGTGATCCCGGACAGGGCGATCAGCACGGCGCCGGCCACGAGGTCGTTGCGCGCCGCGAGCCACGCCGCCCGGGTGAGGGAGCCGCCGTCGGTGCGGACGCGGGCCAGCAGGACCACGCACACGAGGTTCACGAGGATCGAGCCGACGGCCACCCCCAGCAGCACGCCCGCGGCCGGCGGCTCGGGCTCCCCGACCTTCGTGGCCGCCATGACGAGCGCCGCCACGGCCGGCAGCACGATGATCCCGGCCATGACCTTGCCGATGACCGCCTGCCGGGCCGCCGTCCACCCCAGCGCCACGAAGATCAGCAGGTTGACGGCGAAGTCCTCGAAGAAGTCGACGGAGTCCGCCACGAGGGCCACCGAGCCGATCCCCAGGGCCAGGATGATCTCGACCACCAGGTAGGCGCCGTTGAGCAGGGCCACCGCCAGGACGGTGCCCCGCAGGGTGCGGGTGCGCCGGCGGTCCGCTGCGGCCGCCCGGTTCACGCGCCCGGCGCGTCGTCCACGAACACGTACGTGTCCACCAGCGTCCGCGCCGCGTTGCCGCCGATGAGCCCGTCCACGATCCGCTCCAGCGGGGCCATCGCCTCGTCCACCTCGATCTGCACGGGGTACTGGGCCACGAGCAGGGCGAGCAGGTCGGCCACGGCCTGCAGCGCGTCCTCCTCCCCCAGCTCCGGATCCCAGCCCACGAGCACATCGGCCGGCGCGTCCTGGCGCTCCGGGGTGTAGGACACCGCGAACGCGCGGATGCGCCCGCCCTCGGCCTTCGGCGCGTCGCGGAGCACGACGGCGCCCGCGGCCCCGGTGGCCGGGCCCAGCAGCAGCTGCTGGGCGGCCCCGACGCTCAGGGTCGACGGGTCCCACGCGTGCACGGCGTCATAGAACGCGGCGACCGCCTGCGTCAGCTCGACGGAGCCGGTCGAGGCCTCCTCGAGGACCACGCCGTCCGGGTGCTCCTCCCCGCGCACATCCGGCAGGCCGATGGCCCCCGGGGCGATCGCGACGCGGCGGGAGCGCTGCACGGGGGTGAAGCCCTGGGCCACGAGGAACGCCTCGGTGCCGGCGGCCAGTGCGGCGGTCTGGGACCGCACGGCCTCCGTGTCCACGGGCGGGCGGCCCGTCGCACCGTCGGCCTCGGTCTGCGGGTCGGCGCCGGCCACGCCGGGCACCAGGGCGTCCTTGGCGAACCGGGCCTTCAGGGCCGTCGTCGGGATGGTGCCGGCGGCATGCGCCTCCGCGGCGAGCCCCCGCAGGGCCGCCACGAGCGCCCGGCCGATGCCCCGGCGCCGCTCGGCGGCCGCGGTCTCGACGTACAGCCACAGCCGCCGCGGGTGCACGGACGAGGCGTAGACGACGCCGGCCGCCACCGGCACGCCGGCGTCCTCGGCCACGAGCGCGCGGCGCCAGGGCCGTTCCGCGTCCTCGGCGAGCATCGCCCGGTCCTGGTGCTGCTGCGCGTTGGCCGGGTCGCCCCACACCTCGAGCAGGGCCAGGTCGTCCCCGGGCCGCCAGGGACGCAGCACGATCTCCCCGTCGGCGACCGCGGCGGAGTCGAACAGCGCGCCGCCGTCGTCATGCCCCGCGGCCCCGGCCGCTCCCGTCACGTCCCCGCTCACTTGACCAGGCGCTCCAGCAGGTAGGACTTCACCTGGGACAGCGCCACGCGCTCCTGGGCCATGGTGTCCCGCTCGCGGATGGTCACGGCCTGGTCCTCGAGGGTGTCGAAGTCCACGGTGATGCAGAACGGGGTGCCGATCTCGTCCTGGCGGCGGTAGCGACGGCCGATCGCGCCGGAGTCGTCCGTCTCGATGTTCCAGAGGGTGCGCAGCTCCGCCGCGAGGGACTGGGTGGCCGGCTGCAGCTCGGGCTTCTTCGACAGCGGGAGCACGGCGGCCTTGACCGGGGCCAGGCGCGGGTCCAGCTTGAGCACGGTGCGCACGTCCACGCCGCCCTTGGCGTTCGGGGCCTCGTCCTCGGCATAGGCGTCCACGAGGAACGCCATCATGGCGCGGGTCAGGCCGAAGGACGGCTCGATCACGTACGGGGTGTAGTGCTCGTTGTTCGCCTGGTCGAAGTACTGCATCTTCGTGCCGGAGTGCGTCGTGTGCTGGCCCAGGTCGTAGTCGGTGCGGTTCGCGATGCCCATCAGCTCGCCCCAGCCGTCGCCGCCGGTGAAGCCGAAGTCGTACTCGAGGTCGATGGTGCCGTCCGAATAGTGCGCACGGTCCTCCGCGGGCACGTCGAGGCGGCGCAGGTGCGCGGGGTCGATGCCGAGGTCGATGAACCAGTCCCAGCAGTCCTCGACCCAGCGGTCGAAGTGCTGCTTCGCCTCGGCCGGCGGCACGAAGTACTCGATCTCCATCTGCTCGAACTCGCGGGTGCGGAAGATGAAGTTGCCCGGGGTGATCTCGTTGCGGAACGCCTTGCCGATCTGGCCGATGCCGAACGGCGGCTTCTTCCGGGCCGCGCCCAGCACGTTGAGGAAGTTCACGAAGATGCCCTGCGCCGTCTCCGGGCGCATGTAGTGCAGGCCCTCCTCGTTGTCCACGGGGCCGAGGTAGGTCTTGACCAGGCCCGAGAACAGCTGCGGCTCGGTCCAGGCGCCCTGGGTGCCGCAGTCCGGGCACACGATCTCGGCCATGCCCTCGGCCGGCCGGCCCTTCTTGGCCTCGAACGCCTCGAGCAGGTGGTCCTGGCGGTGGCGCCTGTGGCACTGGGTGCACTCCACGAGCGGGTCGGTGAAGGTCTCGACGTGGCCGGAGGCCTCCCACACCGCGCGCGGCAGGATGATGGAGGAGTCCAGGCCCACCATGTCCTCACGGGAGCGCACGAAGGTCTTCCACCACTCGGCCTTGATGTTCTCCTTCAGCTCCACGCCCAGGGGCCCGTAGTCCCACGCGGAGCGCGAACCGCCGTAGATCTCACCGGCCTGGAACACGAAGCCTCGGCGCTTGGCGAGGTTGATGACGTTGTCCAGCGGGGACTTGGCAGCCATGGGGGCATCACTTCCGTACTCATCGGCGGGGCGGGAGGGGATCACGACGACGACGGCACCCGGCCGCCTTCGACGCGGCGGGCCCGTTCCGGCGCGGCGCGCCGGTCGATCCCGTCCAGCCTACCGGCCATGATGGACACCATGACCGAGACGAACGCACCCGACGCCCAGCCCCTGCCCATCCGTGACGAGTCCATCCGCCTCGGCCAGGCGCTCAAGCTCGCCTCCCTCGTGGACGACGGGGCCATGGCCCGCGACGTCGTCACCGACGGGCTCGTCACCGTCAACGGCGCGGTGGAGACGCGCCGCGGCGCCCAGCTGCACGACGGGGACGTCGTCGAGTTCGCCGGCGAGGCGTTCGTCGTCCAGGCCGGGCAGGCCTGAGCCGACGCCCCGTCGGGCGGCCGCGGCGCCGTCGTCGAGCGTGTCCGGTGCGTCAGCCGCGGGGCGGCACCATGTGGGCGAGGTACTCCTTCACGTGGCCCAGCTCCTGCTCGTTGATCGCGTGGCCGAGCCCGGCATAGACGATCTTCATGAGGTCCACGTGGGCGTTCAGCCAGGCATGGGTCTCCTCGACCCGGGGCTCGGAGATGATCGGGTCCTCCTGGCCGCGGCCCCAGAAGACCTTCGGTCGGACGCGGGCGACGTCGTCGTCGCGGGTGAACAGCTCGCGCAGCCGCGGCTCGTCCAGCTCCGGGTCCACCACGAAGCCGGACAGCGCCACGGTGCACGCGTAGGCCTCCGGGTCCAGGCGCAGCAGCGACGTGGCCATCGCCATGCCCTGCGAGAAGCCGAGCAGGGAGACGGTGCGGAAGTCCCCGCGCACCGCCTGCACCCAGGCGTGCAGGGCCTCGACGGCCTCGCGGACCGGCTCGGCGGTGGAGCCCAGCTCGCCCGTGACGGGGTCCTGGGAGAGCGGGAACCAGGCGTGGGAGCCCGGCTGCAGGGGCAGGGGCGCGCGCACGGCGGCCACCGTGACGTGCTCGGGCAGGTGCGGGACGAGGCCGAACAGGTCGTCCTCGTTCGCGCCGTAGCCGTGCAGGACGATCAGCAGGTCCTCGGTGCGCTCGCCCTCGGGGCGGGACCAGCGGACGACGGGCTCGACGGCGGGGGTGGGGTTCGCGTTCACGTCCGCCAGCCTAGCGAGCGGCGCGGTCGGCCCCTCCCGGAGGTTGACCCCTCCCGCGCGATGCGGGCAGAATCCTACCCGTGGGTAACCCATCCTCCTCCCAGCCTCCGCACGCCTCCGACGCGACCCCGGTCGACGACCCCGCCGCCCATCCGTGGCGCCGCTACGTCGCCATCGGGGACTCGTTCTCCGAGGGCATCGGCGACCCGGACCCGGACCGTCCCGGCTACCACCGCGGCTGGGCCGACCGCCTGGCCGAGGAGCTCTCCCGCCTGACGCCGCCCGGCGAGGACCTGGCCTACGCCAACCTGGCGGTCCGCGGGAAGCTGCTGGACCAGATCGCCGAGGACCAGGTGGAGCCGGCGCTCGCCCTGCGGCCGGACCTCATCAGCGTCTGCGCAGGCGGCAACGACATCCTGCGCGGCGCGGACCCGGACGAGATCGCGGTCCGGTTGGACGCCGTCGTCGAGCGTCTGGCCTCCGACGGCGCCACCGTGCTGCTGTTCAACGCGACCGACGTGAAGGGCACGCCCGTCATCGGCCGCATCCGCGGCACCGTGGCGATCTACAACGAGAACGTGCGCACCATCGCGCTGCGGCACGACGCGCTGGTGCCGGACATGTGGTCGCTCAAGGACCTCGCCCGGCGGGAGATGTGGGCCGAGGACCGCCTGCACTTCTCTGCGCTCGGCCACCACACGATCGCCGCGATGGTGCTGGACACCCTCGGCGTGGAGCACGGCCTCGAGCACCTGCGCCTCTCCCCGCCGGCGCCGCGCACGTGGCGCGCGGCCCGCGCGTCGGACGCCGCATGGGTGCGCACGCACCTGGCGCCGTGGGTGGTCCGCCGCCTCCGCGGCGTCTCCTCCGGCGACGGCGTCACGGCCAAGCGCCCCGTCCCCGAGCCGCTCTTCGGCGCGCCGATGCCGCAGGGCTCGGACCACACCGAGCCGCTGGACATCGTCGAGCCCTGAGCCCGGCCGGCGGGGACCGGTGGCCGTTTCCCGAACGACAGTGCCGCGACACGCCGCCGTTTCCCGAACGAAAGTTCAGAGGGCGAGGGTGCGCTTGAGCGTGTCGGCCACCTGGCCGTATTCGGTGAGGAAGCCGTCGTGGCCGATGGGCGAGGCGATCGTGTGCACCGGCGGCCGCGCGGGCAGCGCCGCCGCGAGCGCCTCGGACTCGGCCGGCAGGTAGAGCCGGTCCGAGTCGACGGCGGCCACGAACGCCCGGCCCCGGTAGTCCGCGAGCGCCGCCGCCACGCCGCCGCGCCCGCGCCCGACGTCGTGGCCCATGAGGGCCTCGGTGACCACGAGGTAGGAGTTCGCGTCGAACCGGTCGGTGAGCTTGGCCGCCTGGTGGTCCAGGTAGGACTCCACGGCGTAGCGCCCGCGCCCGCCCGGCACCCCGACGACGGCGCCGAACGGGTCCTCGATGCCCTGCGGTTCCCGGCCGAACCGCTGGCCGAGCTCGCCCGCCGTGCGGTAGGTGGTGTGGGCGATGCGCCGGGCGATGCCCAGGCCGGCCACGGGGCCGGGGCCGGGGTAGTAGTCGCCGCCCTGGAAGTCCGGGTCGAGGCGGATGGCCGCGGTCTGCGCCTGGCCCCACGCGATCTGGTCGGCGGAGGAGGCCGCGGTGGCGGCCAGCACGCCCACCCCGGCGACGCGCGCGGGGTGGGTCGCGGCCCACTCGAGGGCGCGGGCCCCGCCCATCGATCCGCCGATCACGGCACGCCAGGCGCCGATCCCGAGGTGGTCGGCCAGGCGCCGCTCGGCCTCGACCGCGTCCCGCAGCGTGAGGAACGGGAACCGGGAGCCCCAGGGCCGCCCGTCGGGCGCGGGCGTCGAGGGCCCGGTGGAGCCGTGGCAGCCGCCGATCATGGCGGGGGCGACCACGAACCACCGGTCCGTGTCCACGGCGCGGCCCGGGCCGACGAGGGCGTCCCACCAGCCCGGCGTCGGGTCCTCCTCGTGCGCGGCCACGTGCGCGTCGCCGGTGAGGGCGTGCAGCACGAGCACGGCGTTGGCGCCGTCGGCGGCGAGGGTGCCCCAGGTCTCGTAGGCCAGCTCGACGTCGGGCAGCAGCCCGCCGGTCTCGGTGCGCAGCTCGCCGACCCGCAGGCGGTGGCGGCCGCCGCGGGGCAGCGCGGTGCGCGACGGACGCGTGGCGACGGCGGTCATGCCCGCTCCCCCGCGTCGTCGGCGCCGCGGCGGGCGGCGGCCGCGAAGCCGCGCTCGAGGTCGGCGAGGATGTCCTCGACGTCCTCCACGCCGAGCGAGAGCCGCACCAGGCCGGGGGTGACGCCGGCGGCGCGCTGCTCGTCGTCGGTGAGCTGGGAGTGGGTGGTGGAGGCCGGGTGCACCACGAGCGAGCGGACGTCGCCGATGTTGGCCACGTGGTGGTGCAGGGTGAGCCCGTCCACGAACGCGGCCCCGGCCTCGCGGCCGCCCGCGATCTCGAAGGAGACGAACGCGCCCGCGCCCTTCGGCAGGTAGCGCTGGGCGCGCTCGTGCCACGGGCTGGACTCCAGGCCGGCGTAGACCACGTGCTCGACGTCGTCGCGGCCCTCCAGCCAGCGCGCCACCGCGGCCGCGTTGGCCACCTGCCGCTCCATGCGCAGGGACAGGGTCTCCAGGCCGAGGTTCACCAGGAACGCGTTGAACGGGGAGATGGCCGAGCCGTAGTCGCGCAGCAGTTGCACGCGCGCCTTGAGGATGAAGGCCAGGTTGGCGCCGAGCGGCGAGCCCACCCCGAGGTCCCGCGCGTAGACGAGGCCGTGGTACGACTCGTCCGGCTCGTTGAAGCCGGGGTACCGCTCGGCGTGCTGCGCGTAGTCGAACGTGCCGGCGTCGACGATCACGCCCGCGATGGCCGCGGCGTGCCCGCCGAGGTACTTCGTGGCGGAGTGGGTGACGACGTCGGCGCCGTGCTCGATCGGCCGCAGCAGGTACGGGGTGGCCAGCGTGTTGTCCACGATCAGCGGCACGCCGGCCTCGTGGGCGGCGTCGGCGACGGCGCGCACGTCCAGGACGTCCCCGCGCGGGTTGCCGAGGGTCTCGCCGAAGAACGCCGTGGTGTTCGGCCGGACGGCGGCGCGCCAGGACTCGAGGTCGTCCGGGTCGGTCACGAACGTCGTCTCGACGCCGACCTTGGCGAGGGTGTGCTTGAACAGGTTCTGCGTGCCGCCGTAGAGGCTGGCCGAGGCGACCACGTGGTCGCCGGCGCCGGCGAGGTTGAGGATCGCGAACGTCGTCGCCGCCTGGCCGGAGGCCAGCAGCAGCGCGCCCACACCGCCCTCGAGCGCGGCGATCTTCTCCTCCACCGGGCCCTGCGTCGGGTTGCCGATGCGGGTGTAGAGCGGGTCGAGGTCCTTGAGCGCGAACCGGTCCGCGGCCACCTGGGCGGACGGGAAGTCGTACGAGGTGGTCTGGAAGATCGGCAGGGCGGTCGCACCGAAGGCGTGCTGGCCGACGGCGACGCCCGCGTGGACCTGCGCGGTGGAGAAGCCCCAGGCATCGGGGGTCGGGGTGGTCTGGTCGGTCATGGCGGACCCTCCTGAGGGGTTCAGGGGCCGGACCCGGCCGCCCCGCCCGCCGGCCGACGTGCCGATCCGGGAACCGGCGTCGTCGAGGTGCCGGAGATGACCCGGCGCCGTCGAGAGGGGCCGTGGGATCGGCCCGCGCTTGCCGGCGTCCGTTGTGGGGCCGGCCTGGTCGTCACCCGGGGCACCCCACCGCGGAAGGAGGGTTGCCGGTCAGCATGCCGGGGCCTGTTGCTGACTCTCGTGACCGTGCCTCCGAGTGTAGCCCGCCGCCCCGCCACGATTTCGTCACGCGTGTCACACGCGGATACGCTCTCCGCACGGGGCGCCCGACCCGTCAAGGGCTCGACGCCCCGCGACTCGCACCAGGTCAACCCCCGGGGCAGCCCGGGAACGGAGAGGAACAGCGCAGTGCACACCTGTCGCATGGACCACGTGTCCTACGCCGCCGGCCCCGAGGGCCTGGACGCCACGGTCGCCCGCATCGCCGAGACGCTGGGCATCGAGCGGATCAAGGGCGGTGTCCACCCACGTTTCGGCACCCAGAACGCGCTCTTCCCCATGACGGAGGGGCAGTATCTGGAGGTCGTCGAGGCCCTGGACCACCCGGCCTCCCTCAGTGCGCCGTTCGGCCAGCTCGTGCGCGCCCGCACCGAGCAGGGCGGGGGCTGGATGAGCTGGGCCGTGGCCACCCCGGACATCGGCCGGTTCGAGCGCCGCCTCGGCCGCGAGGCCGTCCCCGGCAACCGTCGCTTCCCGGACGGCCGCGAGCTGTCCTGGCGGCAGATCGGCATCAAGGGCACCCTCGCGGACCCGCAGCTGCCGTACATCCTGCGCTGGGCCGACGGCCAGGAGGACATGCACCCCTCGCAGGCGGCCGAGCCGCAGGCCACCATCGAGCACCTGAACATCGCCGGCTCCCCCGAGCGCCTCGCCGAGTGGCTGGGCGGCGAGGACGAGGACGGCCAGGTCCAGGACGTGAACATCGAGTACGTCGCGCCCTCCGGCACCCCGGGGATCGTCTCGGTCACCTTCCGCACCCCGAAGGGTGAGATCACGCTCTGAGCGCGGGGGCGGGGCCGCTCAGCCGAGCAGCCCCGCCCGCGCCAGCAGCGGGTAGCCGACGAACCCGACGGCGTCCAGCAGCGCGTGCGCGATGACCAGCGGCATCACCCGGCGCACCCGCAGGAACACGAGCGCGAACACCACGCCCATCAGGGCGTTGCCCACGCCCGGCCCGATCCCCTGGTACAGGTGGTACGCCCCGCGCAGCAGCGCGAGGGCGAGCACCACGACGGCCGCGCGGGTCGGCAGGTACAGCCCCTCGGCGCTCACCCACGACGACGGCACGGCCGGTGCCGGATCGCGCGCCAGGCCCGCGGCGCGCAGCCGCTGCAGATACCCGAGCCGGTCGACGAGCCAGGCGCCCACGATGACCTCCTCCAGCAGCCCGTGCCGCAGCGCGGAGAGCAGCAGGACCGGCACCTGGTACCAGCTCTCCCCGAGCGCCGAGCCGACGATCGCCGTCGTGATCCCCAGGGCCCGGCCGGCGGCGTAGACGCCGAGCGTGCCCAGCCCGATGGCCGCGAACAGGCCCAGGCCCCAGGCCAGGTCGCGGCCGGGGCGGCGCAGGTCGAGGCCGAGCACCCGGAACGGGTTCCGGCCGCGCAGGTGCATCAGGTGCAGCACGAGGGCCACCGGCACGAGCGCGAACCCGATGCCGAGCAGCTGATAGGTCAGGTCGAAGGCCCAGCGGTCGGCCAGGGCCGGGTTGAGGACCGTGGTCTGCTCGCCGAGCGGGGCCTGGGTGGCCTTGTCGATGAGCTGGACGATCGCGTAGACCGCCGACTTCCCCAGGGAGAGGCCGAGGACGATCGCGATCTCCCACCGCACCGTGCGCGCCGAGGGGGCGGGCAGCGCGGGGGCGGGTCGGACGGCCGGGCCGGCCGGGGAGCGGGACGTGCGCGGGGTGGCGGGCATGCCCCCCAGTATCCGCCCGCCCCTCCCCCCGGGCGCTTTCGAACGTGTGGTAGGGCCTCTCTCCCGTTCGAAAGTCCCCATTCCCCCGATGTCACGTTCGAAAGTCCGGGCGGGCGGCGGGAGCGTTAGCGTGGTCGTGTGGTCTCCCCGCCTGCCCCCAGCGAGCTCGAGCTGGTCCACCGCGCCCTGAGGCACCTCCGCCCCGGCCTCGACCCCGCTCTCGCCCACCGGCTCCGCACAGCCGACTGGGCCGCGGCGTCCGTGGAGGAGGGCGGGCAGTTCCACCGCGTGCTCGTGCTCGAGGACGTCGGCGTCCTCCGGATGACGCGGGCCCACGAGGTCGGCGCCGCCCCGGCCGCGCGGTGGGCGCCCGAGCGGGACCCCGCGGCACACCTGCCCCGGCGCCTGGCCCTCCTCGACGGGCTCGCCGCGGCCCTGGCCGAACGCGACGTGTCGTGGGCCGTCCCGGTCGCCCTCTCGGACCCCGTCCCCGCGGGCCCGGGCGCCGCGGTGCTGCAGCGCTTCCTCCCGGGCGGGCCGCACCCGCCGCACGAGGGCGATCCGGCCGTGCTGCGCGGCGTCCTCGACGATCTCGCCGTCGTGGACGTCACCGACCCGCGGATCGCCCCGCACCTCGGCCGCCCGTTCGCCTTCCGCGGGCCGTGGACGCCGGAGCGCGCCCGGCACGTCGCGGCGCTGCCGGGGGCGGTCGCCGCGCGCCTGGAGGCGTGGGAGGGCCACGACGTCGACGCACGGCTGGGCGCCGAGGCGTGGCCGGACGCGGTGGCCGCCCTCACGGACGCGGTGACGACGTGGACCGCCGCGCCGCCCGTGCCGCCGTCGCTGGTGCACGGCGACCTGGCCGGGCACAACATGCGCTGGCGTGCCGTGCCCGAGGACGAGGACCCGCGCGCCCCGCTGCGCTGGGCGCTGGCCGGTGTGCTCGACTGGGACCTCGCGTGCGCGTGGGACCCGGCCCTCAACGTCGCCTACCTGGCGTTGTGGCACGGCGAGCAGAAGGTGCCCGACCTGGCCCGGGACGCGGCCGAGGCGCGGCGGGCCCGCGTGTGGCTCGGGGCGATGGCCCTGGAGACGCTCGACGACGCGGCGGCCCGGGACGCGATCGTCGGCGGGCTGGCCGCGGGGTCCTGGCGGCGTCTGCTGCGCAAGACCCTGCCCCGCGTGGCGCGGGCCCTCACCGCCCTGGACGGCTGAGGGCCCGCGCGGTCGTCAGGACACGCCCAGGCGCTCCAGCACGATCTCGCGGACGCGGCCGGCGTCGCGAGCATCACCGCCGGTAGAGCGTGGCGAGGTCCTCGGCCGGGAAGGAAGCGATCAAGGCGTCGAGGATCGCGTCCAACCCTTGACGCGGCGTCCATGCGGCGGCGAGCGCCGGTGCAGCGTCCAAGGCCTCGGCGAGGTGGAGCGGCTCGGGCTGCTGCCCGAAAACCGAGTAGTAGTCCGCGAACTTGTAATCGCCCCCTCCGAGATCGCCAGAGATCGGCACCCAGCGATTCGGCACATCGAGGGCGTCGGCGCATATCAGTCCGTGGAGGCTGGACGAGAGGATGATCTCGCTCGCTCCGATCTCTTCCAACACCCGGCGCGGATCCGCGCGGACGTCGATCACGTGGAGGTCCGGGACATCGACACGCGCCCGCGCCACGTCATCGTGCCAGGCTTCGCTGATGTGCGGGACCAGACTGACCCGATACCGCTTGGGAATCGCCATGAGCTGGGGATACATGCGACGCACCAGCAGCCCGGGGTCGCCCAGCGCGACGACCGAATCCGACAGATGGGCCACACGTTCCCTCGACAGCGTCCCTCGCACGGCCACGGGACGAATGTCTCGGCCCCGCCACCGGCCGCCTTCGCGAAGGAATCCCGACCCCCAGACGACCGGGGTGTAGGGATTCCGCCATCGTTCGAGCGGATCCAGGATCGACCCGATGGCCGAGAGGTCCGCCCCAGCGAAATGTGCTTCCACCACCGGGGCGCCGAGGACGAACTCCACGACGCGTGGACTGAGCTGGTCCCCGAAGTTCCGCCCGTTGTAATACGAGAGATGCACAGCCTGACTGCGCAGCGGTCGCGGAACGGCCGACTGGGCGAGGAACCGTGCACTCCGGATCTTCCATCGCGTGGCAGAGGACAACACCCATCGCCCGGCCGCGCTCATGTGACCCCCATTCCCATCTCAGTGAGCATGTTCAACTGGGTGCGCATTCGTGGTCTCCTCCAGGGACTCGCACAGCCTCCCCTGCGTCAGGACACGCCCAGGCGCTCCAGGACGATCTCGCGGACGCGGCCGGCGTCGGCCTGCCCGCGGGTGGCCTTCATGACCGGGCCGATCAGGGCGCCGACGGCGGCCATCTTGCCGCCCTTGATCTTCTCGGCCACGTCCGGGTTGGCGGCGATCGCGGCGTCGACGGCCTCGGTGAGCGCGCCGTCGTCGGACACCACGGCCAGGCCCTTCGCCGCGACGACCTCCTTCGGGGCGCCCTCGCCGTCGGCCACCAGACCGAGCACCTGCTTGGCGATCTTGTCGTTGATCGTCTTCGCGGCGATCAGCTCCTCGACCTCCACCACGTGCGCCGGGGTGATCCCCAGCTCGGCGACGGCGACCTCGCGGACGTTCGCCAGGCGGGCGATCTCGCCCATCCACCACTTGCGGGCGGCCGCCGCGGAGGCGCCGGCCTCCACGGTCGCGACGATCTCGTCCAGGACGCCGGCGTTGACGACGTCGCGGAACTCCTCGTCCGAGAAGCCCCACTCGGCCTTGAGCCGCTTGTTCCGCACGGCCGGCAGCTCGGGCATGGCCGCGCGCACGCGCTCGACCCACGCGGCGTCCACGTGCACGGGCACGAGGTCCGGCTCGGGGAAGTACCGGTAGTCGTCCGCGTCCGACTTCGGGCGGCCCGAGGTGGTGCTGCGGGTGTCCTCGTGCCAGTGGCGGGTCTCCTGCGTCACGGTGCCGCCCGCGGCGAGCACCGCGGCCTGGCGCTGGATCTCGTGGGTGACCGCGTGCTGCACGGCGCGCGTGGAGTTCACGTTCTTCGTCTCGGTGCGGGTGCCGAACTCGGTGGCGCCCTTGGGCATCAGCGAGACGTTCGCATCGCAGCGGACGTTGCCGCGCTCCATCCGCGCGTCGGAGATGTCGATGGCCTGCACGATGTCCCGGATCGCGGTGACGTAGGCGCGGGCCAGCTCGGGGGCCCGCGCACCGGCGCCGACGATCGGCTTGGTGACGATCTCGATGAGCGGCACGCCCGCACGGTTGTAGTCGACGAGGGACGCGGAGGCGCCCTGGATCCGCCCGGAGCCGCCCACGTGGGTGAGCTTGCCGGCGTCGTCCTCGAGGTGCGCGCGCTCGATCTCCACGCGGAAGACCTCACCGTCCTCCAACTCGACGTCCAGGTGGCCGTCGAAGACGATCGGCTCGTCGTACTGGGAGGTCTGGAAGTTCTTCGGCGTGTCCGGGTAGAAGTAGTTCTTCCGCGCGAACCGGCAGGTCTCGGCGACCTGCGCGTCCAGGGCCACGCCCAGGCGGATCGCGTACTCCACGACCTTGCGGTTGAGCACCGGCAGGGTGCCCGGCAGGCCGAGGTCGAGCGGGGTCACGTTCGTGTTCGGCTCGTCGCCGAACGCGTTGGGCGCCGAGGAGAAGATCTTCGTGGCGGTGTTCAGCTCCACGTGCACCTCGAAGCCCAGCACGGGGTCGAAGCGCTCCATCGCCTCCGCGAAGTCCATGGTCTGCTCTGCGTGGCTCATGCCCGGCCTCCTGCCGTGGTCGCGGTGGTGGCGCGCTGCGCGCCCTTCTCCAGCTCGGGGGCCTCGGCCCACACCGGCCCGCCCCGGCGCTGGGCCACGAGGCGTTCGAGCGCGGCGCCGGCCTCGTACAGGCGCGCGTCCTCGCGCGCCGGTGCCATCAGCTGCAGGCCGTAGGGCAGCCCGTCGACGACGCCACCCGGCACGGACATGCCCGGGATGCCGGCGAGGTTGGCCGGGATGGTTGCGAGGTCGTTGACGTACATGGTCATCGGGTCGTCCGTCTTCGCGCCCAGCTCGAACGCCGGGGTCGGCGCGGTGGGCGTGAGGATGACGTCCACCTGCTCGAAGGCGCGGGCGAAGTCCTCCTGCACGAGCGTGCGGACCTTCTGCGCGGAGCCGTAGTAGGCGTCGTAGTAGCCGGCGGACAGCGCATAGGTGCCCAGGATGATGCGCCGCTTGACCTCGGCGCCGAACCCGGCGGCGCGGGTGGCGCCCATGACCTGCTCGATCGTGCCGCCGCCATCGGGCACCACGCGGTGGCCGTAGCGGACGCCGTCGAAGCGGGCCAGGTTGGAGGAGGCCTCCGAGGGCATGATCAGATAGTACGCGCCGAGGGCGGCGTCGAAGCTCGGGCAGGAGACCTCCACGATCTCCGCGCCGGCCTCCCGCAGGGCGGCGACGTGCTCGTCGAAGCCGGCCCGGATGCCGGGGTGGAACGCGTCCGCCGGCAGGTCCGTCACGACGCCGACGCGCAGCCCCGCCAGGTCGCGGCCGCGGGCCGCGGCGGTCAGGTCCGCCGGCGCGTCGGCCAGGGACGTGGAGTCCTGCGGGTCGTGGCCGGCGATGACCTGCTGCAGCGCCGCGGCGTCGGCCACGGTGCGGGCGGCGGGGCCGATCTGGTCCAGCGAGGAGGCCATGGCGATGAGGCCGTAGCGGGAGACCGCGCCGTAGGTGGGCTTCACGCCGACCGTGCCGGTGAACGCGGCGGGCTCACGCACGGAGCCGCCGGTGTCCGAGCCGAGGGCGAAGGGGGCCAGGAAGGCGGCCACGGCGGCCGCCGACCCGCCGCCCGAGCCGCCGGGCACCCGGTCCCCGTCCCACGGGTTGCGGGTGATGCCGAACGCGGAGTGCTCGGTGGAGCCGCCCATCGCGAACTCGTCGAGGTTGGTCTTGCCGAGGATCGGCAGGCGGGCCTCGCGGAGGCGGGCCACCACCGTGGCGTCGTACGGGCTGAGCCAGCCCTCGAGCATGCGGGAGGCGGCCGTGGTCGGCTGGCCGCGCGTGACGATGTTGTCCTTCACGGCCACGGGCACGCCGGCCAGCGGGTGCAGGGCGTCGGCCTCGGGGCCGCCGGCGGCACGGATCGCGTCCACCTCGGCGGCGACGGCGAGGGCCTCGTCCGTGTTCACGTGGAGGTAGGCGCGCACGCCGCGGTCGCCGTCGGCGTCGGCGCGCACGTCGCCGTCGTGGGCCGCGATGCGGTCCAGGTGGGCCTGGACGAGCTCCACGGACGTGGTGGTGCCGGCGCGCAGGCGCTCGGCCATCTGCAGCGCGGTGAGCCGGACGAGCTCGTCGGCGCCGAGGGTCGCGTTCACGTCGAACGTCTCGGTCATGGGGGTGATCACTCTCCGTCCAGGATGGCGGGGACCTTGAACTGGCCGTCCTCGGAGTCCGGCGCCTGGTCGAGGGCCTCCTCCTGCGTGAGCATGCCGGCGGGCACATCCTCGCGGAACACGTTCTCCAACGCGATGGGGTGGGACGTCGGCGTCACGTCGTCGCCCGCGGCGGCCTGGACCGCGGAGACGTGCTCCAGGATCTTCTCCAGGTCGCCGGACATCGTGTCCAGCTCCTCGTCGGTCATCCGGATGTGGGCCAGGCGAGCCAGATGCTCCACCTGATCCCGGGTGATCTCAGGCATGGATCTCCTCGTGTGACGGGTCGGGGCGGGGTGGACGACGCCGGCGCGGCGGCGGCCACATCGGGGTCGAGTCTAGTGCCGGGGCCTGGACGGCCGCCGCCACCGCTTCGAGGCGGGAGATCCACCCCACCGCGGCGCTCCGGGCCCGCATGACAGGGATTTCCCGCCCCGAATGGGGTCCCGGTGCCGATGTCCCGCCCGGGGTCAGTCCAGCGCGAGCCGGTAGACGAGGAACGGGCCGGTCTCGTCGGCCGGGTCGAGGTCCGGCACCACGTCCGCGAGGAACCAGTCCCGCTCCGGGACGCGCACGAAGCCGGCGCGCTCGTACATCCGGTGGGCGCCGGTCATGGAGGGCATGGTGGTCAGCACGACGGCGTCCACGCCCTTCTCGGCGCGGGCCCGCGCCACGATCTCGGCCAGCAGGGCGCCGCCCACCCCGCGGCGGTGGAACCGCGGGTGCACGGCGAGCATGCGGAACTCGTACTCCCCGTCGCCGGAGGTCTCGGCCAGGGGCGAGCCGGGCGGGGTGAGCACCACTGACCCGGCCACCTCGCCGTCGACCTCGGCCACGAGCACCTCCGCGCGGCCGGCCCGGTCGGCCACGTCCATGAGGGTCTTCACGTAGGCGTCGTCGGGGGCGATGTGGCCGCCGTCGACATAGGACGCCAGGGTGAGCTCGGCGACCGCCTCGTGGTCCTCGGGGCGCAGCGGGCGGACGAGGGCGCTCATGCGTCGCCTCCGGCGTGCTGGCGCAGCGTGTCCTTCAGGCGGGCGCGGGTCGCGTCCGTGGCCACGACGTAGTCGCGCCGGCGCAGCCAGGCGGTGGGCACGGCCTGGTGGGGGTGGCCGTCGCGCGCCTCGTGCAGCCCCGCGAGGAACGTCGCGGCCGCCGGCTCCTGCCAGATGTTCACCCAGTAGGCGCGCTCCCGCTCCTGCGCCGTCAGTTCCGTGACCAGCCGCCTCGTGAACGAACAGCCCGGCCGCCAGAACACGACGACGCCGCCGCGCTCGACGTGCGCCTGCGCGCCGGCGAACGGCCGCGAGCGGACCCGGACCGCCCACCGGTACGTGACCGCGTAGCCGGCCAGGACGAGCCCGGCCACGATCATGCCGACCTGCTGCAGGCGCGTCCCCGCGATCATGAACGTCAGTCCGCCGGCCACGAACAGGACCGGGTAGAACCACGGGTCTCCGACGATCCGCCTCATGCCCTCTCCCCCGTCATGGCGGCCAGGGCGGACCCGTCCACGTCGCCGGCCACCATCCAGTCAGGATGTGCCGTGCCGTCCGCCGAGGCGGGCCGCGTCACCGCGACGCCGGCCTCCTCCGCCACCAACGCGCCGGCGGCCCAGTCGTACTCCTGCGTGCCGAACTCGGCGTACGCGTCCAGGGTGCCGTCGGCGACCATGCACAGGTCCAGCGCCGCCGAGCCGATCCGTCGCACGTCCCCGAACGCGGGCAGCAGGGCCGCGAGCGCCCGCACCTGCAGGGCCCGGCGGGCGGGGTCGTAGCCGAAGCCGGTGGCGAGCAGTCGCCCCGAGCGTCCGGGCAGGGGACCGGTGAGCCGCACGGGGGCGGCATCGCGGTCGGGCAGGTCCACGCCCGCCGTCGTCGCGTCCGCGGTGCTGAAGGCGCCCCGGCCCGCGCTCGCGTACCAGGTGCGCCCCAGCGCGGGCGCCGCCACGACGCCGGCCAGCCAGCGTTCGGTGCCCTCGGCCACCCCCAGCAGGTCGGCGGTCTCGGCGTCCACCGGGCCGGTGACGGCCACCGAGGTGCAGAACTGCGGAAGCCCGCGCACGAAGTTCGTGGTGCCATCCAGCGGGTCGATGGACCAGCGGTACCCGGACGGCTCGGCCGGACGGGTGGCGCCGTACTCCTCGCCGGTGATCTCGTCCGAGGGGCGGTAGCCGGCGACGACCTCCCGGACGGCCTGCTCGGCGCGGCGGTCGTAGTCGGTGACCCAGTCGGAGCCGGAGGACTTCGTCTGCGCGCCGATCTCCTCGATGCCCAGCGGGACGGCCGGGTGGTGACCGGTCCAGCGCCGGGCCAGGACGTCCGCGCCGGCGCGCGCGGCGGCCTTGGCGACCACGAGCAGGCCCGGGACCGTGGTGCGCGCGCTCATGCCGAGGCCTCCCCCTCTGCGGCGTCGTCGGTGGCGTCGTCCGTGCCCGCCGGGCGCACGGCGTCCGGGCCACCGGCCAGCAGCGCCGTGAACCCGGCCTCGTCCAGCACGGGCACGCCGAGGGACTGCGCCTTGTCCAGCTTGGAGCCGGCGGCCTCGCCGGCCACCAGGAAGTCGGTCTTCTTGGACACGGACCCGGAGGCCCTGCCGCCGCGCACGAGGATCGCCTCCTTCGCGGAGTCGCGGGAGAAGCCCTCGAGCGAGCCGGTGACCACCACGGTCAGGCCCTCGAGCGTGCGCGGGGTGGACTCGTCCTGCTCGTCCTCCATGGCCACACCCGCCGCGGCCCAGCGGTCCACGATCTCCCGGTGCCAGTCCTCGGCGAACCACTCGATGAGCGCGTCCGCGATGATCGGACCGACGCCGTCGATCTCGGCCAGCCGGTCCCGGTCGCCGGCCTCGGCCGCCGCGCGCAGCGCCGCCATCGAGCCGAACGCCGTGGCCAGCGAGCGGGCCGCCGTCGGGCCCACGTGCCGGATGGACAGCGCCACGAGGGTGCGCCACAGCGGCTGGGACTTGGCCTTCTCGAGCTCGTCGAACAGGCGGAGCGTGTTGGCCGTGGGCGCGGACGGCTTCTTCGCGGTGCCGGCGGTGAAGAAGTACGGCTTGAGCGTGAACACGCCCGAGGGCACCATGCGGCCGTCCACCTTCGTACGGCCCTCGCGCCACACGCGGACCTCGCCGAGGGAGCGCTGCAGGTCCGTCAGCCCGTCCTCGCCGCGGGGGCCCGTGATCTCCTCCGGCGTGCCGGAGGCGAGGTCGAAGATCTGCGCCTCCGCCGTGATGGGGCCGGGACCCTCGGGGCGCACCTGCCCCTCGTGCTCGGCCGGGTCCTCGCCGGGGCCCTGGACGAGCCAGCGGGCGGCCTCCTCGCCGAGCGCCTCCACGTCGAAGGCGCCGCGGCTGGCCAGGTGCTCGACGCGGCCGGCCAGCTGGGCCGGGCAGGAGCGGGCGTTGGGGCAGCGCAGGTCCACGTCCCCCTCCTTGGCCGGGGCCAGCGGCGTGCCGCACGAGGGGCAGTGCGCGGGCATGACGAACTCGCGCAGCTCCCGGCCCGCCTCGATCGCCTTCTCGCGCAGCGGCAGCACGGGGCCCACGACCTCGGGGATCACGTCCCCGGCCTTGCGCACCACCACGGTGTCCCCGATCAGCACGCCCTTGGCCTTGACCACGTCCTGGTTGTGCAGGGTGGCCAGAGAGACGGTGGACCCGGCCACGGTGACCGGCTCCAACACCGCGAACGGGGTCACCCGACCGGTGCGGCCCACCGAGACCGCGATGTCCCGCAGCAGCGTGTGCACCTCCTCCGGCGGGTACTTGTACGCCGCCGCCCAGCGGGGCACGCGGGAGGTGTGGCCGAGGTAGCGCTGGTCCGCGAACGCGTCCGCCTTCACCACGATGCCGTCGATCTCGTGGATCAGCTCGTGCCGGCGCCGGCCGTACTCCTCGATCACCGCGACGACGGCGGCCAACGCCTCCTCGTCCGCACCCTCCACCACGCGGGTGTAGGGGCTCACGGGCAGGCCCCAGCCCGCGAGCGCGTCGTACACCTCGTGCTGGGACTCCAGTCCGAACGCCTCGACCGAGCCGATGCCGTGCACGAACATGGCCAGCGGGCGCTGCGCGGTGACGGCCGGGTCCTTCTGACGCAGGGCGCCGGCGGCGGCGTTGCGCGGGTTCGCGAACGGCGTCTGACCCTCCTCGGCACGACGCGCGTTGAGCTCGGCGAAGGCGGCGGAGGACATGAACACCTCGCCGCGCACCTCGAACTCGGCGGGCCAGCCCTCGCCGGAGAGCTCGTGCGGGATGTCCCCGATGGTGCGCACGTTGGCGGTGACGTCCTCGCCCGTGACGCCGTCGCCGCGGGTGGCGGCCTGCACGAGCCGCCCGTCCCGGTAGCGCAGGGCGAGGGCGAGCCCGTCGATCTTCACCTCCACGAGCCAGCGGGGCGCCACGCCCGGTCGCACCTGCGTCAGGGCCTGCGCCGCGCGGCGGAACCAGACCGCGAGCTCCTCGATGGAGAACAGGTCCTCGAGCGAGTACATGCGGGCCCCGTGCCGGACGGGGGCGAACGCCTCCGAGACCTCGCCGCCGACCTCCTGGGTGGGCGAGTCGTTGGCCACGAGCTCGGGGTGCAGGGCCTCGAGGTCCTCGAGGCGGCGGTACAGCGCGTCGTACTCGGCGTCCGAGATCTCCGGGGCGTCCCGCTGGTAGTAGGCGGTCCGGGCGGCGCGGACCCGCTCCACGAGGTCCTCGTACTCCTCCCGCAGGTCCGCGGCGGGGATGTCCTGCGGATCGGGCTGGGCGGCGGATTCCTTGGGGGTGCTCACCCGGCCCAGCGTAGTCGGCGTCCCGGACGGCGCACCCGGGTCAGGGGATGCGCACGAGCACCGCCGTGATGTTGTCCCGGCCGCCGCGCCACAGGGCGGCGCCGATGAGCTTCTCGAGGGCGTCCTCGAGGGTGTCGGCGTCGTCGATCAGCGCGCGGATCTCCTCGTCCAGCAGCTCGCCGGTCAGGCCGTCGCTGCACAGCAGGACGAGGTCCCCGGAGGCGAGGGGGACCTCGGCCACGTCCACCGTGAGCGCCTCGCGCGAGCCGAGCGCGCGGGTGATGACGTTGCGGCGCGGGTGGACGCGGGCTTCGGCGGGGGTGAGCTCCCCCGCGTCGACGAGCATCTGGACCGCCGAGTGGTCCACCGTGAGCTGCTGGAGCACCGGCGAGCCGACGGGCCGCAGGTACACCCGTGAGTCGCCGACGTTCGCCACGGCCCAGCGGCCGCGCTCCGTGTCCAGGCAGGCCAGGACGGTCAGGGTGGTGCCGGAGCGCCCCAGCCCGGCCTCGACGACGGCGGCGTCCGCCTCGTGGATCAGGTGGCCGAGCTCCTGGGGCGTGTGGGCCGTGCCCGGGGCGAGCACCTCGGGGGCGCGGCGGCGCAGGGTCTCGATCGCGGCGGCCGAGGCCACCTCGCCGGCCTCGTGCCCGCCCATGCCGTCGGCCACGGCGGCGAGCACCGGCGGCTCCCCGACGAGGGTCCACGCGTCCTCGTTCAGGTCGCGGACGGCGCCCACGTGGGTGGCGCCCGCGGCCTGGGGCCGCGGCGCGGACGGGGTCTCGGGGCGGGGGTCCACGGGGTCCTCGATCAGTCGGCGAGCAGGGTCTGGGCCGACCCGTCCAAGAGCAGGGAGGGGCGGACCTCTCCGAACCCGCGGACGATCCTGGGCGGCTGCGGGACGAGCACGAAGCGCTCGTCCCGGGACAGGGCCGCAGCGGTCATGGCGTCCACGAGCACGGTACCCGGATCGGCCAGGGACGTCAGCCGCGCGGCGAGGTTCACGGTGGGCCCGTAGATGTCCCCCATGCGGGAGAGCACCCGTCCCCATGTCAGGGCGACGCGCGCCGAGGGCAGCTCCTCGTCCGCGGCGATGGTCTCGGCCAGGGAGAGCGCGATCGCGGCGCCGGCCTCGGGGGTCTCGGCGTTGAACATGACCTCGTCGCCGATGGTCTTCACGAGCCAGCCGCCGCCGGCCGAGATGGTCTCCGCGGCGAGGGACTCGAAGCGCAGCACCATGCGGGCCAGCGTCCGGTCGTCCATGGTCCGGGAGAGCGTCGTGTAGGAGACCATGTCCGCGAAGCCGACGGCGCGGGCCAGCGGCAGCGGCGCGTCCGACTCGGAGCCGTCGCGGCCCCGGGCGCTGGCCGCCAGCCCGGCCTCCACGCGCACGGTCAGGCGCTGCACGGCGCGGTTGAGCTGGCGCCGGTAGACGATCCGCATGGCCTTCTCGAGCGGTCCGACCATGTCCGGGAGCATGTCGACGACGGCCCGCCGCGCCTCCGGGTCCGTCAGGTCCTCGGAGGCGATCTTGTCCTCCACGAGCGCCTCGATCTGCCACACCACCATGCGGTCCGTCATCTGCCCGATCGAGCGGGCCAGCGAGATGGCGGTGTCCTCGTTCAGCGTCCCCGAGCGTACGAGCGTGAGCACGGACTCGAACGCCTCGATGTCCGCCTCGGTGAAGGCCTTGTGCCCCTCCGGCGACGTCGGATAGCCCAGCGCACGCCAGATCTTCCGGGCGGAGGCCATCGAGACGCCGAGGCGCTGCGCCACCTCCCGTGAGGTGTAGGCGCGCGGGCCCACCACCAGGCCGGCGTCGAGCGTGCGCATCGCGCTCGTCCAGCCGGCGGGCTCGGCGGACCGCTCCTGGGCGCCGCGGGCGGTCTCGTCCTCGGCCGGCGGGACGATCGGCAGCGGTGCGGTGTCCGGTGTCTCCGGACGGCTCATCGGAGGTCTCCTGTCGGGACGGGGGCGGGCCAGGTCGCGGTGCGGGCCTGGCGGGTGAGGTGGGCCAGGGCCTCCTCGAAGCGCGCGGCCTCGGGGACGTCGCGCAGCCGCCAGTGGACCTGGCGGGCGGGCTCCTGGAAGAGGATGTGCAGGTCTCCGGCACCCGAGCCGCGGCGGCGCCGCTGCACGTCCGCGATGGACACGAGCGGCATGGCGGCACCGGAGCCGCCGATGCCGGCGCCCTGGAGGATGCGGCGGTCGGTGAGCACGGTGCGCCGGAAGACCCAGCGCCACAGCGGGCGGACGGTGCCGGGGAGCAGGACGAGCGCCGCGAGCACCCACGCGGCCGCCTCGAGCACGGCGCGGTTCGCGGCGACGAGCCCGGGCAGGTCGGGGCGTGCGAGCACGCCGACGGCCAGGCCGAGCAGGAACGCGACGGCCACGAGGACCGCGGCGGGGCGCAGCAGCGCGCGCGGGTGGGTGCGGGTGCGCACCATCACCTGCTCACCGGGCTCGAGCCGCACGGCGGTCACCTCCTGGCCGGGACGGGTGTGTCATGCGCCGCGATGGACGTCTCCGCGCAGGTGGGCCACGTCCCCCGCACTGACCTCGGTCTCGATTGTGCCATGATCCGGTGTGACGTGCCTCACGCGCAGGGTGCCGCCGGGGCCGAGGCCCACGGCCGTGCCCTCCAGCACGCCGCCGCCGGGCAGCTCGGCGCGCACCGCGCGGCCCAGCGTGGAGAGCCGGTCCGCCACGGCCGCCACGGCCGGGTGACGCCCGTCCACGGCCGCCGTCTGACCCGCCACGCCCGCCGCGAAGCGGTCCACGGCCGCCACGACGGCGTCACGCAGCTCGACCGCGAGGTCCCGGGGCGCGGGCACGGCGTCCGCGCCGATCCACTCCGCCAGGTCCGAGGCGGTGTCCACCGGGGCGGCCCCGCGGTGGTCCAGGTTCACGCCCATCCCGACGACGACGCCGGGCCCCTTGCCGTCCGAGGACAGCGCCACCGTGGCCAGCACGCCGCACAGCTTGCGCCCGTCCGTGGCGAGCACGTCGTTCGGCCACTTCACGTGCGTCGGGACGCCCCGGGCCGCGAGGCGCTCGGCGACCGTGGCGGAGGCGACGAGCGAGAGCCAGCTCAGGTGGGCCGGGGAGACCGGCACCCCGCCGGACTCGGGACGCAGGTACACGGACAGGGCGAGCGCCGCCCCCGGGGCGGCGCTCCACACGCGGGAGTGTCGACCCCGGCCGGCCCGCTGGTCCGCGGTGGCCACGGCCGCACCGTGCCGGTGCCCCTCGCGGTCCAGCCGCGCGAGGAGCTCATCCTGCGTGGAGCCGGCGGAGTCCAGCCAGGTCAGATCCGGTGTGGGGGCGTCGTCGGGGTGCATGCCCCTAGATATACACGGCGTCCCCGGGGGCGGGCTGGGCGGGCCGATCCGCCGCCGGGGCGCGCGGACGGGCGGCCCGGGCCGACGTCCTCGCCGTTTGTGGGCTTCCTCCAACCGTGGGCGTCCGCGGCGGCCCGTACACTGGCCGACTGAGCCTCCGCATCTGGCGGACCACCACAAGGAGGACGTGTGACCGATCCCGATCTGACCACCACGGCCGGCCGGCTGGCCGACCTGCATCGGCGGCTCGAGGCGACGGCCGCGCCCGGCGGCCCGGACGCCGTCGAGCGCCAGCACGCGCGCGGCAAGCACACCGCGCGCGAGCGGATCGATCTCCTCCTGGACGAGGGCTCCTTCGTGGAGCTGGACGCGCTGGCCGTGCACCGCACCACCGCGTTCGGCATGGACGCCAAGCACCCGGCCGGCGACGGCCTGGTGTCCGGCTTCGGCACCGTGGACGGGCGCCAGGTGGCCGTCTACTCCCAGGACTTCACCGTGTTCGGCGGCTCGCTGTCCGAGCGCAACGGCCAGAAGATCGTGAAGGTCCAGGAGTTCGCCGCGCGCAACGGCTGCCCCGTGATCGGCATCCTCGACGGCGGCGGCGCGCGCATCCAGGAGGGCGTGGCCTCCCTCGCCCAGTTCGCGGACATCTTCCGGAACAACGTCCTGGCCTCGGGCATGATCCCGCAGATCTCGCTGATCATGGGCCCCTCCGCCGGCGGCGCGGCCTATTCGCCGGCGCTGACGGACGTCGTGGTGATGGTGGACCGGACCTCGCACATGTTCATCACCGGCCCGGACGTGATCAAGACCGTCACGGGCGAGGACGTGGACATGGAGACCCTCGGCGGCGCCCGCTCGCACAACGCCACCTCCGGCACCGCCCACTACATGGCCTCCTCGGAGGAGGACGCGATCGCCTACGTGCAGGAGCTGCTCGAGCTGCTGCCCTCCAACAACCTTGCGGAGGCCCCGACCTTCGAGGCCGCGGACCCGGAGCCCACGGACGAGGACCTGGCCCTGGACGAGATCGTCCCGGACTCCGCCAACCAGCCCTACGACATGCTCGAGGTCATCGCCTCGATCGTGGACGAGGGCCACCTGCTGCAGCTGCAGGAGCTGTACGCGCCCAACGTGATCACCGGCCTGGCGCGCCTGGACGGCATGAGCGTGGGCGTCGTCGCGAACCAGCCGATGCAGTTCGCCGGCACCCTGGACATCGCCGCCTCGGAGAAGGCCGCGCGGTTCGTGCGCTTCTGCGACGCGTTCAACATCCCGATCATCACCCTCGTGGACGTGCCCGGGTTCCTGCCCGGCACGGACCAGGAGTTCAACGGCATCATCCGCCGCGGCGCCAAGCTGATCTACGCCTACGCCGAGGCCACCGTGCCGAAGCTGACCGTGATCACGCGCAAGGCCTTCGGCGGCGCGTACATCGTGATGGGCTCCAAGAAGCTCGGCGCGGACCTGAACCTGGCCTGGCCGAGCGCGCAGATCGGCGTGATGGGCGCCCAGGGCGCCGTGAACATCCTGTACCGGCGCGACCTGAAGGCGACGGCGGAGGCGGGCGGCGACGTCGACGCGCGCCGGGCCGAGATCGTGGCCGACTACGAGGCCGAGCTGCTCAACCCGTACCAGGCCGCCGAGCTGGGCTACGTGGACGCCGTGGTGCCCCCGCACGCCACCCGCGGCCAGCTCATCCGCGCCCTACGCGCCACCCTGCACAAGCGCGAGGCCCGCCCCGCCAAGAAGCACGGGAACATGCCGCTGTGAGCGCCCTGCTGGGTCCGGGCGCCCCGGACGAGAACGACGAGTCGACGCAGGCCACGCCGGCGTCGGCCGACCCGCTGCAGCTCAGCGGCCCGGAGTTGGAGCCGGAGGAGATGGCGGCGCTGGCCGCCGTCCTCGAGGCGGCCGCCGCGGCCCGGGCCGAAGCCGCCCGGCTCGCCGCCGCGGCCGCCGACCCCCGTCCCCTGGACCGCACGCTCCGCCGTCGCGGCGACCTGGGCCTGTGGGCCCGGCCCGGCCGCGGCCAGTGGCGTCACGGCGCGGGCCCGCAGTGAGCCGGGAGGCGGGCGCCAGCGCCTAGAGTGCCGGTATGACCCAGCACACCTCCGAGGCCGCCGCCGACGGCGCCCGCACCCCGTCCGCCATCGACGCGCTCGCCGAGCGCTACGTGACCGACCTCCTCGCCCTGCATCCGGACACCGCCACCGAGCTCGGCTTCCCCGGCCGGGAGACCGAGTACACGGACTTCTCCCCCGCCGGCGCCCGCGCCGACGACGAGCTCAACGCCCGCCTGCTCGAGGACTTGGCCGCGCTCGAGCCGCAGGACGAGACGGACCGCGTCACGAAGGCGGCCATGCAGGAGCGCATCGGCCTCGAGCGCGAGATCCACGCGACCGGCCGCACCGAACTGAACAACATCGCCTCCCCCGCTCAGGGCATCCGCGCGGTCTTCGACCTCATGCCCACGGACACCGCGGAGCAGTGGGGCCACATCGCCGGCCGCCTCGAGAACCTGCCGGCCGCCCTGCGCGGCTACACCGAGTCCCTGCTCGCCTCCCGCGACGCCGGCCACGTGGCCGCGGTGCGCCAGGTGGACATCGTGGTGGAGCAGGCCCGCGCCCACGGCGCCGCGGGCGGGTTCTTCCCGGGCCTGGTCGAGCGGGCCGAGGCAGCCGACGTCGTGGACGACGCCCTGGCCGCCCGCATCCGCTCCGGCGCGGACACCGCCGCGCAGGCCTACCGCGACTTCGCGGACACACTCGAGGCCGAGCTGCGCCCGCACGCCCCGGAGGCGGACGGCGTCGGGATCGAGTACTACCGGCTGGCCTCCCGCGTCTTCCTCGGTGCCGAGATCGACCTCGAGGAGACCTACCGGTGGGGCCAGGAGGAGCTGGCCCGCATCATCGCGGCGCAGCAGGCGGACGCCGAGCGCATCCGGCCGGGCGCCACGATCGAGGAGGCGCGCGCGATCCTGGACGCGGACCCGGAGCGCACCCTGAAGGGCACCGAGGCCCTGCGCACGTGGATGCAGCGGCTCTCCGACGACGCGGTCGAGGCCATGAAGGAGCACTTCGAGATCCCGGCCCCGATGGACCGGCTCGAGTGCATGATCGCCCCCACCCAGGAGGGCGGCATCTACTACACCGGCCCCTCGGACGACTTCTCCCGGCCCGGCCGCATGTGGTGGTCCGTGCCCCCGGGCGAGGACGAGTTCACCACGTGGGCGGAGACCACCACGGTCTACCACGAGGGCGTGCCGGGCCATCACCTGCAGATCGCCACCGCCATGATGAACCGGGCGAACCTCAACCTGTGGCGCCGCAGCTTCTGCTGGACGTCCGGCCACGGCGAGGGCTGGGCGCTGTATGCGGAGAAGCTCATGGAGGAGCTCGGCTTCCTCGACGATCCGGGCGACCACCTCGGCATGCTGGACATGCAGCGCATGCGCGCGGCCCGCGTGGTGTTCGACATCGGCTACCACTGCGGCTTCGACGCCCCCGAGTCCGAGGGCGGCGGCGCGTGGACCCCGGAGAAGGGCTACGCGTTCCTGTCCAAGCACCTGAGGATCTCCGAGGGCCAGCGCCGCTTCGAGTTCACGCGGTACCTCGGCTGGCCGGGGCAGGCGCCGGCGTACAAGGTGGGTCAGCGCATCTGGGAGCAGATCCGCGCCGAGCACGAGCAGACCGAGGGCGCCGACTTCGACCTCAAGGCCTTCCACACGCGGGCCCTGCGCCTGGGAGGCATGGGCCTGGACACCCTGCGGGAGGCGCTCGCGTGATCCTGCACGACGACGGCGCGGCCGGCCTCGGCACGGGCCTGCGGCTGGTGCTCGGTTCGGCCTCCCCCGGCCGAGCGGAGGTCCTGACCCGGGCGCGGGTGCCGTTCCGCGTCGTCGTCTCGGGGGTGGACGAGGCGGCCGTGGGCGCGGCGGCGGGCGACCCGTCGCCGGCGGAGCTGGCGGGCCTGCTGGCGGAGGCCAAGGGCCGCGACGTGGCCGCCCGGGTGGCGGCCGCCGGCGTCGAGGCCCCCACGCTCGTGCTCGGCTGCGACTCCGTGTTCGAGTTCGACGGCCGCGCCCACGGCAAGCCCTATGAGCCCGAGGTCGCCGTCGAGCGCTGGCGCGCCCAGGCCGGCCGGCAGGGCGTGCTGCACTCGGGCCACTGGCTGGGCCTGGTGCTGCCGGAGTCCGGGGCCGCGTCGGGGATGGCGGCGGAGGCGGGCGTGGTGTCCGCCGTCGTGCGCTTCGGCGCCGTCACCGAGGCCGAGATCCAGGCCTACGTGGCCACGGGCGAGCCGCTGCACTGCGCGGGCGCGTTCACGGTGGACGGCGCGGGCGCGGCCCTCGTGGACGGCGTGGACGGGGACCCCAACGCGGTGATCGGGCTGTCCGTGGCGTGGCTGCGGCGGGCCGCGGCGGCCCTGGGCCAGGACTTCACCCGGTTGTGGGAACCCTCCAACGCGCAGCGCTGATCCGGCGCGACAGGGCCGCGTGCCTCGGAGGGTTCCGCCACAACGAGTAGGGTGCTGGTCAGAGTCGGCGCCGTCCCGCGCCTTTCGCCCCACCGGGTGAGGGGCACGACCCCGGACGTGGCGCCCGCACCCCCAGCCGTGATCGTCCGAGGAGTCCATCGCCCATGAGCATCGCCGACGCACCGCAGGCCTCGGTCGTCCCGCCCGTCGACCCCGCGGCGGAGCGCCGGTTCTCCCGGGTGCTGATCGCCAACCGCGGCGAGATCGCCGTGCGCATCATCCGGGCCTGCCAGGACGAGGGGCTGACCTCCGTGGCCGTCTACGCCGAGCCGGACCGGGACGCCCTGCACGTGACGCTCGCGGACGAGGCCGTGGCCCTCGGCGGGGAGACCGCCGCCGACTCCTATCTGGTGATCGGCAAGATCCTCGACGCCGCCGAGCGCGCGGGCGCGGACGCCGTGCACCCCGGCTACGGCTTCCTCTCCGAGAACGCGGACTTCGCGCGCGCCGTGACCGACGCCGGCCTCGTGTGGATCGGCCCGCCCGCCGAGGCGATCGACCGGCTGGGCGACAAGGTCTCGGCCCGCCAGCTGGCCACCAAGGTCGGCGCCCCGCTGGCGCCGGGCACCACCTCCCCCGTGACCGGCACGGAGGAGGTCGTCGCGTTCGCGGACGAGTTCGGCCTGCCGGTGGCCATCAAGGCGGCCTACGGCGGCGGCGGCCGCGGCATCAAGGTGGCCCGCACGCGCGAGGAGATCCCTGAGTTCTACGAGTCCGCGGTCCGTGAGGCCGTGGCCGCGTTCGGCCGGGGCGAGTGCTTCGTGGAGCGCTTCCTGGACAAGCCGCGCCACGTGGAGACGCAGTGCCTGGCGGACGTGCACGGCGACGTCGTCGTGATCTCCACCCGCGACTGCTCGCTGCAGCGCCGCAATCAGAAGCTCGTGGAGGAGGCCCCGGCGCCGTTCATCACGGACGAGCAGAACGCCCGCCTCGTGGAGTCCTCCAAGGCGATCCTGCAGGAGGCCGGCTACGTCGGCGCGGGCACGTGCGAGTTCCTCGTGGGCCAGGACGGCACCATCTCCTTCCTCGAGGTGAACACGCGCCTGCAGGTGGAGCACCCGGTCTCCGAGGAGATCACCGGCATCGACCTCGTGCGCGAGCAGTTCCGCCTGGCCCGCGGCGAGGCCCTCGGTTACGAGGACCCGCAGCCCCGCGGCCACTCGATCGAGTTCCGCCTCAACGGCGAGGACCCGGGCCGCAACTTCCTGCCCGCCCCCGGCCGGCTCACCACGTTCCGCATGCCCAGCGGCCCGGGCGTGCGCGTGGACTCCGGCGTGGTGGAGGGCGAGGCCGTCTCCGGGGCCTTCGACTCCATGGTCGCCAAGCTGATCGTCACCGGCGCGGACCGCCGTCAGGCCCTGCAGCGCGCCGCCCGCGCCTTGCGCGAGGCCGAGATCGTCGGCATGCCCTCGGTGCTGCCCTTCCATCGCGCCGTGGTGCGCGACCCCGCCTTCGCCCCCGAGATCGCCGGCTCGGAGGAGCCGTTCTCGGTGCACACCCGGTGGATCGAGACGGAGTTCGCGAACCGCATCGAGCCGAGCGCCCTCACCCCGGCGGAGCCGGCCCCCCGCGAGGCGCGCCACACCGTGACCGTGGAGGTCAACGGCAAGCGCGTGGACGTCACCCTGCCCACGTGGGGCGAGGCCCTGCACACGATCTCCGGCGCCGCCCAGCGGGCCGGTGCGGGACGACGCCGGCCCCGCGGCAAGCGCGGCGCACCGGTGGCCGCGGCCGTCAGCACGGACGCGCTGACCGCCCCGATGCAGGGCACCGTGGTGAAGGTCGCCGCCGAGAACGGCCAGACCGTGGCCGAGGGCGACCTGATCGTGGTCGTGGAGGCCATGAAGATGGAGCAGCCGCTCGCGGCCCACCGCGCGGGCGTGGTCAGCGGTCTCGAGGTCGAGCCGGGCCAGACGGTCACGGCCGGCACGGTGATCGCCACCATCGCCGACGCGGAGTGAGCCGCCGGCGACGACGGCGGGGAGCGCCGGCGTCGTGGGCTGGTTCCACATGGTGGACGACGGGGACATGACTCTCGCAGATCGGCGCGACGAGGCTTAACCTGACACGCATCTTCGTCTCACATCGTGGTCGTTCGCGACCCCCTGTGCCCGTCATACCAGGGAGACACCATGTCCCACTCCACCCCGCCCGCGAACCCGGGCGCCCCCACCGATCTCACGTCGGACGCGGTCGCCACTGCGGAGGAGGTGCCCCGCTCGCGGGTCATCATCGCCTCGCTCGTGGGCACCTCGATCGAGTTCTACGACTTCTACATCTACGCCACGGCCGCCGTCTCGGTGTTCCCGCTGATCTTCTTCGCGGGCGGCGACGACAACACGGCCCTGCTGGCCTCCATGGCCACCTTCGGCGCGGCGTTCGTCGCCCGGCCGCTGGGCGCCGTCGTCTTCGGCCACCTGGGCGATCGCGTGGGCCGCAAGACCACGCTCATCGGCTCGCTGCTGACCATGGGCATCGCGACGTTCCTCATCGGCCTGCTGCCCACGTACTACCAGATCGGCCTGTGGGCGCCGGCCATGCTGACGCTGCTGCGCTTCTTCCAGGGCCTGGGGCTCGGCGGCGAATGGTCCGGTGCCGCCCTGCTGGCCACCGAGTACGCCAAGGACGGCAAGCGCGCGCAGGCGGCCATGTGGCCGCAGCTCGGCGCGCCGATCGGCTTCCTGCTGGCCAACGGCCTGTTCCTCGCGCTCGTGCTCGGCTTCAGCCACGACTCCACGAGCCCGGTGCTCGACGGCCCGTTCCTCACGTGGGTGTGGCGCGTGCCGTTCCTGCTCTCGATCGTGATGGTGGCCGTGGGCCTCTACGTCCGCGTCAAGCTCGAGGAGACCCCGGTCTTCCAGCGCGCCCTCGACCGCGACCAGCGCGTGAAGGCGCCGCTGGGCGAGGTGTTCCGCCGCAACTGGTGGGAGCTGATCCTGGGCACCTTCGTCATGTACGCCACCTACGTGCTCTTCTACCTGATGACCACGTGGATCCTCTCCTACGCGATCGGCAAGCCGGCCAACGGCTTCCTGGGTGTCCCCTACGCCGAGTTCCTCGTGCTGCAGCTGGTCGGCATCCTGTTCTTCGCGGCGTTCGTGCCGGTCTCCGGCCTGCTGGCGGACCGCTTCGGCCGCCGCCCCACCCTGATCGTGATCTCGGTGCTCATGGTGGTGTTCGGCCTCTCGTTCGGCCTGTGGCTCGCGCCGGCGAACATGGGCGTGGGTGCGGAGCTGAACGTGCCGCTGATGCTGACGTTCCTGGCCACCGGCATGACGCTCATGGGCCTGACCTTCGGGCCGATGTCCGCGGTGCTGCCCGAGCTGTTCCCCACGAACACGCGCTACACCGGCTCCGGCATCGCGTACAACGTGTCCTCCATCCTCGGCGCGGCGCTGACCCCGTTCATCGCCGCCTGGCTGGTGCAGAAGTTCGACGTCTCCTACGTCGGCTACTACCTGGCCGCCGCGTCGGCGATCACCGTCATCGCGCTGGCGCTCTCCCCCGAGACCCGGCACACGGACCTCGACACCGTCACCTCGGCCCGGGAGCGCCGCGCCGCCACCCGCTGACCCCGCCCGGTTCCCCGCCCGGGGCCCCCGCCCGCACTGTCGAACGTGACATCGGGGGAATGGACGCTTTCGGTCGTGAGATAGGCCCTATCTCACGACCGAAAGTCGTCTCTGGGTCAGATGCGCACGTGCAGGCGTCGCGCCGCCTCCGCGATCGAGCCGGACATGGACGGGTACACGGTGAAGGTGTCCGCGAGGTCGTCCACGTGCAGCTTGTGCGTGACCGCGAGCGCGAGCGCGTAGATCAGCTCGGACGCGCGCGGCGAGACCACCACGCCGCCGATCACGGTGCCGGAGCCCTGTCGCGCGAAGATCTTCACGAACCCCTCCTCCGCGCCGGACATCTTGGCGCGGGGGTTGGTGTGGAAGTCCAGGCGCAGCACGTCCGCCTGGTACTGGCCGGAGTCCACCTGCGCCTGCGTGACGCCCACGGTGGCGATCTCCGGCGAGGTGAAGATGTTCGAGGCCAGCAGGTGCGGGCGCAGCGGCTTGAGGGCGTCGCCGAGCAGGTGGGCGACGGCGATGCGCCCCTGCATGGCCGCCACCGACGCGAGGGCGAGCTTGCCCGTGCAGTCGCCCGCCGCGTAGATGCTCGGCACGGACGTGCGGGAGACGCCGTCCACGAGCACGTGGCCGGAGCCGGTCAGCTTCACGCCCACGTCGTCGAGGCCGAGGCCCGCCGTGTTCGGCACGCCGCCGACGGCCACGAGGGCGTGGGAGCCCTCGATCGACGGGGTGTCCTCGGCGCCCTCGCCGGAGAGGTGCACGCGCACGCCGGTCTCGGTCCGCTCGACGGACTCGGCCCGGGAGCGGGAGACCACCCTGAGGCCGTTGCCCTCGAAGACCTTCTCGAGCAGCTCGGCGGCGTCGGCGTCCTCGCCGGGGAGCACGCGGTCGCGCGAGGAGACGAGGGTGACCTTGGCGCCGAGGCGGTTGTAGGCCGAGGCGAACTCGGCGCCGGTGACGCCGGAGCCCACGACGATCAGGTGCTCGGGAAGCTCCTTGAGGTTGTAGACCTGCTTCCAGTTGAAGATCCGCTCGCCGTCCGGGACGGCGGTGGGCAGCTCGCGGGGGCTCGCGCCGACGGCCACGAGGATCGCGTCCGAGGTGATGATCTCGGGCTCGGCGCCGGCGTCGGCGTCGTCGAGGGCGCGGACGGACACCTCGTGGGGGCCGACGACGCGGCCCACGCCGTCGATCACCCGGACGCCGACCCGCTCGAGGCCCGCGCGGATGTCCGAGGACTGCTCGTGGGCCAGGTTCAGGATGCGGTGGCCGACCCGGCCCATGTCCGCGTGGACGTCGCCCCCGCCGAGGTCGACGCCCAGGTCCACGGAGGCGCCCACGCGGCGCATCGAGTCGGCGGCGGCGATCAGCGTCTTGGAGGGGACCACGTCCGTGAGGACGGCCGCGCCGCCCACCCCCTGGCGCTCGACCAGGGTCACGCGGGCGCCCAGCTTCGCGGCCACCATGGCGGCCTCGTAGCCGCCGGGGCCGCCGCCGATGATGGTCAGGGACGGGATGAAGGTGCTGTTTTCCTCGCTCACGGGCTCCATTGTGTCCGCCGCGGACGGGAAAGTCCTAGCCCGCGCTCACGGGACACCGCCTAGACTCCACGACGTGACCGACCAGACCAGCATCCCCTCCCCCGACTCCCCCTTGACCGGCGACCATCCGGGCTTCGCCGAGGCCCGCGCGGCCGCCGACACCATCGCCCGGGCGACGGGCGTGGCGGAGCACCGCGTCGCCGTCGTCCTCGGCTCCGGCTGGGGCGAGGCCGCCGGCCTGATCGGCGACGAGGTCGCCGCCGTGCCGCTGGCCGAGGTGCCCGGCTTCCACGCCCCGAAGGTGCCCGGCCACAACGCGGTGATCCGCTCGGTCCGGCTGCCGGACGGCACGCACGCCCTCGTCTT
Source organism: Micrococcus sp. UYEF5 (assembly GCF_040546065.1). Taxonomy (NCBI): domain Bacteria; kingdom Bacillati; phylum Actinomycetota; class Actinomycetes; order Micrococcales; family Micrococcaceae; genus Micrococcus; species Micrococcus sp. UYEF5. The sequence goes on from NZ_JBEPNB010000004.1 coordinate 60,598, forward strand.
CGGCTCGCGCACGCACTTCTACGAGTCCCGCGACGCCCAGGCCGTGGCGCACACCGTCCGCACCGCCGCCGCCGCCGGGGCGCGCACCGTGGTGCTGACCAACGGCTGTGGCGGGCTGGACCCGGAGATCGCCCCGGGCACCCCCGTCCTGATCGCGGACCACATCAACCTCACCGGTGCCACCCCGCTGACCGGCGCCACGTTCGTGGACCTGACCGACCTCTACTCCCCGCGGCTGCGTGCGATCGCCCGTGAGGTGGACCCGTCCCTGCGTGAGGGCGTGTACGTCCAGTTCGCCGGCCCGCAGTACGAGACCCCCGCCGAGGTGCGGATGGCGCGCACCCTCGGCGGCGACCTCGTCGGCATGTCCACGGCGCTGGACGCGATCGCGGCCCGTCACGCCGGGCTGGAGGTGTTCGGCATCTCGCTGGTGACCAACCTCGGCGCCGGCATCTCGGAGACGCCGCTGTCCCACGCCGAGGTCGTCGAGGCCGGCCAGGCCGCCGGCCCGCGCATCGCGCGCCTGCTCGCGGACATCGTGGGGCGGCTCTGATGCCCGCGCATCCCCCGCACGACGACGTCGCCGCGCTCCCGGAGGACGTCCTCGCCCGGGCTGAGCGGTGGGCGGCGGAGGACCCCGATCCCGCGCACCGGGACACCCTGCGCGCCGAGCTCGACGCGGCCGCCGGCGTCGGCCCGGAGGCCGCGGCCGCCCGGGCGGCGCTCGCCGCCCGCTTCGCCGGGCCGCTCGTCTTCGGCACCGCCGGCCTGCGCGCCGAGGAGGGCCCGGGCGAGTCCCGTATGAACCGGCTCGTGGTGCGCCGCACCGCGGCGGGTCTGGCCGCGCACCTGTGGGACGGCGTCGGACGGGACGCGGCCCCGCCGCTGGCCGTCGTCGGGTACGACGCGCGGCGCGGTTCGGCCTCCTTCGCCGCGGACACGGCCGCCGTCCTGACGGCCGCGGGCGTGCAGACCGTCCTGCTGCCGGACCCGCTGCCGACGCCGGTGCTCGCCTTCGCGGTGCGCCATCTCAGCGCGGACGCGGGTGTGATGGTCACGGCCAGCCACAACCCGCCCGCGGACAACGGCTACAAGGTCTACCTCGGCGGGCGGCTCACGGACGAGGCGGGTCGCGGGGCGCAGATCGTCTCCCCCGCGGACGCGGAGATCGCCGCCCGCATCGACCACGCGGCGTGGGCCGCGGACATCCCGCTCGCCGACGACGGCTGGACCGTGGCCGGGCCGGACCTGCTGGAGGCCTACCGCGCGGCGGCCCTCGGCGTGCTCGACGACGGCCGGCACGGCCACCGCGACCTGCGCGTGGTCTACACGCCCCTGCACGGGGTGGGCGGCGCCGTGGTCCCGGGCCTGCTCGAGGACGCCGGCTTCGGCCCCGTCCACGTGGTGGCCGAGCAGGCCGCCCCGGACCCGGCCTTCCCCACGGTCGCGTTCCCCAACCCGGAGGAGCCGGGGGCGATGGACCTCGCCCTCGCCCTGGCCGCCGAGGTGGACGCGGACCTGGTGATCGCCAACGACCCCGACGCCGACCGCCTGGCCCTGGCCGCGCCCGTCACCGACGCGGACGGCGTCCGCACGTGGCGGATGCTCTCGGGCGACGCCGTCGGGACGCTGCTGGGCGCGCACGCGATGCCGGCCCTGCACGCGGCCGGCCGCAGCGCCGCGAACTCCGTGGTCTCCTCCCCGCAGCTGGCCGCCCTGGCGGAGGCGAACGGGGTGAGGCACCACGTCACGCTGACCGGCTTCAAGTGGATCTCCCGCGCCCCGGACCTCGGCTTCGGCTACGAGGAGGCCCTCGGCTACTGCGTGGACCCGGACATGGTGCGGGACAAGGACGGCATCACGGCCGCCCTCATGGCCGCGGAGCTGGCCGCCGCCCTCACAGCGCAGGGACGGGGGCTGATGGACGCCCTGGCCGACGTCGACGCGGTCACCGGCGCCATGCCCAGCGCCCAGGTCTCGGTCCGCGTGGCGGACCTGTCCCTGATCGCCCGCACCATGGCGGCCCTGCGTCAGCAGGCGCCGGCCACGCTCGCGGGGGAACCGGTCACCGTGCGCCGGGACCTGGCCGCCGGCGGGGACGGGCTGCCGCCCACGGACGCGCTGCTGTTCGCCACCGACTCCGGCACCCGCGTGCTCGTGCGCCCCTCCGGCACCGAGCCGAAGCTCAAGTGCTACCTCGGCACCCGGGACGCCGACCCGGCCGCGGCCGCCGAGCGGCTCGAGGCGCTGCGGGCCGAGGTGACGGCCCTCGTGGGCGGCTGAGCCTCGGTAGGCTGGCGGACATGACCGTCTCCCTCACCACCGCCGAGCTGGCGAAGTACATCGACGCGACCGCCCTGAAGGCCGACACCTCGGAGGCGGACGTGCGCCGCCTCGTGGCCGAGTCCCGCGAGGCCGGGGTCAAGAGCGTGTGCATCAACCCCGTGTGGGTGCCGCTGGTGGCCGCCGAGCTCGAGGGCTCGGACGTGCTGACCTGCACCGTGATCGGCTTCCCCCTCGGCGCCAACGCCTCGGAGGTCAAGGCCTTCGAGGCCCGGCAGGCGATCGACGCCGGCGCGGACGAGGTGGACATGGTCCTCGACGTCGCCGCGGCCCGTGCCGGGGACCGCGCCCGGCTCGTCGCGGACGTCCGCGCCGTGGCCGAGGCCGCGCACGCGGGCGGCCCCGCGGGTGACGGCGGGGCGCTGCTCAAGGTGATCGTGGAGACCGCCCTGCTGGACGACGACGCGATCGTCCTGGCCTGCGAGGCCGCGGTCGAGGCCGGGGCGGACTTCGTGAAGACCTCCACGGGCTTCTCCACCGCGGGCGCCACCGTCGAGCACGTCGCGCTGATGCGCCGCACCGTGGGCGAGGGCATCGGCGTGAAGGCCTCCGGCGGGGTGCGCACCCGCGCGGACGCCCTGGCGATGATCGAGGCCGGGGCCACCCGGATCGGGGCCAGCTCCGCGCTTGCTATCCTGGGATCCGACTGACTCGCATCATTTCGGCCGGGCGTCCGCCCCGGCCGGGACCGCACCGAAGGAGCATCACGTGATCCGCAACGGCAAGGCCATCGACCACTCCAACGTGGGCGGCGTCTGGGGTTCCCTGATCGCCTTCATCGTCGCCTTCGGCGCGTTCCTCGGCTGCCTCTACGCCATGGGCTTCTGGTCGCTCGAGTCGGTCTGGGTCCCCGGCCTGATCGCGCTGGCCCTGGCCACCGTGGCCTTCCTGATCCCCAAGGCGTTCCTGGGCCGCAGCGACACCGTGGACACCACCGCCATCCACACCCGTCCCGTCGTCGAGCACGCCGCCTCCGGCGCCCACGCCGTCGAGACCGGCGCCGCGCACCGCTGAGCCGTCCCGGAGTCGAGGATCGCTGACACCGGTCGTCCGGCCGCCGCGCGCCGAAGGGCGTCCACCCGCAACACGGGGGTGGACGCCCTTCGGCTTGTCTCCATCGCGGCGGTGGTGCTGGGTCACGCATACCTGACGGACCTCACCTTCAGCCGGTACCTGGAGATCTGGCGGATGCCGCTGTTCTTCTTCCTCACCGGCTACTTCTGGACGCGCGGCCGCCCCTGGGCCAAGGACGTGCGGGGCCGCTTCCGGAGCCTGATGGTGCCGTACCTGGTGTGGGCGGCGCTCATGTCCGTGGCCGCGTTCGCGTGGTTCGCCGACGACCCCGACCTCCTGCGGCGCCTGATGATCACCGGCTGGTACGGGGGCGCGGACCAGGAGCCCCCGTGGTGGGCGTTCTGGTTCATCTCCGTCCTGTTCTTCACCACGGTGCTGCGCCGATTCCTCGAGCGCTTCCCGTCCGCCGTCGCCTGGGCAGTGGGCCTGGCCGGGCTGGCGTGGGCCCACCTCGTGCCGGACTCCGCGATCGCCCGCACGCCGCTGGGCGTCGGGCTGGCCCTGCCCTGCCTGCTGTTCGTCCTCAGCGGCGAGACGTTCCGTCGCCGCGTCCAGCCGCACGTGCGGCGCCACCGGACGCTCATCGGCGTCGGCCTGGTGCTGCTCGGGATGGTCGCGGTCCGGCTGGGCCTGGAGGCGCCCAACATCAAGTTCGGCGGTTTCGGTACGCCGGTGCTCACCCCCGTCGTGGGCGTCCTGATGTCCGCGGGGATGGTGCTCGTGTTCGGTTCCACGGTGGAGAGACTGCTGCGCTCCTTCGCCCGACGCACCGGGACGGGTCAGGCCCTGCGCCGCGCCATCACCGCCCTGGTCCGGACGGGCACGGTGGTGGTGCTGCTGCACGGCTGGGTGCTGATGTGGGTCACGCGCCACGGCGTGGAGGACAACGCCGCCAAGTTCGCCCTCGCGCTCGCCCTCAGCTGGCTGGCAGGCCTCGCCCTGCTCGCCACCCCCCTGTCCAAGCCGTTCACGGGGGCGCGCCGCCGCTGGCACCCGGTGCACCGCCTGCGACACGTGGAGCCCCCGCACCCCGTCACGTCCGCGCTGCCGCGCGTCACGACCGCCTCGGAGAGGACACACCCATGAGCAGGGATCATCGCCCCCCGATCCGCAATCCGTTCCTGCCGCCGACGCCGGAGGAGCCCGAGGTGTCGACCCGCGACGGCGGCCACCCGGCGGGTGACGGCGGCGACGCCGACGCCCCGGCGGCCTCCCCGGCGCGGGAGGATCGCCTCGCCGAGTTCCGGCTCGGCCCGGCGTTCCTCCCCCACCCGGCCGACCGTGTCCCCGGCCCCCTGCCGAGCGCCCGCGTCCTCGTCGTATGCACGGGCAACATCTGCCGCTCCGCCTACGTGGAGTACGCGCTGCAGGCGCAGCTCAACGCCCTGCTCGGCGACCGGGGCCGCGCGGTGGTCACGAGCGCGGGCACGGAACCGAACCAGGCGCTGACCGTCCCGGGTCCGCTGCTCGACCTCGCGCCGAGCCGCCGAGTCCGCGCCGCGTTGACGCAGCATCGACCGCAGCAGCTGACCGGGCGTTCGCTGGCGGACCAGGACCTCGTCCTGACCGCGACGGACGACCACCTGGACGAGGTGCTGCGTGAGGACCCCGCGGCGGTGCGCCGGACCTTCACGATCCTCGGCATGGGCACCCTCCTGCGCGACCACGGCGAGGAGCTCGCCGCGGCGGTCCCTCCGGGCGCGGGCGTCACCGCGCTCGTCACGGCGCTGGCGGAGCTGCGCTCCCGCCTGATCGCCCAGGGGGAGCGACCGGACGCGGATCTGCCGGACCCGTTCCGCGGCCCCGCCGAGGGCTACGCCGCCATGGCGCAGACCGCGCAGCCGATCGTCGAGCTGCTGGCGTGGGAGATCGCCCGGGCCCTCGACGGGGACCTCGTGGAGGAGGAGCCGACGGGCGCCTGACCGGCCGGCGTCAGAGATCGGGGACGGCGTGCCCGCCGGAGGACGGGGCGTGCTGCCCCCGGCGCGCCGCGGCCAGCACCCGACGGCGGCGCCGCTCGAGCACCTCGCTCTCGAGCGGGGCGTCCCGCTCGTCGAGCCAGAGGGTCACGCCGGCGGCGACGACGAGCATGCTCGGGATCGTGATGAACACCTCGCCCAGCTGCGTCGCGGAGACGAACACGACGACGGCCGCCGCCTCCACCGCCACGCGTGAGGGGGTGCGCAGCCGGGCGCTGAACAGGCGCAGCCCGAAGAACGCGTACGCGCCGAGGACGGCGAGGAGGAGCACGACGCCGCCCTCGGTGTAGAGGCCCGCGTAGGAGTTGTGGTAGTGCCACGTGGCACCGCCGAAGTCCACGTACGCCGTGGTGAGGCCCCGGCCGTACCACGGCGTCTCCGCGACGCGCACGGCCGTCTCGGCCTGGATGTTCGAGCGCAGCCAGTCCGTGCCGGTGCGGTCCGCGAAGAAGGCGATGCGGGCCAGGTTCTCCTCGGCGAACGCGACCGCCCAGGCGAGGACCGCCAGCAGGACCAGGCGCAGACCCGCCCCCATCCGCGGCGTCAGCCAGAGCCACAGGACGGCGCAGGCGAAGCCCGCCATGGAGGTGCGGGAGCCCGTGAGGACGACGCACACCGCGGCGGCGACGAGCAGGATCAGCTTCCACCGCCGCGTCCGCACGAGGGCGAGCGCCAGGACCGGCATGGCCGCGTAGTAGAGGCCCGCCACGTTCTTGTCCGCGAGGACGCCGGTCAGGAAGCTGCCGTAGGGCGCGGGCACGAGGCCGGCGTAGAAGAGGGGCACGTTCAGGGCCATGGCGGCGCCGAGCCCGACGGCGAGCGAGCGCAGGCTGAGCCGGCCGCCGGCGATGCAGCCGACGAGCCCGACGAGGGCCGCCATCCGCACCCACCGGCGCAGCCACTCCAGGTCCGGGATGCCCTGGGACACGGAGACGATCGCGAGGAACAGCAGCACGGCGGCGGCGAGCACGGCGGTCAACCCGAGGGCGGAGACATCGCGGCGGGACCGTCGGCACAGCGCCAGGGCCAGCAGCAGGAGCATGCCGGCCTCGTTCAGCGGGAGCGCCACGGGGCCGAGGGGGACGCCGAACGCCTCCATGGCCAGCAGGGCGCCGAGCAGCAGTTCGGGGATGCGCAGGGGCTCGCGGGGGACGACGGCGTCCGGGTCGGCCGACCACACGGACGTGCCGCGGGCGGCGGCGCGGGCGTGTCTCTCCCGCTCCGCCTGCAGGGCCACGTAGCGGGGGTCGGAGTGCCGCGGTCCGTGCGCATCGTGCCCCACCGTCATGACCGCCCCTCCGTCGCCCTGCCGGGGCGCGTCTCCGCCCCACGCCCAGCGTAGACGAGTGCGAAGGAATGGGCTGTCCCGCTTGTTAGAGTGAGCTGAGCCGCTGCCCTTCGATCCTGGGACCCCATGAACGTCATCGATTTCCTCCGTGTGCTGCGCGCGAACCGCCTGGTGATCCTGGGGTGCGCCGCCCTGGGCCTGGCATTGGGCCTCCTCTACTCGCTGTTGCAGCCCACGCTGTACACCGCGACCTCGACCGCGTTCGTCACGGTGGAGGGGGAGGCGAGCATCTCCGGCACCGAGACCGCCCAGACCCGGGCCCAGTCCTACATCCCGCTGATCAACAGCCGCACGGTCCGTGAGCGGATCGCGGCCGAGGGCTTGGACACCGTCGGCGCGACCATGAGCGCCGCCCTGGTGCCGAACTCGAACCTCATCACGGTGTCCGCCGTGGCCCCCGATGCGCAGCAGGCCGCCGCGCTGGCCAACGGGGCGCTCGTGGCGACCGCCGACGTGGCGAACGAGCTCGATCCGACGTCCAACGTCAAGGTCACGGCCATGGAGGACGCCCTCGCGCCGGCCGCGCCCTCGAGCCCGGACCGCGTCCGCCACCTGCTGTACGGCCTGGGCGCAGGTCTCGTCCTCGGTCTGGTCGTCGCGTTCCTGCGGCGGCTGCTGGACGTCAACGTGCGGACGACGACGGACGCCCAGGTGGCGGGCGGGGCGGGCCTGCTCGGCGCCATCCCCCTGGATCCCAGCATGAAGGCGGAACGCGCGGCGCCGATGGCGCCCCTCTCCCCCCGCGCGTCGGAGGCGGTGCGCCAGCTGCGCACCAATCTGCGGTTCGCTGCGGTGGACGACCCGCCCCGCACCATCGCGTTCACCAGCTCGAACCCCGGCGAGGGCAAGTCGACCGTGATCGGCAGCCTGGCCCTGACCGTGGCGGCCGCCGGCCAGCCGGTGATCCTCATCGACGCCGATCTGCGTCGCCCGCGCCAGGCCCTGCAGTTCGGCGTCGACGGCCGTGTGGGCCTGTCCGAGGTCCTCAACGGGGACGTCGCCCTCCAGGACGTGTTGATCCCCGTGGGCGAGGACGGGCTGCTGCTCCTGCCGGCCGGCCGCACCCCTCCTAACCCGTCCGAGCAGCTCGGCTCCGAGCGGATGAGGGATCTGCTCACCGCCCTCGCCGAGACGCACATGGTGCTCGTGGACGCCCCGCCCGTGCTGCCCGTCACGGACTCCACCCTGCTCGCCGCGGCGGTGGACGGCACCGTCCTGGTGGTCCGCCACGGCGAGACCCGCAAGGAGCACCTCGAGGTGGCCCGGGACATGCTCGCGGGCGTCAACGCCCGGGTGCTCGGCGTCGTGCTCAACGGCACCCCGGCCTCCGGTGTGGGCTCGGACTACTACGGCGGGGGCTACGGCGCGGACGGCGGCAGCTATGACGTCTACTACCAGGCGCCCCGGGACGCCGCCGACGCCGCGGCCGGGACCGCGGGCGACGCGTCGCGACGCTGACCTCGCCCGGCTGCGGGGCCAGGTCGTCGCACCGACGGCGCAGGCCCGGGGATGCAGAAGGGCCCCGCCTCTGAGGAGGCGGGACCCTTCGCGGTGGCGCTCAGAACATCAGCAGACAGCCGACGGCGGGGTGGCCGTGAAGCAGGCCTTGTCCACCGCGGCCTCGGTGCACAGGTTGGCCACGGGCTGGCTACCCTTGACCAGAGCCACGCCCAGAGTGGCGCGGATGCAGCCGGCATCGTTGGCCGAGTTGCCGGTGTTGCTCACGACGAACCAGAACGTGCGGGTGTCCCCGGCGGTCCCGGAAGGCTCGAGGATCAGCCGGTCGCTGTTGCCATTCAGCTGCACGCCGCCCAGGCACGGATCCTTGTCGAAGATCATCAGCTGTTCACCGGTGTACGTGCCCTTCTTCTCGAAGTCGATGAGCACGCTCTTCGCAGACAGTCGGATCCGGCCACGCGTCGGGTTGGTCACGGTGACGGAGAAGCCGTAGGCGTGCTTCAGCTTGCCACCTCCACCAGTCGAGTTGCCGGGGTACTTCACCGGTTCCGTGCTCGCGGTGTTGACGCACGAGGGGGAGGCGGCGGCGAACGGGGCGGCGGCGACGGCGGCGACCGCCGGAACCGACCACGCGATGCCGGCGGTCACCTTGCGACGGGAGAGGGTGGAGGTGTTCTTCTGCATGGCTTCACTCGTTTCGAGTCGAGGTGTGGCTTTCGCGCCCGAACGGGGTTACGCGAGTGGACGGAGCACCGCGGGATACTCGGTGAGTATTTGCTGTGGAACTCTCCAGCTGAGTGTAGATGGGCCGCACAGCTCATTGCCAGCCCTGTCGCACATTCCAGGGATGGCACGCCGGCACGGTCACCGATGGACCCTTCTGACGGTCGACTATGCTCGCGGCCATGGGAGAACGAGCGACGGGACAGCGACCGGCCGCCCCGCCGTCCCTGGACCTCGAGGTCCGCGTCCGCCTCGCTCACGCCCGCATCACGCATCTGCTGGACCGGGCCGGCATCCGCGGCCTGCATCTCAAGGGCTACGCCACCGAGCCCGGCGTCTACCCCGACCACCGCCGCAGTTCGGACGTGGACCTGCTGGTCCCTCCGGCCGATGCCGACGCCGTCATCGCACTCCTGGGCTCCCACGGCTGGGAACCGGTCGCCACCTTCTCTCAGGGGTCGATCTTCCAGCACGCGGCCACGCTCTGGCATGACCAGCTGGGGTACGTGGACGTGCATCGGCTCTTCCCCGGCCTCGGCGCGTCCCCCGAGGCGGCCTTCGACGCCCTGTGGAGCGAGCACATCCACCTCGTGATCGCCGGCCGGTCTGTCCCGGTGCCGAGCCCGCGCCATCAGCGGCTCGTCGTGATCGTCCACGCGGCCCGCGACCCGTTCCGCGGTGGCCTCGACGTCCGGCACATCCGGGAGTCCCTCCCCGCCGAGAGCTGGGCCGCCCTGCGCGAGGAAGCCCGCCGACTGGACGCGGGCGCGGCCTGGCACGTCGCCACGGGCGAGGCCGCCGACGGCGTCGACACCCGGCAGCTGACCCTCTTCGCGGCGCTGCACGAGAGCCAGAGCGGTCTTGAGCTGTTCCGCACCCGGTGGCGGTCGGCCGCCACGGTGCGGGAGCGGGCCGCCCTCGTGGCCCGCACGATCCCGGTGAACCGCCCCCATCTGCAGATGCGCCTGGGCCGACCCGTCACCCGCGCAGACCTGTGGCGCGAGCAGCGCGCCCGGCTCGGCGCACTCGCCGGCTGGGCCTGGACGAAGGCGGTGCGCCGTGGCCGGTGAGACCACCGAGGGCTGGGCGCTCGCCCCCGACATCGCGTGGGCCCGCACCGCCGGCGGCCAGACCGCCGTCATGACGCTCGAGGCCGGTCAGCCGCTGCTGCTGAGCGCCTCGGGCGACGTGATCTGGGACGTCCTCGTGGGAGGCCGCACCCCGGAGGACGACCTGGTCGCGGATCCGCCGGCGCCGCTGTCGACGACGGAGGTCACGGTCCAGGTGGCGAAGGCGTTCGGCCTCTACCCCGCCGACGTCGCAGCCGACGTCCACGCCTTCCTCGAGATGCTCGAGGCGCACGGCGTCCTCGTCCGCGTGCGGACGGCCTGACCCGGCTCAGCTCTCCGGCGCGAAGATCGCGTCGACCACCTGCTGCGCCCACTCGAGCAGCGGGACGTCCACGAGATCCTGACCCATGACCGGCTTGGTCTTGGGCCGCGGGATGAGGACGCCGTTCAGGGCCGGCTTGACCTGGGCGCCCTTGTACATGCGGGTCAGGCGCATCTGACGGGACTCCGGCAGGTCCGCGGCGGGGCCGAACTTCACGTTCTGGCCCAGCAGCATCACCTCGGTGACGCCCGCGGCCCGCGCCCGGTTGCGGAACCGGGCGACGGCGACGAGCGCCTCCACCGGCTCCGGCAGCGGGCCGTAGCGGTCCTTGAGCTCCTCCACCACGGCGTCCACGGCGGCGTCGTCCGCGGCCTGGGCGAGGTTGCGGTACATCTCCAGGCGCAGCCGCTCCCCCGGCACGTAGTCGTGCGGCAGATGGGCGTTGACCGGCAGCTCCACCTTCACCTCGGCGGGCGCGGTGTCCTCCTCGCCCTTGAAGTCGGCCACGGCCTCGCCCACCATCCGCAGGTAGAGGTCGAAGCCCACGCCGGCGATGTGGCCGGACTGCTCCCCGCCCAGCAGGTTGCCGGCGCCGCGGATCTCGAGGTCCTTCATGGCCAGCTGCATGCCCGCGCCGAGCTCGTTGTGGGTGGCCACGGCCTTGAGGCGTTCGAGGGCCACCTCGCCGAGGGGCTTCTGCGGGTCGTACAGGAAGTACGCGTACGCCCGCTCGCGGCCACGGCCCACGCGGCCGCGCAGCTGGTGCAGCTGCGAGAGGCCGTAGCGGTGGGCGTCCTCCACGATCAGGGTGTTGGCGTTGGCGATGTCCAGGCCGGTCTCGATGATCGTGGTGGACACGAGCACGTCGAGCTTCCGCTCCCAGAAGTCCACCATGATCTGCTCGAGCCGGGCCTCGCTCATCTTGCCGTGGGCGACGGCGATCCGCGCCTCCGGCACCAGCTCGGCGATGCGCTTGGCCACCTTGTCGATGGTGGTGACGCGGTTGTGCACGTAGAACACCTGGCCCTCGCGCATCAGCTCGCGGCGGATGGCCGCGGTGACCTGCTGGTCCGAGTACGGGCCCACCGAGGTGAGCACGGGGTGGCGCTCCTCCGGGGCGGTGGCCAGCGTGGAGGTCTCACGGATGCCGGTGAGGGACATCTCGAGGGTGCGCGGGATGGGCGTGGCGGACATGGCGAGCACGTCCACGTTGGTGCGCATCTTCTTCAGCGCCTCCTTGTGCTCGACGCCGAAGCGCTGCTCCTCGTCCACGACCACCAGGCCCAGGTCCTTGAACTGCACCTGGTCGGAGAGCAGCCGGTGGGTGCCGATCACCACGTCCACCTCGCCGTGCGCGAGCCCCTCGATGACCTCCTTGGACTCCTTGGCGGTCTGGAACCGGGAGAGCGCGGCCACCTTCACGGGGAAGCCGGCGAACCGGTCGGAGAACGTCTGGTGGTGCTGGCGGGTGAGCAGCGTCGTGGGGACGAGGACGGCCACCTGCTTGCCGTCCTGCACCGCCTTGAACGCGGCGCGCACGGCCACCTCGGTCTTGCCGAAGCCGACGTCGCCGGAGACGAGCCGGTCCATGGGCACGGCCGCCTCCATGTCCTTCTTGACGTCCTCGATGGTGGTCAGCTGGTCCGGCGTCTCGATGAACGGGAACGCCCCCTCCAGCTCGCCCTGCCACGGGGTGTCCGGGGCGAACGCGTGGCCGCGCGAGGCCATGCGGGCCGAGTACAGACGGATGAGCTCGCCGGCGATCTCGCGGGTGGCGCGCTTGGCCTTGGACTTGGTCTGCGCCCAGTCCGAGCCGCCCATCTTGGACAGCGACGGCGTCTCCCCGCCCACGTAGGTGGAGATCAGGTCGAGCTGGTCGGTGGGCACGAACAGCCGGTCGCCCGGGGCGCCGCGCTTCGAGGGCGCGTACTCGAGCACGAGGTACTCGCGGTAGGACTCCTCGGCGCCGGGGGCGGTGCGCGGGCCGCCGGTGACCTTGCGGCGCTGCAGCTCCACGAAGCGGGCGATGCCGTGCTGGGAGTGCACCACGTGGTCACCGGGCTGCAGGGTCAGCGGGTCGACGGCGTTGCGCCGCTTCCGGGCCAGCCGCGCCCCGGGGGCGCGCGTGCCCGCGGTGCGGTGCCGGCCGAAGAGGTCGTGCTCCGTGATCAGGGCGATCTGCGCGTCCGGGATCGTGAAGCCGGAGCCGACGGGCGCCGTCGCGATGGAGACCCGCCCCGGGGCGAGGTCCGCGGGCAGGGGCCCGTCCACCACGGCGGCGGTGAGGCCGGCCTCCGTGGTGAGCTCGGCGAGACGGCGGGCGGAGCCGGGGCCGTCGGTGAGGACCACGGCATGCCACCCCTCCGCGAGCCGGACGCGGGTGTGCGCGACCATGGCCTCGATGTCGCCGGAGAAGGTCTGCGGGACGCCGAGGGTGGCGCGCAGGGTGGCGGCGTCGGGCAGCAGCTCATCGTCCGAGACCAGCGCGGTGACGGACCAGAACCCCTGGTCCTGCTCGAGCGCGGCCGCGCGGAGTTCGGCCACCGTGAGGAAGCCGCCCGCGGCGGACTGGTCCGCCCCGGCCACGTCCACCGGGGCGACCGCGCCCTGCGCGGCACCGGCCCACGCGGCCTGGAGGAACTCCTCGTTGGTGGCCAGCAGGTCGTCGGCGCGGCCGCGCAGGCGCTCGGGCTCCACGAGGACGGTCAGCGACCCGGCGGGCAGCATGCGCGGCAGCGACGTCATGGCCTCGGCCAGCAGCGGGGAGAGGGACTCCATGCCCTCCACGGCCACGCCCTCCGCGATCCGGTCCAGCATGTCCGCGGCGGCCGGCATGGCCGGGATCAGCTCCTTCGCGCGCCGGCGCACGTGGTCCGTGATCAGCAGTTCGCGGCACGGGGGCGCGTACAGCTCGGACGGGTGGCCCGAGCCGTCCTCCGTGGTGTCCTCGAGGGAGCGCTGGTCCGCCACGGAGAACCAGCGCATCTGCTCCACCTCGTCGCCGAAGAACTCGATGCGCACGGGGTAGTCCTCGGTGGGCGGGAACACGTCGATCAGCCCGCCGCGCACGGCGAACTCGCCGCGTCGGCTGACCATGTCCACGCGCGAGTAGGCGGCGTCCACGAGCGCGGCCACCACGCCGTCGAAGTCCCGTTCCTCCCCCGTCCGCAGGGTCACGGGGCTCAGCTCGCCGAGCCCGGCCACGAGGGGCTGCAGCACGGCGCGCACCGGGGCGACGACGATGCGCAGCGGGCCCTCCGCGTGCTCCTCGGGGTGGGCGAGGCGGCGCAGCACGGCCAGGCGCGCGCCCACGGTGTCCGAGCGCGGGGACAGTCGCTCGTGGGGCAGCGTCTCCCAGGACGGAAACAGCGCGGCGGCACCGGCGGGGGCCCAGGCGGCCAGGTCGGTCACGAGGTCCTCGGCCTCGCGGGTGGTCGCGGTGACCACGAGGACGGCGGCGCGCTCGCCGTGGCCCTCGGCCAGCGCCTCGGCCAGGACGGTCAATAGGGGCGCGCGGGCTCCGTCGGGCAGGCCGATCTCCAGTTCGACGCCCCGGGACTCGAGCGGCCGGGCGGCGGAGGCGGCGGCCGCCTCGAGCGCGCGTTCGGCGCGCAGGCGCGGCAGCAGCGGGGCGAGGACGGGGGTGGTCTCGGGGGCGCTCATGCGCGGACCTCCGGGGTGGCGGTGGAGCCGTCCGTGGCGGCGGGCAGTTCGGTGGTCATGATCTCCCGGATCTCTTCGAGGAAGGCGAGGACGTCGTCGGCGCCGCCCACCGGGCCGCCGGCGGTCAGCCGGTCCGTGCCGAGCAGCACCGCGGTGGGGAACGAGTGCAGGCCGAGGGCCTGCGAGGCGGCGCCGGCCGGGTCGGCCAGCACGAGCGACGCGTCGACGGCGCCGCTGTGGATCGCCCCCTCGGCGCCGGGGGCGCGCTGGGGCATGAGGACCCGCAGCCGGACCGGCCCGAGCGCGTCCGTGAACTCGTCCAGCCGCTCGATCACCCGCGCGCAGGAGCCGCACCCCGTGGAAAGGCGCAGGGCCACCACGGCCCCGTCCGCGACCAGCCGGTGCAGACCGGTGTACTCGCCGTCCGCGACCACGACGGCGTCCGGGAACGGGCGGCGTTCGGGCTCGGCCTCGCCCACGGGGTCGACGGCGGCCGGGGCCTCCGCGATGGGCATCGCCGGGGCCGCGTCGGGTGCGGCCGGGACGGACTCGCGCCCGGCCAGGAACGCGGCGGTCGCGAGCAGCACGGACACGAACAGGGCCCAGGCCCACGCGCCGGCGCCGAAGGCGGTGAGCGGCTGCCAGGCCAGGCCCGCGCCGTGCACCGCCAGCGAGACGATCCCCTCGGCCAGGGCCAGGACGGCGAGGGCCAGGAAGACGACGTTGCGGACCACGGTGGTGCGGGAGATCGGGGCGGCCGAGGCCTCGCCGAAGCAGCCGCACGAGACGCCGTCGTCCTGGGCCCGGACCACGAGCGCGAGGAAGGCGGCGAAGAGGGCCACGGCCACCAGGCCGACGACGGGACGCAGCAGGGTGAAGGGCTGCAGGAGGGCGGCGGCGAGCAGCAGCTCGAGCCAGGGGAACGCGCGCGCCAGGGTGGGGGCCGCGAACGGGCGGGGCACCCTGAGTCGGGTGAACGTGGCCTGCACGTCCTCGCCGGAGCGGAGCTTCGCCGTCCCGCTCAGGAGCATGATGAGGGCCACGGCCCAGAGTGCCGACATGGCGGACACACCTTCCAGGGGGTTCACGAGGGGTCGCGCGGCCGGTCCCGGCGCCGTGCACGGGACCCGGGTCGCGGAGGCCAGCATATAAGGTGAGGGATGGACGCCCATCGCCGTCGGCGAACCGGTGCCGGCCCTCTCACGGCCCGCCGGGCGCGGTCCGACTTGACCCCGAGGAGACACCGTGGCCTTTTCCGCTCAGCAGCCCATCCCGCACCCGCCGTCGGCCGTGGCAGCCGCCCTGGCGTCCGAGGACTTCCACCGTTCCGTGGTCGAGTCCTTCGGCGGCTCCCTGGTCTCGTTCTCCGTGGAGGGCTCCCCGGAGGGCGCGATGACCGTCACCGCCGTGCGCTCCCTGCCCGCGGACCGTATCCCGGATCGGGTCCCGGACATGGCCCGCAAGCTCATCGGCTCCGCCCTCCAGGTGGAGCAGGTGGAGCGCTGGGACGCGCCCGCCGCGGACGGCTCCCGCGCCGGCACCACCACCATCACCGTGCCCTCCGCCAAGGCGACGGCGGACGGCTCCCTCCGCCTGACTGCCGCCGGTGAGGGCTCCCAGTTCTCCGTGGACGGCACCCTCGTCTGCCGGATCCCGCTGGTGGGCTCGAAGCTCGCGGCGAAGGCCGAGCCGATGGTCGGCAAGGTCGTCGATCGTCAGGCCCGGGCGCTGTCCTCGTGGCTCGAGCGTGACGGCGGAGCCGCGCGCAGTTGATCTCGTTCGCCCGTCGCCCGGCGCCGACGAGCTCGGCTCCGCCTGCCCGGCGGGGGCGCCGGGCCCTCCCCACGCCGGACGCCGTGCTCATCGTGTGCACCGGCAACGTGTGCCGCTCGGCCTATGCGAGCCGCGCCCTCCAGGGACGGCTGGCGGCTCTGGTCCCCGGCCGGGTGGAGGTCGGCAGCGCCGGCTCCCAGCCGAACCAGGCACTGAGGGTGCCGCCGCCGCTCGTGCGGCTCAGCGCCGAGGCCGGCGTCACCGGGCTGGAAGGCCACCGTCCCGTCGCGTTGCAACCGTTCATGGTCGCGGAGGCGGATCTCGTGTTGGCGGCGGCTCAAGAGCACATGCGCTTCGCGCTGCGGGAGGTGCCGCAGGCCGTCGCGCGGGTGTTCACCGTACTGGAGCTCGCAGCGCTGGTCCGCATCTTGGACGCGCGGGACGGACGGGACTGGATCCCCGCGGGCCGAGGAGTGCGTGCCTTCGCGGCGGAGGCGGCCCACCACCGGGCCCTCGCACGGTCGACCACCCAGCCCCTCGACGTCGTGGACCCGTTCCGCGGACCGGTGGAGGGGTACGCGGAGATGATCCGGATCATGGATCCCGCGCTGGAGACCATCGCGGATGCCCTGGCCCGTGCCGTGACCCCGACCCCCTGAGCGTGGGGCTGCACCCCCGTCGAGGACGTCCGCCCGGGGCGGGAGGCTCAGTGGAACGCCTGCTGGGCGGGCGCGAGCCCGTCCGTGACGATCTTCTCGACGGCGTCCGCCGCGCGGTCCACGTGCAGCGGCAGGGCGTCCTGCTCGGGCTTGGTGAAGGGGCGCAGCACGAAGTCGGCCACGTCCATGCGGCCCGGGGGTCGGCCGATGCCGACGCGCACGCGGGCGTAGTCCTTCGTGCCGAGCGAGGCGGTGATGGACTTCAGGCCGTTGTGGCCGCCCTCTCCCCCGCCGCGCTTGAGGCGCAGGGTGTCGAACGGGATGTCCAGCTCGTCGTGGACCACCACGAGGTCCTCGGGTCCGATCCCGTAGAAGGACGCCAGCGCGGAGACGGGGCGTCCAGAGACGTTC
The DNA here is from genome assembly GCF_040546065.1 of Micrococcus sp. UYEF5. Classification (NCBI taxonomy): domain Bacteria; kingdom Bacillati; phylum Actinomycetota; class Actinomycetes; order Micrococcales; family Micrococcaceae; genus Micrococcus; species Micrococcus sp. UYEF5. Next base: position 77,421 of record NZ_JBEPNB010000004.1, read on the forward strand.
ATGTAGCCGGTGGACTTCGCGAGCACGACGCGCGGCCCCCCGATGCCGAGGCGACCCGTGGCCACCACGGCGCCGGCCCGGTGGCGGGTGAACCCGACCCCCATGCGGGAGGCGAGCTCATCCGCCACCATCTGGCCGACGTTGTGACGGGTGCGCTCGTACTCGGGCCCGGGATTGCCGAGCCCGACGATGAGCGTGGTCCCCGTCGTCATGGCGTGATCAGTCCTCGGAGCCCTCGGACTCGCCCTCGGCGGACTCGGCGGCCTGCTCCTCCTGCACGGACTCGTCGCCGAGGTCCTGCTCGACGACCTCCGAGACGGTGGCGATGACGATGTCGTCCTCGAGCTGCAGGGTGGTGCCGGCGGGGACCTGCACGTCCGGGGCGTACACGTGGTCGCCGGCCTCGCGGCCCTCGACGGAGATGGTGACGGCCTCGGGCAGGTCGGTGGCGTCGGCCTCGACCGGCACGGTGACGTAGTCCAGCACGTAGTCGTTGCCGGGGGCGACCTCGCCCTCGACATGCACGGTGACCTCGACGATGACCTTCTCGCCGCGGCGGACCTCGATGAGGTCCAGGTGCTCCACGGTGTCCTTGATGGCGTGGCGCTGGATGTCCTTGGGCAGGACCAGGTGCTCCTCGCCGGCCTCGTTCACGACGGTGAGCAGGGCGTTGGGGTTGCGGACGGCCAGGGTGGTCTCCTGGGCCGGCAGCAGCAGGTGCACGGGATCCTGGCCGTGGCCGTAGACGACGGCGGGGATCAGGCCGGCACGGCGGGCCTGGCGGGCGGCACCCTTGCCGAAGTCGGTGCGGCGGGTGACCTTGATCTTGAGCTGGTCAGACATGATGCGTCCTCCTGTGGGGGTCTCGGCCGCGCAGCCGGGGGCGGCGCGGGATGCGGCCAGGAGGGGGCTTCAGTGCCGCAGCGGGTCAGCATGCTGACGCGCGGCGGCGGCCTCGTCGATCACGGAGCGCGCGCTCCCTCGCCTGGGCAACCTGGACAGGATAGCACCGGTGATGCTCGTCGCGCTCAGCGGCCCGCTCGTCGGGACCGCTCCACGATGCGGTCCAGCTTGCGGCGGTGAGCCCGTTCACCCGCGGACGCGCCGTGGGATTCGTCGTCCTCCTGGGCGCTCAGCAGCAGGCCGCAGCCGAGGACGACGGCGCCGAAGATCGTGATGAACACCTCACCCAGCTGGAGGGAGGTCACCAGGATGATGAGCGCGGCGGCCTCGACAGCCACGCGGGACGGCGATCGGTGCGTCCGGGCGAAGGGCCGCAGGCACAGCCACAGGTAGGCGCCCACCACCACGATCAGGAACGGCCAGCCGCCCTCCACCAGCAGCCCCAGATAGGAGTTGTGGAAGAACATGGTCACGTTGTCCAGATCGACGACGGCGGTGGAGAGCCCCTGGCCGAAGAACGAGGTGTCGGCCACCTTCTCCGCGGACGCCTGCTGGATCTCGGCCCGGAACCAGTCCGTGCCGGTGCGGTCTCCGAAGATGCCGAGGTCGGCCAGGTTCTCCTCGGCCCAGCTGACGAACCAGCCCATGACGACCGCGAGTGCGATACGGAGGACCCGCCCCAGGTAGGGGCTCACGAGGATCCACACGACGGCGCAGAGCAGACCGGCCATCGAGGTCCGCGAGCCGGTGAGGAACGTCAGGGCGGAGCCGGCGCCCAGCACGAGGAGCTTGGGGCCCATGCGCTGCATGGTGGCCACGAGCAGCACGGGCAGGAGCGCGTAGAAGAGGCCGGAGACGTTCTTGTCCCCCAGGAACCCGGTGAGGTAGCCGCCGTAGGTGTCCGGGGCCAGGCCCGCGTAGAAGAGGGGCACGTTGATCAGTGCGCCGGCCGTCATCCCGTAGAGGACGCCCTTGATGTCGATCCTCTCGCTGGCGATGGCGTAGATCAGCAGGATCAGGAGCGTGATCCTCGTGGCGCGACGCGTGGGGTCGAGGTCGTTGTGCACGGTCACCGCGACGAGATACGCCACCAGGGCCAGTGCGACGAGGGCCAGCACGCCGTAGTGGGAGAGGTCCCGGCGGGGCTGCCGGAATGAGGCGAGGAGCAGCAGAAGGATGGCGGAGAACTCCGCGAACGGGATCGGCAGGCCGGGAGCGGTGAACGCATCCATCACCAGGCCGATGGCCAGCACGGCCTCGAACAGCCGCGGTGAGGCCGGCGTGACCAAGGGGTTCCACGGGGAGCGGGTCCACGCGGCCTGACCGTCCGGGACGAGGCCGAGTGAGGCGTGACGCCTGGCAGGCCGGGCCTCGGGTGGCGCGACGGCCCCCATGGCGCGGGCAGCCGTCCGGTCACGGGGCGTGCTCGGGCGCATGGTGCGGAACCTTTCGTGGACGCCGGGCAATACTCGGCTCAGCGTAGCGCGGTGGCGGGCCTCGTCCTCGGGGCCTCAGAGCGCACGGTAGGTGTTGGTACCGTGGACCTGTGCGTTTCCTGGCCACAACGGCCCGCGCATCCCCGTCCATGACCCCCGAGGTGCTCCGTGACGATCGTCGACTTCTTCCGCCTCCTGCGCGCCAACCTCCTGCTGCTCCTGGCAGCAGCCCTTGTGGGGGGTCTGTTGGGTTGGGGCTACTCCGCACTGCAGCCCCGGATCTACGCATCCGAATCTCAGGGGTTCCTCGCCGCCCGGGCTGCAGATCAGAGCCTCATCACCAGCAACCTGCCCGCCGAGAGCCGGGCTCAGGCCTACGTCGCCCTGATCAACAGCGAGGCCGTGCGTGAACGCGTGGCACAGGACACGGGGCAGGACGGCGACGGCTCGCTCTCCGCGGTGCTCGTCCCCGAGTCCAGCATGATCAAGGTGACCGCCACCTCGACCGATCCCGAGACCGCCGCGCAGCTGGCGAACAGTGCACTGCAGGCGACGGCGGACGTGGCGGCGGACGTGGACAAGAACAGCCCGCTGGAGGTCGTGCCGCTGTCCGATGCCCGCGTGCCCTCTGCCCCCGTGAGCCCTGACACCCGGCGCAACGTCCTCTTGGGCGCGGTGGCCGGACTGGGTGCGGGACTCGCCATCGCCGTGCTCCGTCGTCTCCTGGACGTGAAGGTGCGCAGCCGCGCCGACGTGAAGGAGATCACCGGCGCCGGCGTCATCGGGGCCGTCCCGGAGAACGCGTCCCTGACCCGCACGGGCGAGGAGGCCGTGGACCTCGACCCCCGGGCCGGCGAGGCCATCCGGGCGCTGCGCACCAATCTCAAGTTCGTCTCCGTCGACGAGCCGCCCCGCGTCGTCTCGTTCACGAGCGCGGACCCCTCCGAGGGCAAGTCGACCGTCGCATCGAACCTGGCCCGCGCCCTGGCCCTGGCCGGCGAACGGGTGCTCGTGGTGGACGCCGACCTGCGGCGGCCCCGGCAGCACGACCTCTTCCAGGTGGCGGGCGACGTGGGCCTGTCCGAGGTGCTGGCCGGTGAGGTGCAGCCGGACGACGCCCTCGCGGCGACCGGCATCCCGAACCTCACGCTGCTTCCCGCCGGCCGGACGCCCCCGAACCCGTCGGAGCTGCTGGGCTCGAAGCGCATGCGGGCCCTGCTGAAGCTGGCATCGGAGGACTTCTTCGTCATCGTCGACTCCCCTCCCCTGCTGCCCGTCACGGACGGCTCCCTCCTGGCCACGGCCGTGGACGGGACTGTGCTCGTGGTGCGTCAGGGGCGGACCCGCAAGGACCACCTGGAGGCGGCTGTGGAGAATCTCGCCGCGGTGGACGCGCATCTGCTGGGCGTGGTCATGAACGGCGTCGCGCGCTCCCAGCGCGGCGGCGGCTACTCCTACGGCTACGGGTACGAGAGCACGTACCACAAGTCCCATGACAAGTACCTGCAGGGAACCGGCAAGGGCGGAAAGAAGTCCCGTCGGGCCGCACGGGCGAAGAAGGGCTGACGCCAGTCCCCTCCACACGCTGGGGCCCCGCACCTTCCGGTGCGGGGCCCCACTACGTCTGTGCGAGCCGGCCAGTGCTGGCTGCGGCCCCGTCGATCACGGAGCGCGCGCTCCCTCGCCTGGGCAACCCCGACAGGACACCACCCGCACGACGGGGGCGGGTGGCCCGGTTCAGCTGCTCAGCTGCTGCAGATTTGCTGTGGCTTCGGCGTCCGGCGTGACCGCCATGCGCCCCTGAGCGCCGGGAACGTAGGGTCCGCTCGGCCCGTTGCGGCGTTCGAAGCTGAGTGTCATCGGCTGCTGCGGCCCGGTGGGCCCGTCCGGGTCCACGACGATCTCCCGGTATGTCCAGTAGTCCAGGGGCAGGCAACGGTTATTCTCCCACATGGAGAAGTCGGCGGCCTGCACATGGAAGGTCTCGAGGTAGAGCCGCCCGTCACTACGGACGTCCGCCGGGTCAATGGTGCCGGTGTACGTCCAGGTGTAGGGGGTGTACACGAAACCGTCAGCCTTGGTCTGCGCGGCACCCCGCACGGGGCCTGACCACTTCGTCGAATGCCCGGTGGCCGCCTGCCAGGTGATCGGGTTCCGGGTCGCAGTATGAGTGCCGCGCACCCAGTAGACGAGCTTGGCGCCGCTGTAGCTGGCGTCCTTGGAGACGTCGTAGAGGTAGAGCCCCCAGGGCGCGCCATCGGGAGTGGCGCCCCCACGGGAGGGCGCCGAGTTCACCTCGAGAGAATAGCGGCAGCCACCAAGATCACGTGTCGTGTTCAGCACCCAGCCGTTGATGCCGGGATCCTTGCGCAGCGAAGCGGCAAAGGACGGCGCCGCCGAGACCATGGCCACGGCGGGGACAGACCAGGCCAGACCGGTGGCGACGGCGCGCCGGCTCGGGCCTGACGCGGGGGTGGAAGCGGAGCGAGCAGTCATGAGGGGCCTTTCGGGGCGAGATGTATGCCAGATGTATTTTCTTTGAGCAGACGCGATGTCCGCAAGAGTATCAGCGTGTGCCACCCGCCGTTTCTGACAGGTACGTCCGCAGCCGTTCGCGCTGGTCCGGGGCGGTGTAGCCGACGGCGGCCAGGGATCCGAGGTCGAGGGCGCTGTTGGTCGGCCGCGGGGCCACGCCCTCCTTGCCGGCCAGGTACGCGGCGGTGGTCGTGGCGGAGACGCGCGCGGCGTCGTGGCCGGTGTCCTCGAAGACCCACCGGGCGACGTCGTGCCAGGTGACCACGTCGCCGCTGTTGGTCATGTGGAACGTGCCCGTGGGCGCGTCCGTGGTGACCAGGTGCAGCAGGGCGTCGGCGAGGTCGTCGGCGAAGGTGAGGCGGCCGTGCTGGTCGGCGACGACGGCCGGGTCGATCCCGCGCTCGGCGAGGGAGGCCATCGTGGCCACGAAGTTCTTCCCCTCCCCGATCACCCAGGAGGTGCGCACGATCCAGTGCCGCGGCACGGTGCGCACTGCGGCCTCGCCGGCGGCCTTCGACTGGCCGTAGACGCCCAGCGGCGCGAGCGGGTGGTCCACCGGGTGCTCGTGGCCCACGGGGAGGGCGCCGTCGAACACGTAGTCGGTCGAGACGTGGGCCAGGGGGACGCCGGCCTCGGTGCAGCGGCGGGCGAGCTCGGCGACGGCGGTCGCGTTGACGGCCCAGGCCTGGGCCCGGCCCTCGGGCGTCTCAGCGGCGTCCACCGCGGTCATGGCGGACGCGTTGACCACGGCGCGCAGGCCGCGGAAGTGCTCCCGCGGCCAGGACACCGGATCGGTCATGTCCCAGGTGTCCCGGCCGTGGGCCTCGACCGGGATCCCCGCGGCCTCGGCGCGGGCCACGAGGGCGCGGCCGAGCTGGCCGCCGGCGCCGAGCACGAGGATCGGGGCGGGCGGCATGGGGGTGACGTCCGCGAGCATCGGGTGGGCGCGGTCCTTGTCCGAGAGTACGGCGTCCTCGAGCGGGATGGGCCAGGTGATGGCCGCCGTCGGGTCCGCGAGGTTGAGGAACGTGTACTGGCCTTGCGCGTCGGCGGACCAGTGGTCGTTCACCAGGTAGGTGTAGGCGGTGTCCGGTTCGAGCGTCTGGTAGGAGTTGCCCACCCCGCGCGGCACGAAGACGGCCTTCTCCGGGCCGAGCTCCACGGTGGCGACGGCGCCGAAGGACGGCCCTTCCCGCAGGTCCACCCAGGCGCCGAAGATCCGGCCGTGGGCGACGGCCACGTACTTGTCCCACGGTTCGGCGTGGATGCCGCGGGTGGTGCCGACGGCGTCGTTGAAGGAGATGTTGTTCTGCACCGGGGCGAGCGCGGCCAGGCGGGGGTGCTCGGCGGCGAGGGCGCGGATCTTCTCCCGCTGCCAGTTCTCCTTGAACCAGCCGCGGTTGTCCCCGTGGACGTCGAGGTCGAGGACGAGCAGGCCGGGGATGGCGGTCTCGGTGATGCGCATCAGCGGTGCCTCCTCACTGACCCTGGGCGCGGTACGTGGCCTCGACGGCGGCCTTGGCCGGACGCCACCAGGCCTCGTTCTCGCGGTACCAGCGGACCGTGTCCGCCAGACCGGCGCGGATGTCCGTGAACTGCGGCTCCCAGCCGAGCTCGGTGCGCAGGGCGGTGTTGTCGATCGCGTAGCGCAGGTCGTGGCCGGGGCGGTCGGCCACGAGGTCGTAGTCGTCCGCGGGGCGGTCGAAGAGCTCGAGGAGGATCTCCACGATCTCCCTGTTGTTCCTCTCGCCGTCCGAGCCGATCAGGTACGTGCGGCCGATCTCGCCGCGTTCGAGGATGCGCAGCACGGCCGAGGAGTGGTCCTCCGTGTGGATCCAGTCGCGGACGTTGACGCCCTGGCCGTAGAGGCGGGGGCGGACGCCGTCGATCAGGTTGGTGATCTGGCGCGGGATGAACTTCTCGATGTGCTGGTACGGCCCGTAGTTGTTGGAGCAGTTGCTCAGCGTGGCCTGCACGCCGAAGGAGCGCACCCACGCGCGCACCAGGTGGTCCGAGCCGGCCTTCGAGGCCGAGTAGGGGCTGGAGGGGTTGTACGGGGTGGTCTCGGTGAACTTCGCCGGGTCCTCGAGCTCGAGGTCACCGTAGACCTCGTCCGTGGACACGTGGTGGAACCGCTTGCCGTGCTTGCGCACCGCCTCCAGGAGGACGAAGGTCCCGACGATGTTCGTCTGGATGAACGGCGAGGGATCGTTCAGCGAATTGTCGTTGTGGGACTCCGCCGCGTAGTGCACGACGGCGTCCGACTCGGCGACCAGGCGGTCCACCAGGGCCGCGTCGCAGATGTCCCCGACCTCGAGAGTGACGCGGTCCTCCGGCAGGCCGGCGAGGTTCTCCCGGTTGCCGGCGTAGGTCAGCTTGTCCAGGACGACGACGTCGTGCCCAGTCTCGCGGACCACGTGGTGGACGAAGTTCGAACCGATGAACCCGGCGCCGCCGGTGACGAGGAGGTGCATGGGGCAAGGGTAACGGGAGCGCAGGCGGCGAGCATGGTGCCCCATTCGACACTGGCAGGATGGAGCGCCGGCCCCCATGGCCCACGACGGAGTTGTTCCACGAGGTCGAACGGCGCCTGGACTACTTCCTCCCCCTTCTGAGGAACCACCCGGGAGGCGTACGGGGCGAGGTCGAATTGTATCCCGTGGGCTGGACTCAGATCCTCACAGACATTGCCTACCCCTCTCCCACAAGTACCACGAGCACAATCCCTTGGAGAAGGAGATCACACCGCTGGACAAGGCCTATCGCTGCGACGACTCGCAGGCCACGCAATGGACTGGATCTTCGCCACAGCAGTTGGAGGCGTCTGCTCCAGGGGGGAGCGCGGGCAGCCCATCGCCCGAGGGGCCATAAATAGAACCAGCAGGGGGATACCCTCGGGGCGACAATCCCCTGGGCAAGATTGCGAAGCTCGTCACGCTCTAGAAGGCGAAAGGAACGCCTGTTCATGACCGCCCTGTAGATTGCAAGGCATGAGGTTCCTCAACAAAGCGAAGTCACGCGCCCTGACAACCATCCGTCGCGGCGATCCTGTGTCCTGGGTTCCCGATTGGATGGGCTTGGGAAATCTCCTGTATCAAGGGTTGTGGGCGTTCGAAGGCCACACGCATCGAGAGTCGCGCAGGGTCCTATTGCACCCCAAACGCGAGGCAGCGGTCGCACTCTTCCCCACTTTGCGGGAGCGCTACTTCATCCCGAGGGACCGCGTACCCTTCACCGCTCGACGGGTGATGCCGTGGCGAGAGGAGTCCCCGCAGCCGGTGCCCTATCAGCCCGCCGAACTCAGGAGCTTCATACGTGAGGTGTTGCTCTCCGGCTCCCCCGTCGCCTTGGACCCGGATGGCCTCTCCAAGGATGATGTCATCGTGAACGTGCGGCGGGGCGACTACTACTCGGTTCCCCAGCATGAGGCCGAGTTCGGAATGGACCAGGTGGCCTACATTCGGGCCGCCATCAGCCGAACAGCGGCGCTCTCCGGCCCCCTCTCACGGATCGTGGTGATTTCGGACGGCCTAGACTGGTGCAGGGAGCATCTCGGTCCCGTTCTCGGCCTTCACGGCGAGGTGGTCTATAAGGACGGCGACCTCTTCCACGATCTGCGCGCCGTCGTGCATGCCCGCCGCCTGATCATCACGAACTCCACCTTCTCCTATTGGGGTGGATACATCGGCGACGAGTTGCACCCGGGCCGTCTCGTCATTGCACCGGCACTGTTCAGCCGTAACCTCAACGGTGGTCGTGCTCACCAGCTCAGGCCTTCGTGGACCGTGCTGGAGGAAGGGTGCGGGGACCTCGCCAGGTAGCCCTCTGTCGGAACCTCGGAAAGGGGAACCGCCCTTGGCTATGCTGGGCGCATGGTTCATTCAAGCCGGTTGGAGCGCCGGGTTTGCATCTCGCTCACCGACAGTGATCGACGCCCCCGGTTCATGGATGGGCCGGGGGCCGCCTGGTTCCGCTTTTACGATGCGTTCAACGGCTCCACCTCGGATCCGTCCCCTTACTTCAATGTGGCCCGCTACCGCGAGCACTACCCCGGTTCACCCACCCCCGGCCAGGCGGGATGCGCCATCAGCCACTTCCGTGTCCTCGAGTCCTTCGCGTCGAGCACAGGCCCCGACGACGGGGTGGCTCTTATCTCCGAGGACGACGTCCTCATGCCGACCGAGACGGAGGCGGTCCTCAACTGCATCCTAAAGGACAACTCCTTCGACATCGCCGTGCTGGCAGATCGCGCCCCCACGAACCCCTCGCTCGCGTTCCACCGCATTCTTATGACCGAGTCCCAACTCTCGCTACTGTCTCGCCCCATTGTGCGCGGGGGCCGAATCCGACGGATCGGCCGGTTCGAGGGAAATCCATACACGACAGCCTTTTATCTGGTCACTCGCTCGGGTGCACGCAAGCTCGTCTCGGGACTCGTAGAAGATGCGGGCGGCCCCTGGACCATCGCCGACGACTGGCCGCTGTTCCGGGACAGGTACGGTCTCGACATTCGCGTGCTGAGACCCGGGCTGGTGACCTATATGGGCGGGTCCACGACGCGGGATGCGGAGTCCCTTGCCCGCGATGGCGAGACGCCTGGCCACGCCGATGGTCTCCTGGTCCGCCTGAAGACGGCGGTAGCGCTGCGCTCGCGATGGCAAGCCTCGCGTCTCGCCGTTCGGGCCACCGCGCACGACATCAAGGCTCGCTGAGGCGACCCGGCGAGCCGCCGCGGCGGCCCGCCAGGCAGGAGGGTCCGTAGATCAGAACCCGACGGCGGAGGCCCCGTCCATCAGCCGCCGTGGTGGGATCCGCTTCAACAGCCGGTAGCGGACCATACCCTGCAGGGCGCCCAGGTGCCCGCCGGCGATTCGGGCGTGGCGTAGCCGCGCGCCGCGCTCGCGGGTGACGACGTAGGCCGGAAGGTGGCGAGCCACCTCCGTGGCCGACACCCGCCAGCTCGGCCCACTCATGCCCTCGTGTCGGTGGCGGATCCACAGCAGCATCCTGCCGACCTGCTGGATCCGCTGCTGCCGGAAGACGGTCTGCGGGGTGGACCGCAGGCGATAGTGGACGACCGCATGCGGCGCGTGCACGACGACCACCCCGCGGCGCTGGGCGCGCCAGGAGAAGTCCGTCTCCTCAGAGCCACCGGGGAAAGAGGAGTCCATCCCGCCAGCCGCGAGGTACATGGAGCGGCGGACGCCGAAGTCATTACCCGCCACGGTGGGGAGGTGCCCGGCGAACCCGCCATGCACCACCGGATACCCCGTCGCGTCCGTGCCGGGCACGCCGACCTCGGAAGGGATGTCATAGGCGGCGAGCACGGCGGCGTCGTTGAACCGCCGGTGGAGGAGGGTACCCACGGCCAGGGCGTCCTCCCGCGAGCGCACGGCCGCGGCGAGCTCCCGGACCCACTCGGGCCCGACGAAGTCGTCTGCGTCGCAGAAAAGCAGGACCTCTCCCGCAGCCGCCAGGGCCCCGACGTTGCGGGCGTGCGAGGCGCTCGCCGGCCCCCGGGCGTCGACCACGGTCACAGTGAGACCGTAGCGCTTCGCGGCCTCGCGGGTAGCCGACACCGTGCGGTCCGTGCTCCCATTGTCGGCCACGATCACCTCGAACTCCGGAGGGTCCACCTGCACGGCCAGGCTCTCGATCTGCTCGGCGATGTAGGCCTCGGCGTTGTACGCCGGGATAATCACACTGACCAACTCGGGATCGCCGGGTTCCCCTGCGCCCTGCCGCACTTCCCCGGGGAGCGCCGGGTCGTCGGGGCCAAGGCCCAGGCCGACCTGCGGTGTGGGACGACGGCGCAACAGGTGGTACTCCACGGCTCCCGCGAGCGTGCCGGCGGCCATCGCCGTCCGCGAAGCGAGCCCCCGCCAGTCCGCCGTCGTCGGATGGGCCGCCATCTTCAGCGCCGCCCCCAGGCACCGCACGGGCTCGCTCGCCCACGTCGTGGCTCGAGAGCGGTCCCACACGCCATAGCGATCCGCCAGGAGCGCATGGGCCTTCGCGGACCGGAACGCGATCTTGCGAGCCGCCCGCGGGCTGGCCTTGCCCCGGGAGGCGACCCTTACCTGCGGCATCTCCACCAGCCGGTGCCCGGCTCGTAGGACGCGGAAGGCGAGGTCGTTGTCATCGCCCGCGTGGGGGAATGACTGGTCGAAGCCACCTACGGCTTCGAGCAACTGACGCGATGCTCCGAAGTCGCCCCCCATCAGCACGGGGAAGGGGCCGGAGACCTCCCGGCCGGGTCCGTCCTGCGGCTGCAGCTCGTCTCCGAGCCGGTCGCGGACGGCGTCCAGTCCCTGGTCGAAGATCTCGGCGGGAAGGTGCGTCACGCTACCCGTCCAGATCGACGTCGTGCCGAAGGCCGCCGCCCCGGCGGCCACCCAGTGCCGCGAGACGACGTCGTCCGCATCGCAGAACATGACGTAGGGGGCGCGGGCGGCGGCGATCCCCCTGTTGCGGGCGTAGGAGGACCCCTGATGCGCCTCAGCCCGGACCACCCTGAGCGAGGGGCCGGACTCCATGAAGGGCCGCATGGCGCCCTGTAGGTCGTCGGTGGAACGGTTGTCCACGACGATGACCTCGAACGGGGGCGCACCGACCTGCGTGCGGAGCGCCTCCAGCTGCAGCGGCAGGGTGCGCGCGCCGTTGTAGACGGGGATCACCACGGACACCGACGGCGCCGTGGGGGTCGAGGCGCTGTGGGCGTGGATGGACATGATGTCAGGCCTCTTCCTGGATTCGGTCCGGCATGGAGAACTCGTCATCGGGGATCGCCGTCCACTCGGGGAGGAGCAGCGGGGACTCCCCGTCGCTGTAGAGGCGGTTGAAATGGAGCGGGGCGAAGACGGTCCTCGGGCGCTCCCATGCGGAGCGCGCGGTGGCGAGGTACCCGCCCCAGTACGAAAACGTGGAGTTGCCCAGGATCAGGTCTCGCGCCACGGCCAGCTGCGCCAGGTCCTCGAACATGTCGTGCGGGGTCGGCATAAAGTCGACGGACCTCCCCTTCCCGAGGAAGCCGAGGTGCGCGGCGCACCAGCCCGGGTCGTCGGACACGACGACGACACGCTCCTGCCGCTCGGCCGGGATGCGCCGGAGCGCGGCATGCACGTAGCCGGGGATGTCGAAGCCGAAGACTGCCCTGAGGCCGGCGTCCGCGTAGTAGTCGCCGCGTCGCACATTGACGACCACGACGCCGTCCGGGCGAGCGGCCATCCGGCTGCGGAAGGACTCGCTCGCGAGCAGCAGCTCGCGCGCGAAGTCCCGCAGGTCCTTGAAGCGGAAATCCTGCCCCGCCTGCTGCCCCCACTCCACCGTGCGCCTCTGCCGCCAGCCCACGTCCGCCTCGTCGACCGTCAACGCCTGCAGCAGGGGGAACTCCTGGAGCCACGGGTCCATCTTGGGCTTGTGTCGCACGAGCCATCGCTCGCCGGTGTGCCGCTGCCGCGCCCACGCCGTCGCCCACAGGTAGAGGTAGTTCCCCCCGTTCATGGGCTCGGCGCCCCAGATGACGAAGGGCTGCTGGGTGCGTACCAGGGAGAGCGCCCGCGCACGGGCGGCGGCGGCAGGATCGCGGCGGGCCATGCCGCTACCCTACCGAGAGGACCTCTCCTCCCCGAGACGGAAGCGATCACTGTGGACCTCCTCTCCCCGGCGCGTGCCCTCAAGCACCGCGCCTTCCTGGCCCGCAAGGACGCGGAGCTTCGCGCAGAGGCCCGCCGCCTGCGGGCGGACCCCGTCTTCCGGGCCCAGTACTCGGCCGCCGAGGCCGGTCTCGAGGTTCCGCCGCTCGAGGACCATCCGGGGCCCTGGGCGATCGCCATGGTGCGCAACGAGGCGGACGTCATCGAGACGGCGGTCCGTCACCTCGTGCGGCAGGGCGTGGACCACCTGCTGATCGTGGACAACCTGTCCGAGGACGACACCCCCCAGGTGCTGGCACGACTGGCGGAGGAGTTCCCCCATGTGCACGTCGGCACGGACCGTGAGGCGGCCTACTACCAGTCCGCGAAGATGACCCGCCTGGCCGACCTGGTCTCCGCCGCGGGGGCCCGGTGGATCATCCCCTTCGACGCGGACGAACTGTGGTTCGCCCCGCAAGGCCGGCTGGTCGACGCCCTCACCGGCTCGGGGGCGCCGGTGCGCCGGGCCCACCTGTACAACCTCTTCCCGACGCCGGACGGGCAGCAGTGGCGCCTCGACACCGCCCGCCACTTCGACGACAAGGTCGCCTTCCGCGCATGGGAGGGGGCGGTCCTGGCGATGGGCAACCACGAGGTGAGCCGCCCGGGATCCCGCGAGGGCGAGGGGCTGCGCATCCTCCACCTGCCCTGGCGGTCCTTCGAGCAGTTCGCAAGGAAAACCCGCATCGGTGCCGCTGCGGTGGCCCTGGCGGACCTGGACGGGGACAAGGCCTACCACTGGCGCTGGCTCGGCTCGGCCTCGGAGGACGAACTGCGCACCGTGTGGCGTCGGCTCCTGTCCGGTGAGGCGGTCGCGAACGCCGCCTGGTATCCCCGGGGGACGCTGCGCCCGATCGGGGACACGTTGCCGTCGTCGTGGGCCGACGTCCAGGCGCTGCTGGGCCCGGGCCCGGCGGAAGGCAACGTGCTGAGCCGGTGAGGCCCCGATAGAGTCGCCACCATGAAGGGCATCATCCTGGCCGGCGGCACGGGCTCCCGGCTGCACCCGATCACCCACGCCATCTCGAAGCAGCTCGTGCCGGTGTACGACAAGCCGATGATCTACTACCCGCTCTCGACGCTCATCCTGGCGGGGATCAGCGACATCCTGGTGATCACCACCCCCCACGACGCCGGCCAGTTCCAGCGCCTTCTGGGGGACGGCTCCCAGTTCGGGATCTCCCTCACCTATGTGCAGCAGCCCTCCCCCGACGGTCTCGCCCAGGCGTTCCTCCTGGGAGAGGAGCACATCGGCGACGACCACGTGGCCCTCGTGCTCGGGGACAACATCTTCTACGGGCCGGGGATGGGCCAGCAGCTGCGGCGCCACACCGAGGTCCACGGGGCCACGGTGTTCGGCTACTGGGTGGCCGACCCCACCGCCTACGGCGTCGTCGAGTTCGACGGCACCGGGCGGGCGGTCTCCCTCGAGGAGAAGCCCACGGCGCCGAAGTCCCACTACGCCGTGCCCGGGCTGTACTTCTACGACAACGACGTCGTGGAGATCGCGCGCGCCCTGAAGCCCTCTGCACGTGGTGAGCTGGAGATCACCGACGTCAACCGCACCTACCTGGAGCGCGGCACCCTGAACGTCGAGGTCCTCCCCCGGGGCACGGCCTGGCTGGACACCGGCACCTTCCACGACCTCAACGACGCCTCGAACTTCATCCGCACCATCGAGTCCCGCCAGGGGCTCAAGGTCGGAGCGCCGGAGGAGGTCGCCTGGCGCCAGGGCCTGCTGACAGACGACGAGCTGCGCGAGCGCGCCGAGCCGCTGGTGAAGTCCGGGTACGGCCGGTATCTCCTGGACCTGCTCGAGAACGCCCGCTGAACCGGCGCGCACCCCGGAGAACCCATGACTCTCGACATCCTGTACGTCCGCCCCAGGGGCTCCGGCTGGGGGCCCGTCGCCGAGCTTGTGGCCCTCGCTGCTCGCCTCTTCGACGCCCGCGTGGCGGTGGTGGATGACCACGGGGAGGTGTCGCTGTTCCGGAAGACGGCAGCGTCCCTGCCCCGGGGTCGCCGGCGCCCGGGTCACCACCTCCTCGTCGTCGCCCCCCACGCGGGCATGGCCGCCTACGCGGCCCGGCCCCGTCTGTGGTTTCCGGGTTACGACTCCACCGCGGTGTGGGTCATCGACTCGTTCTGGACCGACAGGACACCGCGACTCCTGCGCGGCACCGCCCACGTGGATCGGGTGTTCATCACGGACCCCCAGCTCGTCGAGGAGTGGGAGCAGATCACCGGCACCCCGGTCTCCGTCCTGCCCTGGGGCGCGGACACAGCGCTCTACCCCGGCGCCGCGCAACACCGCGGCATCGATGTGCTGCGCCTGGGCCGCCAGCCCGAAGCCTGGGCGGACGACGACGCTACGGCCCTGGAAGCCCACCGGCAGGGCCTACGGTTCGCGGGGCGCCCGCCGACGAGTGACGACCCGGGCCAGAACCAGCGCAACGTCCGAGAGGCCCTCATGGGGGCGAAACTGGTGCTCGCATTCTCGAACCTCGTCAGCCCCGCTCCGTACACCCATCCCACACGGGACTACCTGACCGGCCGGTGGATGGATGCACTCGCGGCCGGATGCCTCGTGGCGGGGACCGCGCCAGCCGCAGCGACGAGCACGCTATGGGACGGGGCCACGCTGGAGATCTCCCCGACGTCGCGTGAGGATGCCTGGCCCATCCTGACCGCGGCCGCCGAACGCTGGTCCCCCGAGCGAGCTGCCGAGCAGCAGGAGTGCGCGCGTCGCACCCTCGACTGGCGATGGCGCCTGCGACAGATGGGCACCGTGATGGGGTGGCCCGAGCCGCCGCGTCTGACCCAAGAGCTAGAACGGCTGATCTCGTCCCCTCAGCAAGGCTGAACCGATTCGCCTATTCGTCGCCGCTTGCTGAGATCCCCAGGCGTCGATGGGCGTCCCACGCCGACCGGACCATGTCCTCCACCGAGTGGCGCATACGCCAGCCGAAGTCCTGGGCTGCCAGCGTGCCGTCGGCCACGATTCGCGCCGGATCCCCGGGGCGTCGGGCGTGCACCTCCGGCGGGTCGGAGACCCCCGTGACGTCACGGACCGCGGCCATGATCTCGCGCACAGAGGTCCCTTCCCCCGACCCCAGGTTGTACACGGAGTGCAGGCCCGCGCCGGACGTCAGCGCCCGCGCGGCCGCCACGTGCGCGTCCGCGACATCCTGGACGTGGACGTAGTCCCGGATGCAGGTGCCGTCGGGGGTCGCATAGTCGTCGCCGAAGATACGGGGCCGCTCGCCCCTCTCCAGCGCAGAGAAGACCATGGGGAAGAGGTTGTGGGGGCTGAGATCCGTGATGTCCGCCCACCCGGATCCGACCACGTTGAAGTACCGCAGGCTGGTATGACGGATGCCGACGGCACGCTCCTGGTCCCGCAGCAGCCACTCTCCGATCAGCTTTGACTCGCCATACGGCGACTCAGGTGCCGGCGATGTGTCCTCGGTGACCCGCTCAACGGCGGGTGTCCCGTAGACCGCAGCCGACGACGAGAAGACGATGTTCTCCACCTGCGTGGCCGCCATCGCGGCGAGTACGCTCGCGGTTCCCTGGACGTTGACGTGGTACGCCGTCAACGGCACCCGAACAGACTCCCCCGCGTACTTGTACCCGGCGACGTGGACGACCCCCTCTGCCTCATTCTCACGGAGCACCGCCGTCAGCGCTGCGGTGTCCGTGACATCCGCATGAAAGAACGGGACGCCGTCGGGGACGAACTCCCGGTGCCCGGTGGACAGGTCGTCTACGACCGCGACCGGCAGACCCCGCTCCCTAAACGCCCGGACGACGTGCGCCCCGATGTAGCCGGCGCCTCCGGTCACGACCCAGGTCATCACATCGCCCCCTTGTTCCGGGCATGGGTCTGGAGCTGCCCAAGTTGGGTGCGGACCTGACGGGCGATTTGGTCCTCCGAGAAGCGCTCCGCGTGCGCCCGCATCGCAGGGGGGTCCCAGTCCCGGGCCAGCGCCTGCTCGACGCCATCGGTCACGGCTTCCACCGTGGGCGCCTCGACGAACACCCCGTTGACGCCCTCTGTGATCGTGTCCAGATACCCGCCGGCCCGCAGCGCCACGGTGGGGACGCCCCACGCGCTCGCCTCCAGGGGAGTGATTCCGAAGTCCTCGTGGCTGGCCGCGATCAGCGCGGTGGCATGGGCGTAGGCCCAGCGCAGCTGCGCGTCGGTGAGGTCCTGGGCGAAGACGACGCCGTCGCCAGCCATCGCCTTCAGGCGCGCCTCTTCGGGGCCCTTGCCGATCACCAGCAGCCGCAGGCCGGTGCGCTCCGCTGCACGGATGGCCACGTCCACGTGCTTGTACGGCATGAGCCGCGCCACGGAGAGCAAGTATCCGCCCTCGGCAAGGTGCTCGGCGCCCGGGATCGGCTCCTGGGGTCCATCAGTGGACACCGAGTGCGGCGGGAACACGACGGGCACGTCTATCAGCCCGTACACCTCCTCGATGCGCTCCTTCACCACCGTGGAGTTGGCCACATAGCGTGATCGACGTCGAACGGCCGCGCGGTCCCACCTGCGCAGACCCGGGCGCAGCACGCGGGCGATCCGGCCCTTGATGCTGTTCTGACCGTCCTCGCCCAGGTAGTCGTCCAGCAGGTAGACCCAGCGCGCCGGGGTGTGGCAGTAGACGAGCGTGGCGCCGTCGTAACGGAATCCGTGGGCCCATCCGGAGGTCGAGACCACCGCGACCGGCTCCTTCACGTGCATGAGCGAGGAGGCGACGGGCAGCAACGGCAGGGCGCGGCGCGGATCCCTGCGCAGGACGCCGACCCGGTTCAGGGGGGAGGTGATGATCCGGGCGTCCTTGAACTCCGGGAACGTCCCCTCGGGGTCGTAGAAGGTCGTGTAGATCGGGGCGTCCGGCCACATGCGGTGCAGGGCCAGGACGACCCGCTCGGCTCCGCCCTTCTGCGTCAGGTAGTCGTGGGCGATCGCGATGCGGCCGGCGGCGTCGGCGGTCATGGGGTCCTCTCCTGCGAGCCGATGGTCAGAACGTGCGGCGAGCACGCTCGGGGTGGACGCGGCCAGCCTCCGCGGCGGCCTCCACCTGCAGCGCGATGAGCTTGCGGGCGACCGGGGCGGGGAGGCGGCCCGTCAGGGCGTCGACCGCCTTGGATCCCTGTTCCAAGGTGGCTTCCGTAGTGACCGCGGCGAGCGCCCGCACGGCGGCGCCCCACAGCCCCGCGGGGGCGCCGACCCCCTCGAGGACACCGACGCCGTGCTTGGCTACGAACGTCTGCCGGGCAGAACCCGAGTGCAGGGCCCGGCGGGCCTTGGTGTACGTCGTCGCGGCGGCGGCATGATGCCGCGTCTCCAGCTCCGGGCAGATCACCACGGGGTATCCCGCCGCGTGGAGCCGGTAGCCGAAGTCGACGTCCTCCCACCCGTAGCGGCGGTAGTCCGGGTCGTAGCCGCCGAGCTCCTCGTGCAGAGTGCGGGGCACGGAGACGTTGCCCGCCCAGTGCCGCCACTGCTGCTCTGCGGGCAGAGCGTATGCGTGGGCCCGGTGGGTGCGCCCCTGCGCCGTGCCGTAGACCTTTTGATAGGCCGTTTCGGGCAGGACGTCCTTGGTCAGGCCGATGACACCCCGAGGACCCTCCTCATGAGCGGCCACGTGGTCCCGGATGTAGTGCGGTCCGGGCTCGAGATCGTCGTCCGCGCGGATGAGGATGCGGCCGGACGTCGCGTCGGCGCCGGCGTTGAGCGCAGCGACCCGTCCGCGGTTCTCCCGGAAGACGGTCCAACTCAGGTCCAGGCCCGGATGTTCTGCGGCCAACTGGGCGAGCACCGCTGCCGACCCGTCCACATCCCCGTCCACGGCCACATGGACCTCGAACGGCGGGGCGTCCTCCTGCGCGGCGAGGGCGCCGATCAGGCGCGGCAGCCGCTGGGCTCCGCCCCGGCTGGGGACGATCACGCTGGCCTCGGGGGTCAGGGGCGTCTCGGTCATGAGTCCTCCGCGGGGATCATAGGGACAGGTCATCCAGGAGCTCGGCGACGGCGGCGCGGCCGGCCTCGGGTGAGAACAGCGACTCCCAGCGGCGCCGCTGGGAGTGGGCCACCGCCCCCAGATCGACCGCACGTACCGCCCGCAAGCAATTCGCGAGTGCGGCAGCGTCGCGCTGCGGAAAAACGAAGGGGTGCTCGCTGCCGACCACCTCGGGAACGGCCCCCGCATCGGAGGCCACCACCGGAACGCCCGCGGCCATCGCCTCGGCCGCCACGAGGCCGAAGGACTCCGCCCACTGCGACGGCACGGCCAGCACGTCCACGGAGGTCAGGAACTCGCCGGTGTCCTGCCAGCCGAGCACCTGGACGTCCTCACCGGCTGCCTTCAGGGCGGTGGCGAGCCGCTCGGCTTCGTCCTCCGCCACGAATCGGCTCTCCCCCGCGATGCGGAACACGAAAGCACCCGGGTCGGTCCTCCGCAGCAGCGCGGCAGCCTCCAACAGGGTGACGATGCCCTTGTCCTCGGACAGCCGTCCGAGGAAGCCCACGGTCACCGGATCATCGGCACCGCGGGCCGGACGTGTCTGCGGCGCCGTCGGGGCCGGAACCCAGTTGTGGAGCACGCGCGCCCCGCGGATGCGGTCCGCCGCGAATCGGGACGGCGCGAGGACCGCGAGCGCACCGGGACGCGCCAGGGCGGAGAACACCCGCAGAAGCGGCTTCTCGGGCACCTGATGCAGGTGCACGATCCGGCGCGGCCGGCCGGCCAGCGCCGTGGCCGGCAGCAGCCCGTTGCACCACACGACGTCGTCCCCGCCACGGCCACGGTCCCAGGCCCGGAGAGCACGCATGTACCCCAGTCGTCCGGGCCCACCCACGCGGACCACGTCGAAGCCGTCCGCGGCCAGGCGATCGGCAGTCTCGGCCGGGTGGGCCGGAGCCACGACGCCCACGTCCCGCCCCAGCTCGCGCAGGGCCGTGGCGAGGTGGTGCAGCATCACCTCGCCGCCACCCACTTTGCCCTGGTTCGCCAGGATCCAGATGCGACCGGTCATCGGGCCGGCTCCAGGGATCGGGGTTGTCCGGTCCGCGCGTCCACGACGGAGCGGACGCGGGTCAACCCCCGCTTGGCCGCGCGGCCGAGGTGCTCCTCGCCGTACTTCTGCAGGGCCCAGGCGAGCACGGAGACCACGGCCAAGGCCACGAGCATGGCCATGTTCCGGCCCACATACGGCCAGAGCGCGTGGATGAGGATGTATCCGGGGATGGCGTGGAGGATGTAGAGGGAATAGCTGATCTTCCCGTACCACTGGACAGGGGCCAGGAGCAGCACGGACGTCCTCTCCCGCAGCATCACCGTGACTGCGAGGAGCACCACCACGAGGACCTCGAGGGCCAAGGGCATCCCCCGCATGACGAACGTGCTGCCCACCGCGGACACCGCGGCCGCCGCGACCCAGCCGCGGTGCTGCCCCGTCTGCCGCGCGATGTACAAGGCCATCCCCAGCACGAACAACGGAGCGTACTCGGCCACGGTGGCGTTGTTGAGGAGCTTCACCCACAGGGGGTCCCGCTGAGGGTCCGAGCCCACGTGCGGCGCGGTGAACAACACCACGGCCCACGAGATCACCGACCACGCGAGGCTCCCCCACAGCACCACGCGGTCCGAAAGGCGGCAGCGCGTGAGATACAGGAGGATCAGGATGATCACGTAGAACTGCATCTCCACCGCGAGCGTCCAGTAGACGTCCACCACGTTGTCCACGCCGACCCACCGCTGGACCATCGTCAGGTTGACGAGGGCCTGGCCCCACGTGAAGGGGAAGCCGGGCACCGGGTGCAGCAGGAGCAGCACCACGGCGAACACCAGGGAGATCCAGTACGGCGGATAGAGCCGGGCGGCCCGGGAGATGGCGAAGTCGCTCGGCCGGTCGGCCCGCCGGGCGGACATGAAGATGACGAACCCGGAGATGATGAAGAACAGCTGCACGCCCGCCGCACCCCAGGCCGCGTCGTGGAACGCGGCGGGATCCTGCGGATAGTGCGAATTGTGGGCGCCTGTGTAGTGCGAGAACACCACGGCCAGCGCGGCAAGGCCGCGGAGCCCGTCCAGCTCCCGGAACCGGGGCCCCGGCACTCGCTTCTCGGCCGGAGCCACCGACACCGATCCCGGCTCGTTCGGGCTCGCCGCGGTCATCGGTGCCCGCCCTTCCCCACCCGGCGCCCGAGCACCTCGAGGGTCGCCTCGGCGGTCGCCCGGGCCATGGTCTCTACATCGTCCACGCGCACCTCGCCCGGGCCGTCGGCCGCGGCACGCATGACGGCGTCAGCGATGGCCGCCGGAGTGGTCTCGTGGGCCAGGCGCTCGGGGGGCAGGATCTCCCCGTTGCCGCCCACGTCCGTGGCGACGGCGGGCAGGCCCGCGGCCGCGGCGTCGAGCAGGGTGTAGCTGAGGTTCTCCCACGCGGAGAGCTGCACCAGCACGTCGTGCTCGGCCATGGTCTCCCACGGCTCCACGAAGCCGGGCAGGTCGACCGCCTCCGCGACACCGAGCGCCTCGGCCTGGGCGCGCAGCTCCCCCTCCAGGGGACCAGCGCCGGCCAGCGTCAACCGCGTCCCGGGGTCCCGCTCCAGCAGGGCCGGCAGCGCGGCGATCAGCCGGTCGAGGTTCTTCTCGGGCGCCAGCCGGGACAGGGAGAGGATCCGCAGCCCCTCCCCCGGTGCGCGCCGCTGCCCCGCGGCCGCGGCCCGCACCGCGGACACGTCCACCCCGTTGCGCACCACGGTGAGGGGCCCCCCCGTGCCCCACTTGCGCCGGAGCACGTCCGCGGTGGACTGCGCCACCGCGATCACGAGGTCCGTGCCGCGCAGCCGGGCGCGGTGCGCGGCGTTCTTCACCCGGGCCGCCGCGGCGCGGTTGTACAGCCCGTCGTCCGGGGCGATCCCATGCTCGGTGCTGAGCAGCGCCGGCGCACCGGCCCGCCACCGGGCCCGCCCCGGGCCGAACGCGGTGAACGCCGCGAGGTCGGCGTAGGCCAGGTGTGTGTGGACCGCGGCCGGGCGCAGGGTGCGCACCGCCGTCCGGAGCGTGCGCACCGAGGCGGCCAGGCCGGCGTCGGGCCCGACGGCCCCGGTGAACACCGCCGCACCCTGCTCGCGGAGGCGCTCGGCGAGCGGCCCCTCGGGGCAGAGCACCGCCAGACGCAGGCCGGGCAGGCCCACGCGCGCGACGTCGAGGACGTGCCGGGCCACGCCGCCGAGGTCGGCGACGGGCACCACCCAAAGCGTCAGCGGGGCCGGAGTGGTCCTCGCGGCCTCGGGGATCACAGCCACTGCTCCAGGCGGTCCAGGGCCGTCCAGAAGCCCTCGCCGTTGTTGATGTGGCCCTGCCAGATCTCCGGGATGAAGCTCACCCCGGGGGCCAGGCGGTCCAGCTGCTCGCACAGCACGGGCCAGTCGACGTCACCCTCCCCGATCTGCGGTCCCTCCCCGTCCACACCGGTGGCGTCCACGAGATGCAGGTGGATGGTGTGCGGGGCCAGCTTCTCCACCATCTCCGAGAAGGGGATCCCCAGGAACGTGGCCGAGAGCTTGGAGTGGGAGATGTCCAGGCACAGGGGCACCCCCGTGGCCTCCACGAACGCCACGGTGTCGTCCGGGTCCATGAAGAGGTTGTGGTACTGCTGACCGCCCATCAGCCACGGGAACGGCGGCAGCGTCTGCGCGGCGATCCGGATGCCGGAGGTGTCCAGGCGCTGCACGGCCTCGGCGATGCGCTCGTACTTCGGCAGCCGCTCCTCCGGGCGGATGTGCCGGTCCAGGGTGAACCCGCCCATGGTGATGACCATGATGGGCTCCTCCTCGTGCGGGAACCAGCGCTTCAGGTCCCGGGTGATGTCGATCGTGCGCTGCACCTCGGCGATCGAGCGCTCCCACACGGCGTCGTCGTCGCTGGCCAGGTCCACGAGGAAGTCGCCGGAGAAGATGTCCGGCAGGTGGGTGGTGAAGCCCATCGGCATGGGCTCGGTGAACACCGAGTCGATGTCGATCTCGAGGTCCTTGTAGGAGAAGTGGAACTCGAGGAAGTCCGGGGTGCAGTCCTTCGTCAGCGCCTCGACGTCGTGGTAGCGCACCGGCAGGCCCCAGGGGCGCCGGAACTGGAACTGGCGTCCGGTGGGCACCGTGTCCGTGAGGTCGCCGGCGAAGAAGAAGTCGCCCTCGGCCATGTCGCGGTGCAGCGTGCGGCCGACCAGGCGCGGCAGCTCGTTGGGCTGCAGGCCACGGCCCGGGGACTTCACGGTCACGTCGTCGGTGGTGATCGTGGCGCCGGCCCGCAGCGGACGGGCCGCCACCAGGGACTTGGCCAGGTTGATGCGGTTCATCGCCTCGCCCGTGGAGACCACGCGCTCGGTCCCGACGCCGATCGACTCCTCGATGTCCCGGGTCTGCCGCACCATCTGCGCGAACTCCTCCGGCAGCAGGGAGACCTTGTGGTCGTTGCCCTCGAGCCCGCGGTCCACGGTGAAGTGCTTCTCGATGATCGCAGCGCCCCGGGCGACCGCGGCCAGGGCCACGTGGAAGCCGCGCTCGTGGCCCGAGTAGCCCACCGGCGTCTGCGCGATCTCCGCGAGCCGGTCCAGGTAGGCCAGGTTCACGTCCTTGTAGGGGGCGGGATAGGTGGACTGGGCGTGCAGCATCGCGAAGGGGACGCCGGAGGAGCGCACCAGGGCCGCCGCCTCGCGGATCTCCTCCTCCCGGGACATGCCGGTGGAGAGCACCATCGGCAGGCCGGAGGCGGCCGCGTCCCGCAGCAGACCGTGGTTCGTCAGGTCCGCCGAGGCGATCTTCACGCCGTCCACCGGGTACTCGCGCAGCACCCGCATGGACGGGGCGTCCCACGGGGTGCACATCAGGGCGACGCCGGCCTCCCGGACGTGGTCGAACACCCGCACCATGTCCGCGGCGGAGAGCGAGAACTTGGCCAGCTCGTCCAGGGTGCGCTGGGCCCCCAGGTCCTCGCCGGCGGTGGCCGCGCCGGACTGCCGGTACAGGGCGTCCATGTCCCGCAGCTGGAACTTCACGGCGTCCGCGCCCGCCTCGACGGCCAGGTCCACGAGACGGCGGGCCAGGTCCACATCGCCCTGATGGTTGTTGCCGATCTCCGCGATCAGGAACGCCGGGTGGCCCTCCCCGATCCGGTGCCCGCCGATCCGCAGCTCCGCCTCCCGGTTGATCGCCAGGGCCGTCAGACGGCCGCGCTCGTCCAGCAGCGGCAGGTGCAGCGCCCCGGTGGGCAGGGCCTCGCGCATCTCGGCCGGGGAGGCGCCCAGGGGCGCCGTCACCGGGTCGCGATGGGCGACGTCGGCCGCGGCCACATCCAGCGACGCCTCCGGATGCGCCACCAGCCAGCGGCGCACGTCCCCGTCCGTCAGCGAGCCGACGAGGAAGCCGTGGGAGTCCACCACGAACACGGTGCGCTCGCGGTTGTCGGTCATCTTCTGCAGGGCGACCAGGAGCGAGTCCTTGGGGAAGACGAGGTAGGGGGTGAGCCTGCGTTCGATGATCACTGCGCGCCTCCGGGGGTGCGGTTCGGGCCGGTGGTGGGGGTCCCGGCGGTGCGCGGGGCACCGAGCTCGGGGCGGTGCCGGAGCACCTTGTGGACCGCCAGGTACTGGTCCATCTGCTGCTCGGCGAGGGCGAAGTCCAGCTCGGTGTCGATGTCCACGCCCTCGAGGTCGTCGAGTTCCAGCAGGCCGATCCGGCCGCCGAGCCGGTTGTGCAGCCGGTCGTAGACCCAGGGGCGCGTCACGTAGAGGGACCCGTTCTCGCGGAACCGCAGATCGGCGCGCGTCATGTCCTGCCGGCGCTTGCGCGCCGTGACGTCGAAGTCCGGGATCGGCTCCCCGTCGGGGTCCCCGGCGTGGCGCCACAGGAACGGGGACACCGGGACGACGCCGACCAGCGAGTCCACCCCCGTGTCCCGGAACTGCCGCACGGCGCGGTCCAGGGTGCCGGGCAGGCGCAGCGGGCTGGTGGCCTGGAGGAGCATCACGCCCTCCGGTTCGACGCCGGCCGCGCGCTCGGCCGCGAGCACGTGCTCGATCACGGGCTCGGTGGGGGTCGAGTCCTGGGCCAGGTGGGCCGGACGCAGGCCCGGCACGTCCGCGCCGTAGCGGAGGGCGACCTCGGCGATCTCGGCCGAGTCCGTGGAGACCACCACGTGCAGGTCCTCCTCCGCCTCGAGGGCGGCCTGGATGGTCCAGGCGACGAGCGGGTGGCCGCCCAGGAGGCGGATGTTCTTGCCGGGCAGCCCCCGGGACCCGCCGCGCACGGGGATGACGCACAGGATGCTCACGCGGTCTCCTTCCAGACGTGTTCGGCGATCGCGGCCGCGGGGTCCGCGGTCGGCGAGGCCAGGGGCGGGGTGGGCTCCGGGGTGCGGCCGGGCCGCCACCGGGTCATGCCGTAGCGCTGCCAGAACCCCTCGAGCCAGGCGGGCGGGTCCGGGTGGACGGCCCACGCGGGTCTGCCGGCCTGCGCGGCCTCGAGGATCCCGGTGGAGAAGACGGCGGCCACGGGCCCGCGGGTGGCGACGAGGGGCGCCCCGGCGTCGTCGATCCGCACGCCGGCCCTGCGCCAGGCCGCGTGCTGACCGCGGGAGAGGCGGTCCCGCTCGGCCGGGTGGGGGCGGTAGGCGGCGCCGGTGGCCCGCACGTACTGTTCGGCGGCCGCGGCGAAGTCCCGGCGGGGCAGCTCGGCGCCGTGCAGCTGGCCGAGGAACACCCCGGGGCCGTCGTCTCCGGCGCCCGAGAGCGCGGGCGCGGTTCGGCGGGCCTGCTCCAGCAGTGCCGAGCCCACCGGGACGGCCTCCACATCGGCGCGGCCCTGGGTCCACCAGTCCGCGTCCGCGCTCGTGAAGGCGTACAGGGTGGCGTCCTGCGGGACGGGCGGCGTGGACACGGCCAGCAGCCCGTGCTGGACGACGCCGATCCGCGCCCCCCGCTGCCGGGCCCAGCGCACGGCGGCGCGGCCCGAGGGCAGGTACTCCCCCGCCACCAGGACGCGGCGGAGCCCGGACAGGCGATCCCTCACGACGTCGGCGGTGGCGGCGTGCTCCCGGTGGCCCGCGGCCCCGGGCAGGGCGGGTGCGTCACCGGCGGGCAGCACCCAGCCGACCCCGGCGGCGGCCTCCGGCCGCGCGGTGGCCAGGGCGGCCACGGGCGAGGCCAGCGCGGCCAGCTGCGTGGGGCCGAAGGACTCCAGGGCGACGAGGGTGTGCACGTCCCCCGCCGGCAGGAGCAGGCGCGGGACGTCGTCGCCGGTGAACCGGCGGCGTGTCAGGGCGCCGGCCACGCCGCGCACGGTCGAGCGCGCGGTGTCCGCGGCCCGCCGGGTCAGCGGCCACTGGGCGCGCTGCCAGGCGTGCCACCGCGGCAGGTCCTCGGAGCGCCAGAAGAGGGGCGCGTCGGTCATGCCCACCACCCCTGGGCCATGGCCGCCCGGTGCGCGAACGTGTGCTCCGCGTGCGACCGGCGGCGGCCGGCCTCCCGGATGCGCGCTCCCCAGGCGGGATCCGCGACGACCCGGCGGCCCAGCTCGATGAGGTGGTCCGCGTCCTCGAAGACGAGCACCTCCTCGTCCGGGACGTAGAACTCGGCCACGTCGGCCCGATCGACGAGCTGGAGACCGCCCATGCCGGGCACCTCGAAGGTCCGCATCGCGTGGCCGGCCTGCAGGCCGTGGATGTTGATGGCGCCCGCGGCGGCCGCCTGCACGGCGTACGCCTCCTCGAGGGGGATGTCCCGTTCGGCCGGCAGGTCCGGCCGGGTCAGCTCCCACGTGCGCAGGCGGTCCACCGGGTGGTGGCTCCACTGACGCCCGTAGGCGCGCACCGGCACCCCGGCCGCGGCCAGGCGGGTGAGCAGCTCCACGCGGTTCGGGTAGCGCGAGCCCACGAAGACCAGCTCGTCGCGCCGCGGCACCTCCGGCAGCGCCATCGCCGGGTCGAAACCGTTGGGCATGTAGTGCGCGTCCACGCCCTCGCCGGCCAGCAGCTCGGCCTCGGAGCGGGCGTAGCTGAGCACCGGCCCGACGGAGCGCAGGAACTCCATCGAGTAGTCGTGCCGCGCGAGGTCGTCGTACAGCCAGAGCATGCGGGGCAGGCCCGCATCGAGGATCTCGGACCAGAAGTCCTCGCCCAGCGAGTCCCCCTTGATCACGAGCACGCGGTCCGGCCGGGCCTCGCGCAGCGCGGCCACGGCCCGCCCCGTGTCCCAGGCGACCCGCGCGGCCGTGCGGTCCACGCCCGCCTTCTGCGGCAGCTCGAGCAGCCCCTTGTTCCGGAGCTTCATGCCGAGCGTGGCGTAGGCGTCGTAGCAGTGCACCGCGACGTCGAAGCCCTGGGCAGCCCACGCCGCCGCGATGGAGCGGTGGTAGCCGTGGAACGCCGGCGAGACGAGGAACAGCCGTTCCGGTGAGCGGCCGCCCCGCGCGTCGGGCGGCGCGGGCACGGTGTAACCGGTGGCGCTCATCGGCGCTGCCCCTTCCAGACCAGCGCGTGCTCGTCCCGGAGCACGGCGCGGGCGTCCACGTTCACACCCCGGGCCTGCCGGAGCGCGTTCACGGCGAAGTTCGCCCCGGTGGCCGCGGTGAGCGCGGCCTTGAGGACCCGGGGGTGACCGAACTTCCGGGCGTAGCGGTACCGGGAGTCCACCAACCAGCCGCGCCGGCGCAGCGGGTCCGAGGAGCCGTGCAGCCCGTGCGGCACACGGACGGCCGGGACCACGATCGACGGCACGCCGCGCTCGCGCAGGCGGCGCTGCAGGTCGACCTCCTCGGAATTCATGAAGTACTCCTCGTCGAACCCGCCGACGGCGCGGACCTGGGCCATCGGCAGGAGCAGCACGGCGCCCATCACCCAGTCGACCGCCACGGGCGAGGCGGACCGGGCCGCCGCGACGTCGTGCCCCACGGCCTCGTGGAGCACGTCCAGGTGACGGAAGCGGGCCAGCGGAGTCAGCCACTCCACGGTCTGGTGCAGGACCGTCGGGAAGTGCCGCCCGGACCACTGCGGCGTGCCGTCCTCGTTGACGACCTGCGGGCTGACCACGGCCGGCTGATACGGGGCGGCCGCCGCCACCAGAGCGTCGATCTGCGCCCCCGTGATCTCGGCGTCCGAGTTGAGGACCAGGGCCAGCTCGGTGGTGACCGCGGCCAGGCCGGTGTTCACGTTCGCGCCGAAGCCGCCGTTGCGCTCGCGGCGCACCACGGTCAGACGCGGATCGTGCGCCTCGGGGTACGGGGTGGGCGAGGCGTCGTCCGAGACCACGACGGCGGCCAGCGCGTCTCCGGGATCGCTCAGCAGGCGGTCGACGAGGGCGAGGGTGGGGGCCGCATCGCCGTAGTGCGGGATCACCACGGTCACCGCCGCCGTGGGCGACTGGGCTGCCATGCGGGCTCCTCCCTCAGCTCGGATGGACGGCGCACTCAGCGCCCGAGAACCTGTGTCGAGTATAGGGAGGCTCTGGCGAAGACCCGTGCCAGCCGGTGGGGCGGCGCCATGGCCGCCCACACGGCGCTCAGTACACTGACCGGACAGCCACGGGATGGAAAGGGTGAGCCATGCCCGGCGCCCAGGGGGAGGACGAAGCCATGAGCGAGACCACCGCGTTGCGCATCGGCACCGGTCTCGATGCCGTGACGGTGAGCGGCCTCACAGGAGACGAGCGCGCGGAGGTCATCGCGTCCTGGGCCCGGTGCGGTGTGGAGGCCGTGGAGCCGCCGGCCCGCGCGGATGCGCACCGCGGCGCCGACACCGCGCGTCCGTGGCTCCAGTGGCACGAGGACCTGGTGTCCCTGGCGACCTCGCGGGCGATCGAGTCCGCCCGCGGCACCCACCTGCTGTTCCATGCCGCGTGCCTCGCCGCACCGGACACCGGGGCGGCGATGGTCCTGGTGGCGGCGTCCGGGACGGGCAAGACGACGGCCACGCGCCGGCTGGGACCCCATTTCGCCTACCTCACCGACGAGACGGCGATCATCGCACCGGACGGCCTGACCGTCACGCCCTACCCCAAACCGCTGTCCCTGCTGGGGTCACGGGGGGTGCGCCCGAAGACCCAGCGAGGCCCGGACGACCTGGGTCTCGGTCCGACCCTCCCCGACGCCCGGCTGGCCCGGATCGCCGTGCTGGACCGCGTGCGGGATCCGGCAGGCCCGGTGACGCCGCGGGCGGAGGCCATAGAACTCGTGGCCGCGCTCGAGGCGCTCGTCCCCCAGACATCCTCCCTCTCCCTGCTCCCCCGCGGTCTCGTGACGCTCTGCCGCGTCCTCGACACGGTCGGCGGCGCCCAACGCCTGGTCTACGCCGAAGCGGAGGACCTGCGGGATGTCGTCGACGGCCTCCTGGCGGCCCCGCCCACGCCCGTCACCCCCGCCTGGGAGGCGCTCACCGAGGAAGAGCTGCGGGCCTCGGTCGGTGCGGCGGCCCCGGGCGCGGTGTCCCGCTGCGCCGTCGACGACGGCATCCTGACCGACAGCGGCCGCCTGGTCCTGCTCGCCTCGGACCGCCTGGTCGTGCTCGAAGGTCTGGGCCCGTCCGTCTGGCTCCTGCTGGACGAGTCGCGGACGGCCGTCGACGTGGTGGCCTGCCTCCGCGCCGAAGGGCCCGTTCCCGAGGACGCCGAGGCCCGGGTGCGGAAGGCGATGGACGCCCTGGTCACCGCGGAACTGGCCAGGACCGGCTGAACCGGCACGGGCCGCCGTCGCCCAGGAGGCCCCGCGCCTCAGGAGATCAGTGCCCGCCCCAGTGCGTGGGCGGCCACACCGTCACGAAGACCTCGCCCACGATGTCCTCGCGGGTGACGAAGCGCGCGCAGTCCCCGGCCTGGTCGGCGGGGATGCCGCGGCACGCGATCACGGAGTCGGCCGAGTTGGAGCGGTGGTCGCCGAGCACGAGCATCGAGTCCTCCGGCACGGTGACCGGGCCGAAGCAGCGCGCGGAGATCACCTCGGACTCGCAGTCCAGCTCGTCCCGGAGGAACGGCAGGTCGTTGTGGATGTACGGCTCGTCCAGGGGCTCCCCGTCCACCGTCACCGCGCCCTCGGCGGTGCAGCACTCCACGGTCTGCCCCGCGGTGCCGATCACGCGCTTGACCAGGGCCTGCTCGTGCGAGCGGCCGATGCCGGTGAGGTCGCCGAACGTGCGGACGGCGTTCTCCACGGCCCCCTCCGGTGGCATGGGGTGCGCCCAGTCCTCGTTGGCCGTGAAGACCACCACGTCCTGGGACTCCGCCATCCCGTCCGGGTAGGCGGTGCGGTTGACCAGCATGCGGTCCCCCACCTCGAGGGTGTTCTCCATCGAGCCGGACGGCACCGAGTACACCTTCACCCACAGGGCCTGCACCACGGCGACGACCGCGAGGGCCACCACCACGTTCAGCAGCAGGGAGGCCCAGAACGGCAGGCGCGGACGGTGAGGCTGCGGCGCGGCCACCGCGCCGCCGTCTTCCCCGTGGGCCGGCTCGACGCGCTCGGCCATGGTCAGGCGACGCCGTCGAAGAGGCTGGTGACCGAGCCGTCCTCGAAGACCTCGCGGATCGCGCGGGCGATCAGCGGGGCGATCGAGAGCACGGTGAGGGTCTCGAAGCGCTTCTCCTCCGGGATGGGCAGGGTGTTGGTCACCACGACCTCACGGGCGCCGCACTCGCCGAGACGCTGGGCGGCCGGGTCCGAGAACACCGGGTGCGTGGCGGCGATGATGACGTCCTTGGCGCCGGCGTCCTTGAGGATCTGCACGGCGCCGGCGATGGTGCCGCCGGTGTCGATCATGTCGTCGATCAGCACGCAGACGCGGCCCTCGACGTCCCCGACCACGGTCTTGGACTCGGCCTTGTTCGGAACGGTGAGGTCCCGGCTCTTGTGCACGAAGCCCAGCGGCACGCCGCCCAGGCGGTCCGCCCACTGCTCCGCCACGCGCACGCGACCGGTGTCCGGGGAGACCACCGTGACCTCCTCGCCCTCCACGCTGGAGCGGATGTGGTCCGCCAGCAGCGGGATGGCGAACAGGTGGTCCACCGGGCCGTCGAAGAAGCCCTGGATCTGGGCGGTGTGCAGGTCCACGCTCATCACGCGGGAGGCGCCGGCGGTCTTGTACAGGTCCGCCACGAGGCGGGCCGAGATCGGCTCGCGGCCGCGGCCCTTCTTGTCCTGGCGGGCGTATGGGTAGAACGGCGAGACCACTGTGATGCGGCGGGCGGAGGCGCGCTTCATGGAGTCCACCATGATCAGCTGCTCCATGAGGTGGTTGTTCAGCGGCGCCGGGTGCGACTGGATGATGAACACGTCCTTGCCGCGCACCGACTCGCCCGAGCGCACGTAGATCTCGCCGTTGGCGAAGTCGTAGGCGCTCATGGGGAGCAGCTCGGTGCCCAGCTCCTCGGCGATCTCCTGCGCGAGCTCGGGGTGGGCGCGGCCCGTGGCCAGCACCAGTCGCTTGTCCTCGCTGCGGCTCAGCTCCGTCATGACGTCCTCAACATCCTTCGTGGTCTCGCGTTCCAGGACCGACGGCGTCCGGCGTCGGTGTCGGCCGCCCGGGGCGGCCCGGTCCTCGCACCCATCCTAGGGCGCGCGGGGTCAGCCCTGAGCGCCGGAGCCCTCGGCGCCGGCGGCCCGCGCGATCCTTGTGATCAACGACTCCAGCCAATCCGCCGCGTCGGACACGCGCGGCTGCAGGAGCCTGGCCTGTCCCTCCGCACCCACTCGTGTCTCCTCCAGCGCATCCAGGTACCCCTGCTCGAGAGTCCGGACGTGAGCGACCGGAGGCGGCCACTCATGCGGTGTGTGTCCTGCCGCAGTCCGGCCGGGTGACCGAAACATGAAAGTACGGCTGACGAGATCTGCGAGCAACGGGATGTCGACACCACCCTCGGCCTCCGCCCCATGCCAGAGCAACTGGATGTCCACGAGATCGTGGCCTCGCGTCTGATGTGGATCCGTGACGGCATGGATCTTCTGTGCGAGCTGCTGCTCGACAGCCATCACGGCCACAGACCGCGGTGTTCCACATCCCAACGCGGTGACCGCCTCCGCGACCTGGGGTGCCACGACCTCGACTGGCTGCGCCAGCGTGCTGCCCTCGAATTCGTCGCGCCCGATCTCGATCGGGACCGACACCCAACTTGTCCTCGCGGAGAGAAAATGCAGGGTCACCTTCGCTCGTGACAGGACGTAGGGATCGGGCACTCCGAGAGGCTCCGCAGGATCGTCCTCATGCACCGTGCCGAAGAAGGCCACCCGGGTCGCAGCCGGGTCGGCCTTGAGTTCTCTCTTGCTCCCGGGCGCGGCCCCCCATCCCCGGTCGACGAACCCGGTCAAGTCCTTCAGCGCCTGCTGGGGATCGCGAGCCAGTAGATCGAGATCCCGGGTCGCCCGCGTCCCGGTGGCTCCATGTCGGAGTCGAACGCCATTTCCACCCTTGACTACGACGCCTTCCGGCAACATCTGCGCCACGATCACTGCTCCCAGCAACCGGCGCGCCCGGTCCACCGGAACGCCCATCGCGTCAGCGATCGCCTCCAGTCGACGGTTGAGTTGGCCTTCGCTCCTGGGCGCACCTCGAGCTCCCAGATCGCCCAGGCCCACGACCACGTCATCGACCGCCACGATGTCCACCGTTCTGCCGCGCCTCCAGGTCCTTCTTCAAGCTCCTCGCCTCGCCCACCGTGAGCAGCCCGCGCGCGCGGGCCTCCTCGATCGCAGCGGCGACGCGCTCGAGAGGGATGCGGTCGAGTGCCTCACGAAGGGCTTGGTTGATCGTGAGGCCTCGCACGCCGCCGTGAAAGGTGAGGTCCTCGTCGCCCGGCGGGGGACGGCGTCGTGTCACTCGTACATGCGCGCGCGGCGAGCCGCGGTACCGCCTCGTCACGCCCACCCGTACGACGGAGGGATCGACCAGGGCGAGGTCGTACAGTGACAGCACTGCGTCCCAGTCCAGGAATGCATCTTCACCGCCCGTGGCCACGGCCTCCGCCGCGTCCGTGAACCGGTCGCGGGGAACCTGGCGATGGAGGTACACCCCGTGGGCCAGCCTCCGCAGAACGCCGCGCTGGGCGAGCTTGCGGACCTCGACGGCGGGCACGCCCGCCTCCTCCGCTTCCGTAGTGGTGATGACCCCGTGGTTCCCCGCAGCCACGTCCCACAGATCGTCACGATACGTCACGGGATCACCACCTCATCTCTGGTGTCACAACCGTACCGGAATCGGTACGGTTGTGACACGCCGACCTCTTGTCGGGCGCGCGGGGTCAGCCCTGAGCGCCGGAGCCCTCCGCGCCGGCGGCCCGCGCGGCCTCGGCCGAGGAGGTGCCCGGGCGCTTGGCCGGCACCCAGCCCTCGAGGGTGCGCTGGCTCACGGCGTTCAGCGCCAGGGCCCCGGCGGGCACGTCCTCGCGGACCACGGCGCCCGCGCCGGTGTAGGCGCCGTCGCCCACGGTCACCGGGGCCGTGAACACGGTGTTGGAGCCGGTGCGCACGTGCGCGCCGATCACCGTGCGGTGCTTGTTGACGCCGTCGTAGTTGGCGGTGATGTTGCCGCAGCCGATGTTGGTGTACTCGCCGATCTCGGCGTCCCCGGCGTAGCCCAGGTGGGAGAGCTTGGCGCCGCGGCCCACGGTCACGTTCTTGGTCTCGTAGAACGCGCCGATCTTGCCGTCCTCCCCCAGCACCGTGCCCGGGCGCAGGTAGGTGAACGGGCCGACGGTCGCGCCCGCGCCGATCACGGCCTCCGTGGCGTCGGTGCGCTTCACCACGGCGCCCTCCCCCACCTGCGTGTCCGTGAGGGTGGAGTCCGGGCCGACGACGGCGCCCGTGGCCACCGACGTCGTGCCATGCAGCTGGGTGCCGGGCTTGAGCGTGACGTCCGAGGCGAGGGAGACGGTGACGTCCACCCACGTGGAGGACGGGTCGACGACCGTGACACCCTCCTTCATCCAGCCGCGCAGCACGCGGTCGTTGAGCTGGCGGCCCAGGTCGGAGAGCTGGCGGCGGTCGTTGGCGCCCTCGACCTCCCACACGTCGTCCGTGCCCACCGAGGCGACGCGGCCGCCCTCGGCGCGGGCCATGCCGAGCACGTCCGTGAGGTACTTCTCGCCCTGCACGTTGTCCGTGGAGATCTCCGGCAGGGTGCGGCGCAGCAGGGCGGCGTCGAAGGCGTAGATGCCGGAGTTGACCTCGCGGATCGCCACGAAGGAGTCGTCCCCCGTGGACTCGGCGTGGGCGAGGGCGTCCTTGTGCTCCATGATCCGCTCCACGAGGCCCTCGGCGTCGCGGACGATGCGGCCGTAGCCCGTGGCGTCCTCGAGGGTGGCGGTGAGGACGGTGACGGCGTTGCCGTCCGCCTCGTGGTCCGCGACGAGGCGGGCGAGCGTCTCCGGGGTCAGCAGCGGGACGTCGCCGTAGGTCACCACGACGGTGCCCTCGAGGTCCGCGGGCAGGGCGGCCAGGCCCAGCTCGACGGCGCGGCCGGTGCCCGGCACGTCGTCCTGGTCGGCGATCGCCAGCGCGTCGATGCCCAGCTGGGCCGCCACCGTCTCGATGTGCTCGGCCACGCGGGCCCGCTCGTGCCGGACCACGGCCACGAGGTGCTCCGGCGCGAGCGACCAGGCCGCCGCGAGCGCGTGGCCCACGAGGGAGCGCCCCCCGATCGCATGCATGATCTTCGGCGTCGTCGACTTCATGCGGGTGCCCTGACCCGCGGCCAGGACGATCACGGCGGAGGGACGGGGGGACGGCTGGGACATGAGGGCTCCTGCACCGGTGGAGGTCAGAGGACGGGTGTTCCGCCCCTAGGATTCGAACCTAGACTGCACGGCTCCAAAGGCCGGCGTGCTGCCATTACACCAGGGCGGAGCGCCGGACCCCAGGGGGCGGCGACGACGGCCCATTCTTCCACACAGGTCGCGCGGATCCGGGGTCAATAGGCGCCGTCGGCGGCGATCACGGCCTTGACGGTCCGGCCCAGGATCACGAGGTCGCCCAGGATGGACCAGTTCTCCACGTAGTAGAGGTCCAGGCGGACCGCCTCCTCCCACGGGAGGTCGGAGCGGCCGGAGACCTGCCAGAGGCCCGTGATGCCGGGCTGCACCAGGAAGCGGCGGTGCACGTACTGCTCGTAGGCCTCGACCTCGTGCGGCAGGTGGGGCCGCGGGCCCACGAGGGACATGTCCCCCCGCAGCACGTTCACGAGCTGGGGCAGCTCGTCGATGCTGGTGCGGCGGATGAGCCTGCCGACCCGGGTGATGCGCGGGTCGTCCTTCATCTTGAACAGCACGTCCGCATCCCCGCCGTCCGAGACGAGCCGCTGCCGGATCTCCTCGGCGTCCACCACCATGGAACGGAACTTGAGCATGGTGAACGGCCTGCCGCCGAGACCGATCCGCTCCTGCCGGAACAGCACCGGCCCGCCGTCCGTGGCCTTGACCGCGATCGCGACGGCGATCAACAGCGGCGAGATGGCGATCAGGCCCAGACCCGACGCGACGACGTCGAACGCCCGCTTGGCGAACGCCTTGCCCTCGGAGAGGCGCGGAGTGGAGAGGTGGATGAGCGGCAGACCCGCGAGGGGCTGCGTGTGGAGGCGGGGTCCGGCGACGTCCACGAGCGCGGGCGCCATGATCAGGGAGACGCCGCGCTCCTGCAGCTCCCAGCCCAGTCGGCGGACGTCCCCGGGGACGAACGAATGGCCCGAGGTGATCACCACGGCTTCGACGTCGCGCACCTCCACGAGGGCGACCACGTCCTCCACGGTGTCCAGGTCCGTGGAGACCGGTATCGGGAGGTAGTCCGCCTGCCGGGCCTTGTATCCGGGGAGAGCCGCCGCCACGGGGGCGTAGCCGGCGCCGGCCTCGGAGTCGAGGGCCTGGAAGATGTGCCGGACCGCCTTCGGGCCGCCGACGAGCAGGAGCCGCCGCCGGAACCTGCCGCGGTGTCGCTGCCGGGCCACCCACCCGCGCACGAGGAACCGGCCCAGCAGGAGCAGGAGCACGCCCAGCGGCAGCGCCAGGCCCACGTAGCCGCGCGCCACTTCGAGACCTGCCGCATAGGCGAGGATCGCGACGGTGCCGAAGAGATAGAGGGTGCCCTGCAGGACCCGCTTGTACTCCTCGCTGCCCACCCCCAGGATCCGGATGTCCCGCGAGCCCTGGATGGTCAGCGCGAGCACCCAGGCCGCGCTCAGCGCGAGGCTGATGACGCTGTAGTCGATGATTTCGGTGCCGGGGAGGGTGGTGCGCCGCGATCCGCCGAAGCGGAGCTGGGCCGACACGAAGGTGGCGAGCAGGACCGCGACCACGTCCACGATGAGGACGAGCAGCGGAAGGCCCCGCTCCCAGGGCCGACCCAGGACACGACCGCGGGCCGTCGAGCCCATGCGGTGCGTGGTCGACTCATCACCGGGACTCGCGATCACGCTCTGCTCCTCCGTCCTGACGTGGGGGATGGTTCACGTCGTGGGGGTCGAGCACATTGCTGTGCCCCGGCCCCCGATTATAGGTCGGAAATTGTGAATGGCTGTGCCGTCCGCCGCACCCTCCTGTGAGCGCCCGCCGGTCAGTCCCCTTCGGCGAGTTCAGCGGCCTGCAGCCACTCCTCCTCCAGGACGTCCAGCTGCGCGTCGAGGTCCTTCAGGTCGGCGGAGGCCGCGGTGAGGGCGTCGAAGTCCTGCGCCTGCCCCAGCTCGGCCATCCGCGCCTCGAGGCCGGACCTGCGGTCCCGTAGCCGGGTCATCTGCTTCTCGAGCCGGGCCATCTCCTTGCGGGCCAGCCGACGCTCCGCCTCGGTGGGTCCGGTGTCCTCCTCCGGCCCGCCCATGCCCGCGCACGTCCCGACGACGTCGTTGCGGCCTCGGGCCGCGCCGGTTCCCCGGGCCGGGCCGCCGGCGTCGTCCATCGCGGCGCGCAGCTCGAGGTACTGGTCCACCCCGCCCGGCAGGCCGCGGACCTTGCCGTCCCCGAGCAGGGCGACCTGGTGGTCGGTGATGCGCTCGAGCAGGTAACGGTCATGGGAGACCACCACCAGGGTCCCCGGCCACCCGTCCAGCACATCCTCGACGGCGGCCAGGGTGTCCGTGTCCAGGTCGTTGGTCGGCTCGTCGAGCATGAGGACGTTGGGCTCGCCCACGAGCAGGCGCAGCAGCTGCAGGCGCCGGCGCTCGCCGCCCGAGAGCTCGGAGACCTGAGTCCACTGCCGGGAGGTGCCGAAGCCGAGCATCTCGAGCAGCTGGCCGGAGGACATCTCGCGGTCCCCGACCTGGAAGGACAAGCCCTCGCGGGCCATGACTTCGGCGACGCGCAGGTGGGCGACGTCGTCGAGTTCCTTCACGTCCTGGGTGAGGGTGGCCGAGACCACCGTCTTGCCGCGCTTCACCCGCCCCGAGTCCGGGGCGATGCGCCCGTCGAGCAGGCGCAGCAGGGTCGACTTGCCCGCACCGTTGACGCCGACCACGCCGAGCCGCTCGCCGGGCGCCAGGCGCAGGGTGACGTCGTCGAGGATCGGCTTCTCCCCCAGCGTCAGGCTCACGTGCTCGAGGTCGAGGACGTCCTTGCCCAGCCGGGCCGTGGCCATCTTCGCCAGGGACACCGAGTCGCGCGGGGCGGGGACGTCCTCGATGATGGCGTTGGCCGCCTCGATGCGGAACTTCGGCTTCGACGTGCGTGCCGGGGCGCCACGGCGCAGCCAGGCGAGCTCCTTCTTCACGAGCTGCTGACGCTTCTGCTCCGTCACCGCCGCCTGCCGGGAGCGCTCCGCGCGCGCGAGCACCCACGCCGCGTAGCCGCCGTCGAACGGGTCCACCGTGGCGTCGTGCACCTCCCACGTGCGCGTGCAGACCTCGTCGAGGAACCACCGGTCGTGGGTGACCACCACGAGGCCGCCGTCGGTGGGGCGCCAGCGCTGCTTCAGGTGGCGGGCGAGCCACGCGACGCCCTCGACGTCCAGGTGGTTGGTGGGCTCGTCGAGGAAGAGGACGTCGTCGTCCCCGGCGAGCAGACGGGCCAGGGCGACGCGACGGCGCTGGCCGCCGGAGAGGCCCCGCACGGACTGCTCCAGGTCGAAGCCGTCGAGGAGACCGCCCAGGACGTCCCGGACCTTGGGGTCTGAGGCCCACACGTGGTCGTCCACGTCCCCGACCACGGCCTGGCGCACGGTATGCTCCGGGTCGAGCCGGTCCTGCTGGTCCAGCACGCCCACGCGGACGCCGCCGCGGCGGGTGACGCGGCCCGTGTCGGGTTCCTGAAGGCCGGCGAGGATGCGCATGAGCGTGGACTTGCCGTCACCGTTGCGGCCCACGAGTCCGATCCGGTCCCCCTCATCCACGCCGAGGGAGAGGCCCTCGAGGACGGTGCGGGTTCCGAAGGCGATGCCGATGTTCTCGGCGCCGAGCAGGTGGGCCATGGAGGAGGTGGTCCTTTCCGGACGGAGGAGGGGTGGTCGGGTGCGGCGGGGTGCGCCGCCGGGTGTCACAGCACGTGGGCGCCGGGCACGGGGCCGTGGACGGGGAGGGCGCGCACGCCCGTGCGCTCCTCGATGGCCGAGGCCAGCCGCAGCGCGGAGGCCTCGTCCTGCGCCACGAAGAGCAGGGTGGGGCCGGAGCCGGAGACCATGCCGCGCAGCGCGCCTTCGTCCAGGCCGAGGTCGAGGACGTCCGAGAGCTCGGGGAACAGGACGACGGCCGGGGTCTGCAGGTCGTTGTCCATGGCGGTGGCGAGTTCGAGCGGGTCCGCCGCGGTGAGGGCCCGCAGGACGGCCTCGTTCACCTCCGGGCGCGTCGGCCCGTCGGGCAGGTGACCCTCCCGGCGCAGCTCGTCCAGGGTCTGGAACACCACGGGGGTGGACAGCCCGGCGTCCGCCGGGACGAGGACGAGGTGCACCGGGGTGCGGGCCGCGACGGGGGTCAGCTCCGCCCCGGTCCCGAGCCCGACGGCGGCGCCGCCCAGCACGCTGAAGGGCACGTCCGCGCCCAGCGGGGCGGCCAGTTCGGCGAGCTCGGCGCGGGTGTGCCCGGTCTCCCACAGGGCGCTGCACGCGAGCAGCGCGGCGGCCGCGTCGGCGGAGCCGCCGCCCATGCCGCCCGCGACCGGGACCTGCTTGGCGACCTCGAGGTGGACGCCGTGGCTGTCAGGATCGAGTCCGAGGGTGTGCCTCAGGTGTGCGGCGGCGCGGTGCGCGAGGTTGCGCTCGTCCCAGGGCACGTCTTCGGTGTCCACCAGACTGATGTGGCGGCCCGACGGGCCGACGGTGATCCTCCCGTCCGTGCGCGCGATCGCCGTGACGGTCTCCCGCAGGCTGACGGCCAGGTACACGGTGGCCACGGGGTGGTAGCCGTCCGCGCCGGGCGGCCCCACCCGCAGGGACAGGTTCACCTTGCCGGGGGCGCTGACCGTGACGTGCCGGGCCGTGGGGTCGAGGCCGAGGTCCTCCGTCGTCATGCGCTCACCTCCTCCGCCGCACGCCGCGGGCCGTGCTCGGCGATCCTCGCGAAGGCCGCGATGTCCAGGGCCTCGCCGCGGGCGCGTGGGTCCACGCCGGCGGCCACCAGGGCGTCCTCCGCCGCCTGCGGCGACCCCGCCCAGGAGGCGAGCGCGGCGCGCAGGGTCTTGCGGCGCTGGGCGAAGGCGGCGTCCACCACGGCGAAGACCTCCCGGCGGGACGCGCTGCCCGCCGGCGGCTCGCGCCGGGTGAAGGCGACCAGCCCGGAGTGGATGCGCGGAGCGGGCCAGAACACCTGGGTGCCGATGGTGCCCGCCTTGCGCACCTCCGCATACCACGCCGCCTTGGCGGACGGCACGCCGTAGACCCTGGAACCAGGCCCGGCCGCGAGACGGTCCGCGACCTCCTCCTGCACCATCACCAGGCCGTGCCGCAGCCCCGGCAGGACCGCGAGCGCGTGCAGCAGCACGGGCACGGCCACGTTGTAGGGCAGGTTCGCCACGAGCGCGGTGGGGCCGCCGGCCGCGGCAGCGGGCCGGACCTCGGCCAGTGCCTGCTCGCTCAGCGTCATGGCGTCCGCGTGCAGCACCGCGAGGGCGTCCTCGGCCCCGGGGCGGAACTCGGCGGCGGTGCGCGGCAGGCGGGCGGCGGTGACCGGGTCGATCTCGACGGCGGTGACGGCGGCGGCCGCGTCCAGCAGGCCGAGGGTGAGCGAGCCCAGCCCGGGGCCGATCTCCAGCACGTGCTCGTCCGCGGTCACGTCCGCGGCCTGCACGATGCGCCGGATCGTGTTCGGGTCGATCACGAAGTTCTGGCCCCACTGCTTGGTGGGACGCAGGTCCAGCTCGGCGGCGATGCGCCGCACGTCCGCGGCGCTCAGCAGCGGGGCGGGGGCGGGGTGCGGGGAGGGCTGGACCATGCCCGCGAGTCTATCGGGGCGCCGGACGGGGTAGCCGGGACGCAGCGGCGCGGGGTCCGCTCAGGTGGAGAGGTCACCGAGCCGGACGAGCTCGCGGAACTCGGGGCTCGTCTCCTGCAGCCCGGCGAACGTGCCCTGGCCGATGATCCGCCCCTGGTCCATCAGCACGATCTGATCGCAGCGCTTGACCGTGGAGAGACGGTGGGCGACCACGATGACCGTGATCCGGCCGCGCAGCGACTCGATCACCTCGGTGACCCGGCGTTCCGTGAGGTTGTCGAGGGCCGACGTCGCCTCGTCGAGCACGAGGAGGCGGGGGCGCCGGAAGAGCGCGCGCGCGATGCCCAGGCGCTGGCGCTGGCCGCCGGAGACGCCCACGGCCCCTTCGCCGATCACGGTGTCCAGGCCGTCGGGGAGCTCGTCCAGCCACTGGCCCAGCTGGGCTTCGCGCAGCACGCGCTCCACCTCGGCCCGGTCCGCCGTCTGGGTGGCCTCGACGTCCAGGAGCACGTTGTGCAGCACCGTCCCGTTGACCACGGTGACGGACTGCGGGACGAACGCCACGTTGTCCCACCAGCCGCGCGGGTTGGCCTCGAGCTCCACCCCGTCCACGTAGACCCCACCGCGCTGGGCGTGGTGGAAGCCGATGACCAGGTCCACCAGGGTGGTCTTGCCGGCACCGCTGCCGCCCACGAAGGCGTACGAGGAGCCGAAGGGGATGCGCAGGTCGATGTCGCGCAGGACCGGTTCGGCCTTGCCGGGGTAGGTGAAGGACGCGTCCCGCACCTCGATGGACTCCTCGAACGTGATGCGCTCGTAGGGCCGGTCCGCCGCGTGCAGGACCGGCTGCGCGGCAGCGAGCTCCGCCGTCGTGCGCTCGAAGGCCGGCCAGGAGGTGCGGATCTCATTGGTGGTGGCCATGAGCGCGGCCATGGACGGCAGCACGCGGAAGCCGGCCATCGCGAGCAGGGCGAGCGAGCCGAACGCCTCCCCGCCGCGGCCCTGGATGAAGGCCACGGCCACGAGCGCCGCGATGGCGGCCACGAAGGCGACCTCGAGCACGTAGCGTGGCATCATCGTGAGGATCATCTTGAGCCGCGTGGCTTCGGCGCTCTCCATGCGGGCCGCGCGGTACTCCTCCATGAAGGCCGAGTCGTTGCCGCGGATCTTCACGTCCTTGTAGTTCTCCAGGCCCTGCAGCGCCGCCGTGTTGGCCCGCTCCCCCGCGGTCACCAGGGTCCAGCCCAGGCGGGAGGCCGGGCGGCGGATCACGGTCTTGATCACCCAGGCGACGGCGAGGAAGTACAGGGCCATCCCGAGCCCCGTCAGCGGCATGGAGACGCCCACCACGACCGCCACCGCGACGAGCGTCACGGCCTCCGTGAGGAACGTGACGGACGCGTTCACCACGCCCGTGTACGCCATGCTGGAGGTGCCGGTGACGTTGTTGACCAGGGTGCCCACAGTGCGCGTCAGGTGCAGGCCGTAGTCGGCCCGCAGGTAGTAGCGCAGCAGCGTGGCGGACGTGCGGATCAGGTTCTGGTTGGTGAACCCCATGGTCCACCAGCGGAACGCGAGCACCAGGATCGCCTTGAGCAGGAAGGCCAGCACGATCACGACGGCGAAGGCCACCGTCTGCTCCGGCACCGTCACGGCCCCGAACCGGGCCAGCAGCCCTTCGAGCGCCGGGGAGCCCAGCTCACCCGAGGTCAGCAGGCTGACCAGCGGGAGGATCGAGGCGAGCGCCACCATCTCGAGGCCGGCCACGAGGAGGGACCCGAGGACCACGAA
Source organism: Micrococcus sp. UYEF5 (assembly GCF_040546065.1). Taxonomy (NCBI): domain Bacteria; kingdom Bacillati; phylum Actinomycetota; class Actinomycetes; order Micrococcales; family Micrococcaceae; genus Micrococcus; species Micrococcus sp. UYEF5. The sequence continues at coordinate 119,166 of NZ_JBEPNB010000004.1, forward strand.
CACGAGGCGGATCCGCATGGGGCGGTCCACCAGGTACTGCGTTCCCTCGGGCAGCCGGGCTTTGAGGAGTCGGGTCAGCACGTCGTCCATCCTAGGGGCCGGGTCTGGATCGGCTTAGAACGAGCCGTACACCCGGGCGGTGTTCTCACTCACCGCGCGGGCGAGGGCCGCCACGTCGTCTCCGCGCGTCTCCGCCATGCCCCGCAGGGTCAGCGGGACCAGGTAGGGCGCGTTGGGGCGGCCCCGATGCGGATGCGGCGTGAGGAAGGGCGCGTCCGTCTCCACGAGCAGCAGCTCGGCCGGGGCGATCCGCAGCGCCTCGCGCAGCTCGTCGTTGGCCTTGAAGGTGACGGGCCCGGCGAAGGACATGTGCCAGCCGTGCTCGGCGCACGTGCGGGCCAGATCGGGGCCGCCGGAGAAGCAGTGGAACACCACGTGCGGGGGCAGCCCGCCGTCGGCCGCCTCCTCGAGCAGGATCCGGACGACGTCGTCGTGCGCGTCCCGGTCGTGGATCTGCAGGGCCGTGCCGAGTTCGCGGGCGAGTCGGATGTGCCGGCGGAAGGACTCCTGCTGCGCGGCGTGGCCGGCCTCGTCCTGCGTCCGGAAGTAGTCGAGGCCCGTCTCGCCGACGGCGCGCACGCGGGGGTGGCGGGCGAGCTCGGCGATCTGCGCGAACGCCTCCTCGAACTCGCCGCGCTCGGTCAGGCGGGCCGCGTCGTTGGGGTGCAGCGCCACGGCGCCGAGCAGGCGGGGCTCGGCCTCGATCGCCGAGATCGTGAACCGGGCCGAGGCGACGTCGCAGCCCACCTGGACCGCGCCGGTCACGCCCACGGCCTCCGCCGCGTCCATCGCCTGGTGGACGTCCACCCGGACCAGGCCGTCGCGGAAGTCGAGGTGCGTGTGGTTGTCCACGACGGGCACCGGCAGCGGCTCGGGTGCGGGCGGGTACTCGAGGCGCCGCCGACGTCCCGACTTCTCCTCGTGGGCGTCCCGGCGCGGGCCGCCGTCGTCGTCCGGCTGCGGGGCGGGGGCGCGGTAGGCGAGGGGGGTCTCGGATGCGTGGGCCATGCACCCCACTCTAGGGAGCCGAACCCGGGCTCCCGACACGCCTCGGGGGCGGTATCGGGTGGTATCCACGTCGGATACCACCCGATACCGCCCCCGGAGGACACGGCTCGGCGCGAGGGTCAGGCCTTCGTGGCCGCCCACGGGTCGGCGATGCCGATGTACTGCACCGAGGTGTACTCCTCGATGCCCTCGGCGCCACCCTCGCGGCCCAGGCCCGACTGCTTCACGCCGCCGAACGGCGCGGCCGGGTTGGAGATGACGCCCACGTTGTAGCCCATGAGGCCGAACTCGATGCTCTCGGCCACGCGGTACATCCGGGCCTGATCCTTGGTGAACACGTAGGAGGCGAGGCCGTACTCGGTGTCGTTGGCCATCTCGATGGCCTCCTCCTCGGAGGAGAAGGTCACGATCGGGGCCACGGGGCCGAAGATCTCCTGCTGGAGGATCGGGTTGCCCTTCTCCACCTTGATCGCGGTCGGCGCGTAGAAGTAGCCGTCGCCCTCGATCTTGTGGCCGCCGGTGAGCACTTCGCCGCCGGCCGCCACGGCGTCCCGGACGAGCTGGTCGATGTCGTCGCGCGCGCCCTCGTCCACGATCGGGCCGAGGGTGGACTCCGGGTCGGTGCCGCGCAGGGGCTTGAGCGCCTCGAGCTTGGCCACGAACTTCTGCGTGAACTCCTCGGCCACGTCCTCGTGCACGAGGAAGCGGTTGGCGGCGGTGCAGGCCTCGCCCATGTTGCGCATCTTCGCGGCGAAGGCGCCCTCGACGGCGGCGTCCAGGTCCGCGTCCTCGAAGACGATGAGCGGGGCGTTGCCGCCGAGCTCCATGGAGGTGCGCAGCACGTTGTCCGCCGCGTCCTTCATGAGGCGCACACCGACCGGGGTGGAACCGGTGAAGGACACCTTGCGCAGGCGCCGGTCCTGCAGGATCGGGCTGGAGATCGACGAGGCGGAGGAGCCCGCCACGACGTTGAGCACGCCCTTGGGCAGGCCGGCCTCCTGCATCACCTGCGCGAACAGCTGGGTGGTCAGCGGGGTCAGCTTGGCGGCCTTGAGGACCATGGTGCAGCCGGCGGCGACGGCGGGACCCACCTTGCGGGTGGCCATGGCCAGCGGGAAGTTCCACGGGGTGATCAGCAGGCACGGGCCCACCGGGCGATGGTGCACCTGCATGCGCAGCGTGCCCTCAGGCACGGTCAGGGTGCGGCCGTAGTGGCGGCCGGCCTCCTCGGAGAACCAGCGCAGGAAGCCGTTGCCGTACGTGACCTCGCCGCGGGCCTCGGCGAGCGGCTTGCCCATCTCGAGGGTCATCAGCAGCGCGAAGTCTTCGGCGCGCTCGTTGATCAGGTCGTAGGCGCGGCGCAGGATGTCGGCGCGCTCCTTGGCCGGGGTGCGGGCCCAATCGGCCTGCGCGGCGCAGGCGGCGTCGAAGGCGGCCATGGCGTCGTCGGAGTTCGCGTCCTGCAGGCTCGCGATGACCTTGCCGGTGGCCGGGTCCTTCACGTCGAAGGTCTTGCCGGAGGAGGCATCGCGCCACTCGCCGTCGATCAGCAGGCCGGTGGGGACGGACTCCAGCAGCGCCTTCTCGCGCTCAGCGGTCACGGTCATGATGCACCTCTTTCGGGGTCGGTGGTCGGAGGCGGCACGCCCCGCGTCCCTCAGGGGAACGGGTGGACGGCCACGGGTATTCCGACGCCGTCCGGCAGCGGTCGGCAGCGGCTCCACGGCTGATCCTAGCCAGGCCCCGGGGCCGCGCCATCGCGCATGAGCATCTGTGCAGCCGGGGACGTGTCAGCCCCGGGCCGCGAGCACCGCCTGGTAGAGCTCCCGGCTCCGCATCCCGTGGGCTCCGGCCACCGCGGCCACGGCCTCCTTGAGCCGGGTGCCGGACTCCACCAGCACCGCCACCTCGGCGACGGCGTCCGCCTCGGACGCCTCGGCGCCGGGCGCGGGCGGCCCGATCACCAGCACGATCTCCCCGCGGATCCCCTCCCCCGCGTGCCGCTCCGCAGCCCAGGCATGCACCTCGGCCGCGGTGCCGCGCACCACCTCCTCGTGCAGCTTGGTGAGCTCGCGGGCCACGCACACCGGCCGTTCCGCACCGAGGACCTCCACGACGACGGCCAGCGCGTCCGCCAGACGCTGCGGCGACTCGAAGGCGACCACGGTGCGGGCCTCGGTCAGCAGGGAGGTGAGCCATCGCCGTCGTTCCCCGTCCTTGCGGGGGACGAAGCCGTCGAAGGCGAACCGGTCCGTCGGCAGGCCGGAGAGGGCGAGCGCGGTGGTCACGGCGGAGGGGCCGGGCGCGCAGGTCACGGGCAGCCCTGCGGACACCGCGGCCGCCACGAGCCGGTACCCCGGGTCCGAGACCGTGGGCATGCCCGCGTCCGAGACCACCGCCACCGTGGCACCGCCCCGCACCTGGTCCAGCAGCCCCTGGGTCGAGGCCGCCTCGTTGTGCTCGTGATGGGCCACCACCCTGCCCGTCGGCGTGACGCCCAAACCGGCGCACAGGCGCCGCGCGGTCCTGGTGTCCTCGGCGGCGATCACGTCCGCCTCCGCCAGCAGCTCACGCAGGCGCGCGGACGCGTCCCCGAGGTTGCCGATGGGGGTGGCGGCCAGGACGATGCGGCCGGACGGGGACGGCAGATCAGTCGGTCTCGGGGTCATATGTCAAGATCGTAGAGGCACCGCCCCGAGCCCGCCCGGGCCCACGCCTCTCCGAAAGGTCAGGACCATGCCCGTCGAGCCCCGCATCTGCATCACGTCCGGTGGCGACGAGATCCGCCTGCGCTCCTACGTCAACCACGCGATCTACGCTCGAGAGCACGGGCTGGACTACCGGCTCGAGACGGGCATCGACCCGCATATCGTCACCAAGTTCGACTACAAGGTCGCCATCCTCCGCCGGCTGCTCCCACGTTATGACTGGCTCGTGTGGATGGACGACGATGCCTTCTTCACCGACTTCGAGGCGGACAACCTCCGACGCCTGATCTCCGAGGCCGAGCGTGACGACATCAGCCTGGTCATCGCCGAAGGGCCCACAGAGCCGAACGGGTTCTGGTCACGCATCAACACCGGGGTCATGCTGCTCCGGAACGACGAGACGGCGCGCACGATCGTGGAGTCGACCTCGACAGCGGACCTGGCCACGGTCCGGGCCTGGTGGGACAACGATCGCGACGGTCTGTTCACCCACGGCGACCAGGACCAGATGTGGTGGGCCATCCAGACGGGCGGGCACGCCAAGCGCGTCCGGATCGTCGGCCACCGAGAGCTGAACTCGCGCGGGCACTACTACGAGGACTCCCTGACGGACGCGTTCGTCATGCACTTCACGGGTTATCCGGACAAGGAACTCGGCATCGCCCGCTTCGCCGACCGCTTCGACATCGGACAGGAGATCGTCCCTGAGCCGCTCCTGGACAAGTATCACGTCAGAGTGCGCAGCCCCCTGAGGGGCGCCCGCCGTGTCTGGCGGGAACGCTCGGTGGACACGCTGGCAGCGGTCAAGTACCGGCTCCGCCCCCACAAGGACCGGATCCAGCGCGTCGCAGGGTTCCTCCCGCCCGCCGTGCGCCGCCGGTGGCCGCTCGGCCACGTCTGAGAGCAGGCCGCACGTCGAGGAGGCCTGCTCCACCCCGCCGCCTAGCATGGAGCCCGTGCCCGCCACCGCCCTCGCCCCCCGCCCCGCCGCCGTCGCGGCCGACGACGGTCCCTTCGGCGTCGCCGCCCTGCGCGCCCGCCTCGGGGTGAGTGCGGCGCCCCTGACGCGGTGGCACTGGATCCTGCCGCTGCTGGTCACGGTGATCGCCGGCGTCCTGCGGTTCACGAACCTGGCCCACCCGGACCAGCTGATCTTCGACGAGACCTACTACCCCAAAGACGCCTACTCCCTCCTGGAGTCCGGCTACGAGCGGCGGTGGGGCGAGGACGTCAACGACGCGTTCGCGCGCGGCGAGGCGGAGCCGCTCGAGGGAGCCGCCTACGTGGTGCACCCGCCGCTGGGCAAGTGGCTGATCGGCCTGGGCATGCTCGCGTTCGGCCCGGACAACGGGGTGGGCTGGCGGTTCAGCGCCGCGGTGGCCGGCACGCTGTCCGTCCTGCTGGTCACCCTCGCCACGCAGCACCTGCTGCGCTCGGTGTCCCTGGGCGCGGTCGCCGGGCTGCTGCTGGCCGTGGAGGGCCACCACCTGGTGATGTCCCGCATCGGGCTGCTGGACATCTTCCTCTCGTTCTTCGTGCTCGCGGCCTTCGCCGCGCTGCTGGCCGACCGCGTCCACGGGCGGCGGCTGCTCGCGGCGCGGCTCGCCCACGACGTCGCCCGGTTAGGACGCGACGCCCTGGCCAGCGGGCCGTGGCTCGGCTGGCGCCCGTGGCGACTGCTGGCGGGCGTGCTGCTGGGCGCCGGCTGCGCCGTGAAGCTCTCCGGGCTGGCGTTCATGGCGGCCTTCGGCCTGCTCACGGTCCTGTGGGACATGTCCGCGCGCCGGACCGCCGGGGTGCGGCACTGGGCGTGGGCCGGCGTCGAGAAGGACGGCCTGTACGCGTTCGTGGCCGTGGTGGGCGGCGGCCTGGTCGCCTACCTGGCCTCGTGGACCGGCTGGTTCGTCACGGAGGGCGGCTACTACCGGGACTGGCACCGGGACAACCCGCCGGAGGGCCTGCTCGCCGGGCTGGTCCCCGGTCCGCTGCGCTCCCTGTGGCACTACCACGTGGAGTCCACGACCTTCCACCAGGGCCTCACCAGCCCCCACGACTACGCCGCCAACCCGTGGACCTGGCCGTTCATGGGCCGGCCCGTGAGCTACTACTACGAGGGTGCAGAGCCCGGCGAGGGGATCTGCCCGGCGGACGCCGCGGGCGCGTGCTCGGCGGCCATCACGGACATCGCCAACCCGTTCGTGTGGTGGACGGGCCTGGCCGCCGTCCTCGTGTGCGTGTGGCTGCTGGTGCGCCACCGGGACTGGCGGGCCGGCGCCCTGCTCAGCGCCTACGTGGCCGGGCAGCTGGTGTGGTTCCTGTGGCCCGAGCGGACCATGTTCTTCTTCTACACGATCGCCTATGAGCCCTTCTTCGTGATGATGATCGCCCTGGCGCTCTCGCTGCTGCTGCGGCCGGGTCGCCGGCCCGGGCCCCGCTGGGGCTCGGCCCTGGTGCTGGCGTACGTGACGATCGCCGTCGCCGTGTCCCTGTTCTTCCTGCCCGTCTGGATCGGCGACGTCATCCCGTACGACCAGTGGCGCTGGCGGATGTGGTTCAGCAGCTGGATCTGACGGTCGCGTCCCGGGCGCGGGCGTGCCCGACCGCGCGCCGCACGCCCGGAAATGGATACGCTCGGACCGTGCAGAACCAGAGCCCCGTCCATGAGTCCGCCACCGAGCTCGTCGGCATGCCGCCGGCGGACTCCAACATCACGGACCTGATCGTCGCCTCCTGTGCCGACCGGCCGGACGCCCCCGTGTACGCCGTGCGCAACGGCGCGGGCGGCTGGGTGGACGTCCACTTCACCGCGTTCCTGACCCAGGTGCGCGCCGTGGCGGCCGGCCTCATCGCCCGCGGCGTCCAGCCCGGGGACCGGGTGGGCCTGTTCTCCCCCACCTCCTACGCGTGGGCCGTCCTCGACCAGGCCGTGTGGTTCGCCGGCGCCGTCTCCGTGCCGATCTACGAGACCTCCTCGGCCCACCAGGTGGAGCACATCGTCACGGACTCGGGCCTGCGGGTGGTCGCCGTCGGCAGCGAGGAGCTCGACGAGCGCGTCGCCGAGGCCGCCGGGCACGCGGGCGTGGACGTGGCGACGTTCCCGCTGACGGACGCCGGACTGGCGGAGCTGGCCGAGGCCGGCGCGTTCGTGTCGGACGACGCCGTCGAGCACGCCCGCTCCCTGGCGACCCTCGCCAGCCCCGCCTCGATCGTCTACACCTCCGGCACCACCGGCCGCCCGAAGGGCGCCGTGATCACGCACGGCAACTTCGTGGGCGCGGCCATCAACGTGCTGCACTTCGCGCGCGAGGTGGTCCAGTGGTCCCCGACGACGACGTCGCGCACCCTGCTCTTCCTCCCGCTGGCCCACGTGCTCGCCCACGCCGTCCAGGTCATCTGCCTGTACGCCCGCATCCAGGTGGCCCACTCCGGTTCCCCGGCCACGCTGCTCGGCGACCTCGCCTCCTTCCACCCCACGTGGTTGCTGGCCGTGCCGCGCGTGTTCGAGAAGGTCGAGGCCGGCATCGAGGCCAAGGCCCAGAAGGGCGGCACCGGGCCGATCTACGCGGCCGCCAAGCGCACCGCCATCGAGTGGTCCACGGCCGTGGACGAGGCCGAGTTCGGGGACGGCCCCGGGCCTTCGGCCCTGCTGCGCGCCCGGCGCGCGCTGTTCGACCGGCTGGTCTACCGCAAGATCCGGGAGGCCCTCGGCGGCGAGGTGATCTCGTGCGTGTCCGGCGCGTCCGCCCTCTCCCCGGAGCTGGTGCACTTCTTCCGCGGCGCCGGCATCCCGATCGTGGAGGGCTACGGCCTCACGGAGACCACCGCGCCGGCCACCGTGAACATCCCCGGCGCGCACCGGGTGGGCACCGTGGGCCTGCCCGTGGCCGGGGTGACGGTGAAGATCGCCGAGGACGGCGAGATCCTCATCCGCGGCCCCGTGGTGTTCGACGGCTACCACGGCATGCCGAAGGCGTCGGCGGAGGCGATGGAGGACGACTTCTTCCGCACCGGGGACATCGGCGCGCTGGACGAGCACGGCTTCCTGCGGATCACCGGCCGCAAGAAGGACGTGATCATCACCGCCGGCGGCAAGAACGTATACCCCACGCCCATGGAGGAGGCGCTGCGCCAGCACCGGCTCATCGAGCACGTGGTGGTGGTCGGGGAGAACCGCCCGTTCGTGGGCGCCCTCATCACCCTGGACACCGAGGCCTTCACCCAGTGGGCCCTGGACCGCGAGCTCAGCCTCACGCCGGCCGAGGCCGCGACGGACCCCACCGTGCTGGCCTCGATCCAGGAGGCGGTGGACCAGGTCAACGGGGGCGTCTCCCGCGCCGAGTCCATCCGCCGCTTCCGCATCCTGGACCACCCGTTCACCGAGGACTCCGGGCACGTCACCCAGTCCCAGAAGCTCAAGCGGGCCCAGGTGATCGAGGACCACGCCGAGGACGTCGAGGCCCTCTACCGTCGCTGACCCCGCGCCCCCGGACGACGACGGGCCGGGAGGACGCCTCGTCCTCCCGGCCCGTTCCCGGTGCCATCCGGCGGCGGTCAGCGCACCACGGCGTCGTCCTCCCGGGCCCACCGCAGGCGGGTCCGCAGCAGCTGCTCGCGGCGGTCCGCGCTCAGCTCACGACGGCGGCGCGTAGGCCACGTGAGCACGAGCGTCACGAGGGACGCCAGCAGGGTCACCAGCCCGACCACCACGGCCGCGTCCACCCAGAACTGGCTCGGGTACAGGCGGATCAGCGCGTCCTGCACGGAGAACGTCCACGTGCCGTCCGCGAAGAACAGCGAGTGGAACCCGGCGAAGAACGTCTCCCAGCCCAGCACCGCCAGGACCGCGAGCGCGATCACCGCGAGCGGCAGCCACACGGCGCCGGCGAACAGGGCGCGGCGCACCCCGCCGGGGCTGGTGCGCAGCAGGGACGCGATGAGCAGGGCGCACACCACCACGAGCACCACGAGCGCCGCGGTGGCGATCCACAGCACGGTCTTCACGTCCGTCATGTGGTCGACCTCGACCTCGGTGAACAGGGGCGCGCCCTGGTGCGTGAGGCTGCTGAGATACCGCGGCCCGGCCAGATTGGTCACGTAGTCCAGCCCGGCGGAGCCGTAGTGCATGCGGTCGGCGAGGGTGAAGCCGAACCGGTCCGCGGGGAACCCGGGCCGGTGGTACTCCAGCCACAGGAACACCGGGCTCGCCACGAGGCGGACGGCGGCCAGCAGCAGGGCGAGCGGGGCGAGGATCGCCAGCAGCACCTGCGCCAGGCGCGGACCCGCCTTGGGCAGGCGCGCGCGCTCCTCCGGCGTGGGGCCCTGCAGGGCCGCAGCCTGCGCCACGGGGGCGGCGGTGCCGTCCTCGGGGTAGCGGTCGACCGGGGCGGCTGCGCTCGAACCCGCCGCGCGGGCCCCGACGGCGGCGCTCAGCGGGCCGAGCTCGTCGGCGCCGGGCAGCGGACGCCGGTCGCCCTCGGGCACGGCCCGGGAGGCGACGATGTCGCGGTCGGCGTCCGCGGCCGGGCGGTCGGCGTCACGTCGGTCCGCGGCCGCCGCGTCCCCGCCGCGCAGCGCGGCGAGGTCCTCGGGGCTGAGCGCCGAGGTGTGCTGGGCGCCGCCGTCGTCGTCCCGGCCCATGGCGGGCAGCGCCTGGGTGCGGTTCGGATCGTCGGCGGCGTCGTCCTCGACGAACGCGCCGTAGTCCAGCCCGGATTCGAAGTCCTCCGCCCCGGCGCGCTCGTCGCGCCCGCGGCCGGCCTGATGGGAAGCCATGCTCGTGCCTCTCTCGAGTGGGTCCGTCCGCCCGCGGGCGCCGGGGATCAGTAGCGGTAGTGGTCGGCCTTGTAGGGGCCGGCCACGTCCACGCCGAGGTACTCGGCCTGGACCTTGGTCAGCTCGGTCAGCCCGACGCCGAGGGCGTCCAGGTGCAGGCGGGCGACCTTCTCGTCCAGCACCTTGGGCAGCGTGTAGACGCGCTTCTCGTAGTGCTCACCGGTCAGGGCGCCGGTGCCCGTGGAGCCGCCGAAGAGCTCGATCTGCGCCATCACCTGGTTGGTGAAGGACGCGCTCATCACGAACGAGGGGTGGCCGGTGGCGTTGCCGAGGTTCAGCAGGCGACCCTCGGAGAGCACGATGATGCTGCGCTCGGCCTCCGTGCCGCCGTCCAGGGTCCACTCGTGGACCTGCGGCTTGATCTCCGTCTTCACGACGCCGGGGATGCGGGCCAGGCCGGCCATGTCGATCTCGTTGTCGAAGTGGCCCACGTTGCCCACGATGGCCTTGTCCTTCATGGCGGCCATGTGCTCGGCCATGATGATGTCCTTGCCGCCGGTGGTGGTGACGAAGATGTCGCCCTCGCCCACCACGTCCTCGAGGCGGGCCACCTGGTAGCCGTCCATCGCGGCCTGCAGCGCGCAGATCGGGTCGATCTCCGTGACGATCACGCGGGCACCCTGGCCGCGCAGGGCCTCGGCGGCACCCTTGCCGACGTCGCCGTAGCCGCAGACCACGGCGACCTTGCCACCGATCAGCACGTCCGTGGCGCGCATGATGCCGTCCGGCAGGGAGTGGCGGATGCCGTACTTGTTGTCGAACTTGGACTTGGTCACGGCGTCGTTCACGTTGATCGCCGGGAAGAGCAGGCGGCCCTCCTGCGCCAGCTGGTAGAGGCGCAGCACGCCCGTGGTGGTCTCCTCGGAGACGCCGCGCAGGGTGCCGGCGGTGCGGGTCCAGTGCTGCGGGTCGCGGGCCAGCGAGCGGCGCAGCGTCTCGAGGATGATCCGGTACTCCTCGGGATCGTCCTCGGTGGCGCTGGGCACGGCGCCCGCGGCCTCGAACTCGACGCCCTTGTGCACCAGCAGGGTGGCGTCGCCGCCGTCGTCCAGGATCATGTTGGGGCCGCGCTCCGGATCCTCGTCCGCGCCCGGCCAGGTGAGGATCTGCGAGGCGGTCCACCAGTAGTCCTCGAGGGACTCGTTCTTCCAGGCGAACACCGGCACGCCCTGCGGGTCCTCGGGGGTTCCCGAGCCCACGACGACGGCGGCCGCGGCCTCGTCCTGCGTGGAGAAGATGTTGCAGGAGGCCCACCGGACCTCGGCGCCGAGGGCGATGAGGGTCTCGATGAGCACGGCGGTCTGCACGGTCATGTGCAGGGAGCCGGCGATGCGGGCGCCCTTGAGCGGCTGGGCCTCCCCGTACTCCTCGCGCAGGGACATCAGCCCCGGCATCTCGTGCTCGGCCAGGCGGATCTGGTGGCGGCCCGCCTCGGCCAGGGACAGGTCCCGGACCGTGAAGTCGAACGAGGCACCGGGCACGGTGGTGCGGTTGGCGAAGGCCGGGTCGACGTCGGGGGTGCGGAACTCTGCGGAGGTCTCAGTCATGCCCTCCAGCCTAGCGAGGCCCAGGACGGCACGACACGTGCCGCGTCAGTCCCCGTCACGCACCACGCGCAGCCCGGGGCGGGCCGGCGGGACGGCCATGGGCCGGGTGGGGACCGTGCGCACGCCGCCGTCCGCGTCGACGGCCTCGTAGTGCTCGGGCAGCTCCAGCCGCAGCACCTCCCAGCCGCGCGGGGCCGTGGTGCGCCGAGCGTGCTCGCCGCAGAGGTCGTACGTGTGCGGCTCCGCCCGGCGCGACAGGGGCCCGATGACCACCTGCGAGTCCGCGTAGTTGTACGTCAGCGTGGCCAGGGCAGGGCTCTGGCATCCGGTCTTGCTGCAGCGTCGCATGGGTCCCACGCCCGCCACCCTACTCGGCGGACGGCCCGGAGCGGTGGCCTACCATGGCGCGCATGACCGCGTCCGCCTCCTCCGATCCCCTCGACCCCCTGCCGTTCCGGGCGGGCGACGCCGCGGGGGCCGAGCCGGGCGTCGAGGGCGGCCCGGCCGAGGCCGGCGTCTCCTCCCCCACGGGGCGCGGCGTCCGGGACCGCCGTGGCCGAGGGCTGCGGCATCCGCGCCCGTTCGGTGCGCGCTCGGAGCGGGGCCGGGGCGAGGCGCTGCTGACCGCCGTCGAGAAGGCGGTGGACCGGCTGGGCTCCCTGGACGCGCCCGGGCTGCGGCACGTGACCGCGCGGGTGGAGCGCATCCCGGACCGGCTCGACGAGCGGCTGCGCGAGCTGCACGCCGGCCGGGAACGGGATGAGGAGGCGCTGTTCGCGCGGGCCGAGCGGCAGGGCCGGGACGGGGTGCTGATCACCCTGTTTGAGCGGCCGCTGCGGGACGCGGCCGACCCGGCCGACCTCGAGGGGGCCGTCTACGGGGTGGCGCTGAGCCGTTGCGCCGACGCGCTGGGCGTGGACCCGCAGGTGCTCGACCCCAGCTGGGGCCGCGGCTGAGCCCGGACCGGGTGGTCCGCGCCGGGCACCGCGCCCGGCGGATGAGCGCGGTGCGTCAGGCGCGGGCGCGGCGCAGGCGGCGACGCTCGCGCTCGGAGAGCCCGCCCCAGATGCCGAAGCGCTCGTCGTTCGCCATGGCGTACTCCAGGCACGCGTCCTTGACGGTGCAGGCCTCGCACACGCGCTTGGCGTCCCGCGTGGAGCCGCCCTTCTCCGGGAAGAACGCCTCGGGGTCCGTCTGCGCGCACAGGGCGTCCGCCTGCCAGGCCAGCTCGCCCTCGACGGGCTCGGTGGTCACGCCCGGGATGGCGGCCCAGTCGGCGGAGACGGGCACGGCCTCGACCGGACGCGCGTCACCGGGGAAGAGGGCGGTGACGGTGGCGGCCGGGGTGCCGGTCTCGCCGTCGAGGTCGTGGGCGGTGAGGAAGGCGGTCGCCTGATCCTCGAGGCTCGCGCTGGAGACGCTGGCCTGCGGGTCGGCGGGGTCGAGGAACCAGTCGCTGGGGACGCTCCGCGGACGAGGCGCCGGCGCGGGATCGGCGCGGTGCGCGTCCTCGACTCGCTGGGTTTGCTCCATGTGTGACGCCTCTTCCCGGGATCGACGTGGCGGTGTGGGCCGGGTGACCATGCGGTCCGCGCGGGTGCCGGGCAATCCGGCGGGCCCCTCCTGGCGGGACCGTTGGCCCGGGTTCATTACATCGGTGTGATTCATGCCGAGTCAAACCGAGCGGGTGCCACACTGGGCCCATGGTCTCCCTCTCCGTGCCCCGGTCCACCGGCCCCCTCGTGCTCCGCCTCGCCTCCTCCCCGCGGCCCGCGCTCGTCCAGGAGCCGGGGGCCCCGGACGAGCCCGGCGCGGTGGACCAGCGCATCGAGCTCTCGGGCCGTGTGACCGTGAACTGGGCCGCCAAGTTCGCGGGCCTGCTCGGCGCCGAGGGCATCGGCGCGGGCGACGCCGTCGCCCTGGACCTGCCCGTCCACTGGCTCTCCCACGCCCTCGCCCTCGGCGTGCTCTGCGCCGAGGCCGAGCCCGCCCTCGACGGCGACTCCCCCGCCGCCGTCCTCACGGACCGGCCCGAGGCGTGGCCGGACCCGTCCGTGGCCGTCTTCGCCGTGGCCCTGCCGCGCGGCCTCGAGCCCGAGTTCGACGGCCCGGCCGCCGACCCGGCCGTCGTGGACGTGGCCGCCGAGATCCGCGCCCAGCCGGATGCCCTGCCCGGCCCCGTGGATCACGTGCGGCCCGCGTCGATCCCGGCCGGGGCCGACGTCGCCCCGGACGACGACGGCCCGCGCCCCCGCCTGACGTGGGCGGGAGTGCGGGCCGCGCTGGAGGCGTGGGACGCGGGTCGGGCGGTGACCGTGCGCCCCTGACGGGGCGGCGGGGTCAGGCCGGGGCGCTCAGACCCCGGCGTCGGGGGTACGGTGCCGGCCGCGCGGACGCAGCTGGTCCTCGCGCAGCACGGGCATCTGGCCGGTGATGATCGCGAGGTCGTTGGCGAAGCCGGGCTCCACGTCCAGCTTCTCCTTGAACACCCAGAACCGGTAGGCGAAGTAGCGGAACACGGTGCCGAAGAACAGGCCGATCACGTTGCCGGCGATGAACAGGCCGGTCGGGTCGGTCACGCCCAGCAGGTACTGCGCGATCGCCACGCAGCCGGCCTGGATGCCCAGCCCGATCGCGTTCATGATCAGGAACATCACGAGCTCGCGCGTCTTGTTCGAGGAGCGCTTGTCCCGGAACGTCCAGTAGCGGTTGGCGACCCAGCTGAACAGGGTGGCGACGACGCCGCCCACGATCTTGGCCTTGACGTTGGACCCCTCGAGCGGGCCGGTCATCATCCACCAGAAGACGAGCGAGTCCACCACGAACGCGGCCGCACCGACGGTGCCGAACTTGGCCACCTCCCGCCACAGCAGGGAGGCCATCCCGGTCAGGCGGCCCCAGAGATCGGACAGCATGGGCGTGGACTCCTCGGTTCAAGACGGGGGTGTGCACGCGGGCCGGACCCGCGCAGGGCTGGGGAACACTGTAGCCGCGCCCCCGGCGCGCGACCTCCTCGGATCCGGCGTCGGCCGCCCCTCCGTGACGGAGTTCTCAGCCGGTCCGACTACCCTGTGCGGGTGACTTCCCCTCGACTCGGTGTGATCGGTGGCGGGCAGCTGGCCCGCATGATGGCGGGCGCGGCCGCGGAGCTCGGCGTGCCCTTCCGCGTGCTCGCGGAGGCCCCGGACGCGTCAGCGGCCCAGGTCGCCCCCCACGTGGTCGGCGACCACGCGGACCTCGCGGACCTGAGGGCGTTCGCGGCCACGGTGGACGTGGTGACCTTCGACCACGAGCACGTGCCCACCGAGCACCTGCGGGCCCTGCAGGAGGCCGGCGTCGCCGTGCGCCCCGGCCCCGAGGCGCTGCAGCACGCGCAGGACAAGCTGGTCATGCGCGCCGCCGTCGAGCGGCTGGGCCTGCCGAACCCGGCGTGGGCGCCGGTCGACGACCTCGAGGCCGTCCTCGCCTTCGGCGACGAGCACGGCTGGCCCATGATCCTCAAGACCGCCCGAGGCGGCTACGACGGCAAGGGCGTGCTCAAGCTCGACGACGCCGACGACGCCCGCACCTCCGCCGCGGACGGCACCCTGGCCGCGTGGCTCGGCGCCGGCATCGCCCCGCTGCTGGCCGAGGCCCTCGTCCCCTTCTCCCGTGAGCTCTCCGCGCAGGTGGCGCGCACCCCCTCCGGTGAGGTGGCCGTCTACCCCGTCGTCGACTCGGTCCAGGTGGCCGGCGTGTGCGACCTCGTGGTCGCCCCGGCCCAGGACCTCGACCCGGCCGTCGCCGCGGCCGCGACCGCCGCGGCCGTCCGCCTCGCCGAGGAGCTGGACGTCACCGGCATGCTCGCGGTCGAGCTGTTCGAGACGCCGGGGGTCGGCCCGGGCTTCCAGGTGAACGAGCTGGCCATGCGCCCCCACAACTCCGGCCACTGGTCCATGGACGGCGCCGTCACCGGCCAGTTCGAGCAGCACGTCCGCGCCGTGCTCGACCTGCCGCTGGGCGAGACGACCCCCCGCGGGGCCGGCGTCGTGATGAAGAACGTCCTCGGCGGCGCCCGCGAGGACCTGCACGCCGGCAGCGTCGCGGCCCTCGCCGCCCACCCGCAGGCCAAGGTCCACCTCTACGGCAAGGACGTGCGCCCGGGCCGCAAGGTCGGTCACGTCAACGTCGTCGCGGACCACGGCCTCAGCCTCGAGGAGGCCGTGCGGACCGCCGAGTCCGCCGCCGCACTCCTGCGCGACGACGCCCCCACCACCGGCACCGAGACGGAGGCCCGCCCATGACCGCCACGCCCCAGACCCCCGCCCAGCCCCTGCAGGACGACGCCCCGGTCGTCTCCGTCGTGATGGGCTCCGACTCCGACTGGCCCGTGATGAGCGCGGCCGCCGAGGCCCTGCGCGAGCTCGACGTGCCCGTCGAGGTCGGCGTGGTCTCCGCGCACCGCATGCCCCACGAGATGGTGGAGTTCGGCGCCCGCGCGCACGAGCGCGGCATCCGCGTGATCGTGGCCGGCGCGGGCGGCGCGGCCCACCTGCCCGGGATGCTCGCCGCCGTCACCCCCCTGCCCGTGATCGGCGTACCCGTGAAGCTCAAGAGCCTGGACGGGATGGACTCCCTGCTCTCGATCGTCCAGATGCCCGCCGGTGTGCCGGTGGCCACCGTCTCCATCGACGGCGCCCGCAACGCCGGCCTGCTGGCCGCCCGCATCCTCGCCTCGGCCGACACCGCGGAGGGCGACCGCCTGCGCGCCGCCCTCGCCGAGCACGCCGACGAGCTCAACGCCCAGGCCCGGGCCAAGGGGGCCCGCCTGCGCGAGCGGATGGCCGCCGACCGCTGATGTCGTCCGCCACCGGATCCGTGCCCGCCGGTCACGCGCAGCCCGACCCGCTCCGAGATCCACGCGTCGCCTCCCCCACCGAGCGCACCCGCCGGGCGCTGATCCTCACCGCCCTGACCCTGCTGGTCCCCGGCGGCGCCCAGCTCGTCGCCGGCAGCCGCCGGCTCGGCCGCGTGGCGCTGCGGGTCACCGTCACCGTGTGGGCCGTGCTGATCCTCGGGCTGCTGTGGTGGCTGGTCTCCCGCGCGAGCCTGATCTCGCTCATGGCCCGGGACGGCGTGCTGCTCGGGCTGGCGGTGGTCCTGGCGGCGCTGGCGGTGGGCTGGGCGGTGCTGTGGGTGGACACGTTCCGGCTGATCCGGCCGCACCTGCTCGCCCCCGGCGCGCGGAAGATCACGGCGGCGGTCACCGCGCTCGCGCTCGTGCTCACCAGCGGCGCCCTGCTCTACGGCGGCTGGGCGGCGAACACGAGCCGCGGGGCGCTCGGCGAGGTCTTCCAGGAGGGGCCGGCCGTCCCGGAGGCCGAGGGCCGCTACAACATCCTGGTCCTGGGCGCGGACGCCGGCGAGGGCCGCCAGGGGCTGCGCCCGGACTCCATGCACGTGGTCTCCGTGGACGCCCGCACCGGCGCCATCGTGATGTTCTCCCTGCCCCGCAACCTCCAGAACGCGCCGTTCGTCGAGGGCTCCCCACTGTGGGACGTGTACCCGAACGGCTTCGACTGCGGCGACGAGTGCATCCTCAACGCCCTCTACACGGACGTGGAGGAGCATCACGCAGACCTCTACCCGGACGCCGAACACCCCGGCGCCGAGGCCATGAAGGACGCCGCCGGCGGCATCCTCGGCCTGGACGTCTCCGGCTACGCCCTCATGGACATGGGCGGCTTCGCCCAGCTGATCGACGCCATGGGCGGGGTGGACGTCGTCAGCGGCGGCTACGTGGTGCACCGCGGCGTCCGGCCCGACGGCGCCTGGGGCAACATCTGGTGGGAGCCGGGCACCCACCACTTCAACGGCGACGACGCGCTCGCCTTCGCCCGCTCCCGGCACTGGTCCACCGACTATGCCCGCATCCGCCGGCAGCAGTGCATGCAGGCGGCGATGCTGGAGCAGTTCAGCCCCGCCACCGTGCTCACCCGCTTCGAGGGGATCCTCGCGGCGGGCGAGCAGATCGTGACCACCGACCTGCCGCAGTCCCAGCTCGGCACGTTCGCGGACCTCGCCGAGCGCTCGCGCGGCCAGAAGATGCGGCGGCTGACCATCGGCCCGCCCGACTTCGGCGACACGGGCACCCACTTCACCACCTACCCCGACTACGACCTCGTCCACCGCCGCGTGGACGAGATGCTGGCCGACGAGTCCGCAACCGCCGGGTCGGACCCGACCGGCGTCACGGCGACGCCGCTGCTCACCGCGCTGGCCGTCGTCGCGCAGGAGACGCAGACCCCCGACGTCGACGAGGATGACCCGGCCACGTGGCCGGCCCCGCCGACCCGCTCCGACGGCAAGCCCTTCACCGCCGAGGACCTGATGATGGCCGAGGACCTGGGCCAGGAGGACGTGCTGAACCACGCGTCCTCGACGAACGGGCTGTGCGTCCCCGCCCCGTGAGGCGCGACGCGCGGGCCGACGGGCTGATCTAGGCTGGGCGCATGCACGTCCTGAAGCCCGTGATCCGTGACTACGCCTGGGGCTCCCCCACGCTCCTCGCCGACCTGCAGGGACGCGAGCCCACCGGCCGCCCCGAGGCCGAGCTGTGGCTGGGCGACCATCCGGGCGCCCCGTGCGTCGCCGTCGTGGCGGACGGCGCCCACGTCGGCCTGGACGAGGTGGTGGCCGCGGACCCGGAGCGCTGTCTCGGGCCCGCCGCGCCGGAGGGCCGACTGCCCTTCCTGATGAAGCTGCTCGCCGCGGGCGCCCCGCTGTCCATCCAGGCGCACCCCACCCTGGAGCAGGCCCGCGCGGGCTTCGCCGCGGAGGAGGCCGCCGGCGTGCCGGTCGACGCCCCGGAGCGCAACTACATGGACGCGAACCACAAGCCGGAGATGCTGCTCGCGCTGACCCCCTTCGCGGCGATGTGCGGCTTCCGCTCCCCCGAGGTCTCCTCGGACAGCTTCGAGGCCCTGGCCCGCGCCCTCACGGAGCGGGCGGACGGGGACACGTCCGCCGTCGCCGTCGCCGCCGCCCGGATCAGCCAGGCCCTCGCCGCCGGGGACCTCGAGGACGCGTTCACCTCGATCCTCGACCCCGACTCCGTGTGGGGCGCCCCCGGCGCCGTCGCGCAGGTCGTGGACGTGCTGCGGGCTGCGCCGGACCTGGCCGAGCGCGACCCCTCGCTGGCCACGGCCCTCGAGGTCGCCCAGCACCACCCGGACGACCCCGGCGTGGTGGTGGCCATCCTGCTCAACCGCGTGGACCTGGCCCCGGGTCAGGCCATCCATCTGCCCGCCGGCAACGTGCACGCGTACCTGCACGGGCTGGGCGTGGAGGTCATGGCGGCCTCGGACAACGTGCTGCGCGGCGGACTCACCACGAAGCACGTGGACGTGCCCGAGCTGCGCCGCGTGGTCACCTTCGAGGCGCTGCCGGTGCCCTCCACCGAGCCCGAGCGCGTGGCCGACTCCGTGGTGGCCTTCCGCCCGCCGTTCGAGGAGTTCGAGCTGCTCCAGGCCACGCTCGAGGACGACGCCGTCCACGGACTCGACGTGCACGGGCCCGGGATCGCGGTGGTCACCCGCGGCACGGCGAGCCTGGCCCTGGCAGGCCAGGAGATCGAGCTGGGCCCGGGCGAGGCCGTGTTCCTGCCCGCCGCGGAGACGGCGTCCGGCCCGCTGGCCGTCCGCGCCGCGGCCGGCGCCCCGGCGACGGTGCACGTGGCCGGCCTGCCGCGGGGCTGAGCCCGGCAGACCGGCCCGCGGGCTCAGCGGGCGTCGCGGTCCCCCAGCCACTTGGACCACTTCTTCACGTCGTGCTCGGCGTCCACGGTGCGGACCGTGCCGGACGACGAGCGCATCACGATGGACTGCGTGTGCACGCGGCCGTCGGCGAAGCGCACACCGCGCAGCAGGTCGCCGTCGGTGATGCCGGTGGCCGCGAAGTAGCAGTGGTCGGAGGTGACCAGCTCGTTCGTGGTCAGCACCGCGTCGAGGTCGAGGCCGGCGTCGAGGGCCTTCTGCTTCTCGGCGTCGTCGGTGGGGGCCAGGCGGCCCTGGATGATGCCGCCGGTGGCCTTGATCGCGCACGCGGTGACGATGCCCTCCGGGGTGCCGCCGATGCCCATCATCATGTCCACGCCGGTGCCCGGGCGGGCGGCGGCGATGGCGCCGGCGACGTCGCCGTCCAGGATGAACTTCACGCGGGCGCCGGCCTGGCGGATCTCCTTGACCAGGCCCTCGTGGCGGGGGCGGTCCAGCACGCACACGGTCACCTGGGAAACGGGCTTGTCCAGGGCCTTGGCCACGAGGTTCACGTTCTGCTTCACCGGCAGGCGCATGTCCACGAAGTCGGCGGCCTCGGGGCCCACCACGAGCTTGTCCATGTAGAACACGGCCGACGGGTCGAACATGGTGCCGCGCTCGGCCACCGCGAAGACGGAGAGCGCGTTGTTGTAGCCCATGGCGGTCAGGCGGGTGCCGTCGATCGGGTCCACGGCCACGTCCACGGCGGCGCCGGAGCCGTCGCCGACCTGCTCGCCGTTGAACAGCATGGGGGCCTCGTCCTTCTCGCCCTCGCCGATCACCACGGTGCCGTCCATGGCCACGGTGTCCATGAACGCGCGCATCGCGTCCACCGCGGCGCCGTCCGCCTTGTTCTTGTCCCCGTAGCCCACCCAGGGGCTCGCGGCGATGGCCGCCGCCTCGGTCACCCGCACCAACTCCATGGCCAGGTTGCGGTCCGGGACGTGATTCTCGTAGCCGGTCTTCTCCGAGGACGCGCTGGTCATCGCTGCTCCGATCCTTGCTCGCGGCGCTCCGTCCGCACGAGACGGGGCGTGAGGGCGGCTCTGCCCCGGTCCTCATCCTACGGGGGCGGCCTCCCGTGGGTGGCACAATGCTGACCGTGAGCTCCGCCGACCCCCACGCCCCCGCCCCCCGTCCCGTCCTGACCGCCACGCAGGCGCAGCGGGCCCGGCAGCCGTGGATGGCCATGGTGCTCTCCCTGGCGGCTCTGCTGGCGATCGTGGCCGTGGTCCTCCTGCTCAACCCGGAGCCGCCGCAGCGGCCCCGTGAGGACCGCGTCGACGTCGCCGCCGAGGCCGCCACGGTCCCCCACGACGACGGCGACCTGCCGGCCCTGGCGCCCGAGGTGCCGGAGTCCTGGTATGCCAACTACGCCCGCCTGCAGAAGCTGGACGGCGTCTCCACGTGGGACGTCGGCTGGGTGGTCACGGACACGGTGTTCGCGGGCCTGCAGCAGGCCGAGGACGTCGACCCCACCTGGGTGAGCCTGCGGGTGGACCAGGTCCCGACGTCGGAGACGATCGAGATCGACGGGATCGCGTGGGACCTCCACGCCGATCCGACGAAGCCGGAGCGACGGCTCGTGGCGGAGGTGGACGGCAGCACCGTGGTGCTGACCACCACCGGCGACCACGCCGTCCTCGAAGACCTGGCCCACGGCGTCGCGAAGGAGACCCGATGACCCCCCACACCCGCCCCGAGACGACGCCGACCCCCGACGTCGTCGTCCCCACCTCCGGCCTCACTCCTGCTGAGGCGTGGGAGGTCCTCGCCGAGGGCAACCGCCGCTTCGTGGCGGGCGAGCCGAGCCACCCGAACCAGAACGCGGAGCGGCGCAGCGACCTGACCGCCGGTCAGGCCCCGGTCGCCGTGATCTTCGGCTGCGCCGACTCGCGCCTGGCGGCCGAGATCATCTTCGACCTGGGCCTCGGCGACGTGTTCGTGGTGCGCACGGCCGGCCACGTGATCGACGACGCCGTGCTGGGCTCCATCGAGTACGGCGTGGACGTGCTGGAGATCCCGCTCGTCATCGTCCTGGGCCACAATTCGTGCGGCGCCGTCACGGCGACGGTCGAGTCCTACATCTCCGGCACCATGCCGCGCGGCTTCGTGCGCCCCCTCGTGGAGCGCATCATCCCGTCCGTGCTGGCGGGGCGCCGCCGCGGTCTGGAGGAGGTCGACGAGTTCGTGGCCGAGCACGTGGACCAGACCTGCGACCACCTCTTGGAGACCTCGCAGTCCGTCCGCGCGGCCGTCGAGTCGGGGCGCACCGCCGTCGTCGGGCTCACCTACTCGCTGTCCGAGGGCACCGCGCGACCGGGCCGCGTGCACGGCGACCTGGCGGTCTGACGACGTCGGGCGTCCGGTGCGGCACCGGGCGCCCGCGCCGTCCTAGGATGTGACCATGACCGCAGAGAACACCGATCAGCAGTTCCGCATCGAGCACGACACCATGGGCGAGGTGAAGGTGCCGGTGGACGCCCTCTACCGTGCGCAGACCCAGCGCGCCGTGGAGAACTTCCCGATCTCCGGCAAGGGCCTCGAGCCCGCCCACATCCACGCCCTCGCGCAGGTCAAGAAGGCCGCGGCCAAGGCGAACGCCGAGCTGGGCATCATCTCGCAGGAGCGCGCGGACGCCATCGTCGCCGCCGCGGACCAGGTCATCGCCGGCGACCACGACGACCAGTTCCCGATCGACGTGTTCCAGACCGGCTCCGGCACCTCCTCGAACATGAACACCAACGAGGTGCTCGCCACCCTCGCCACCCGCGCCCTGAAGGAGGCCGGCTCCGAGGACGAGGTGCACCCCAACGACCACGTCAACGCCTCCCAGTCCTCGAACGACGTGTTCCCGACCTCCGTGCACGTGGCCGTCACCGCCGCCCTCGTGAACGACCTCGTCCCGGCGCTGGACCATCTGGCCGTCTCCCTCGAGAAGAAGGCGGAGGACTTCGCCGGCATCGTGAAGTCCGGCCGCACCCACCTCATGGACGCCACCCCGGTGACCCTGGGCCAGGAGTTCGGCGGCTACGCCGCGCAGGTCCGCTACGGCATCGAGCGCATCCAGTGCGCGCTGCCCCGCGTGGCCGAGGTCCCGCTCGGCGGCACCGCCGTGGGCACCGGCATCAACACGCCCCAGGGCTTCTCCGCCCGCGTGATCGAGCTGCTCGCCGAGGAGACCCGCCTGCCGCTGACCGAGGCCCGCAACCACTTCGAGGCCCAGGCCAACCGTGACGGCCTCGTGGAGGCCTCCGGTCAGCTGCGGAACATCGCGTACTCGATCATGAAGATCAACAACGACCTGCGGTGGATGGGCTCCGGCCCGAACACCGGCCTCGGCGAGATCGCCCTCCCGGACCTGCAGCCGGGCTCCTCGATCATGCCGGGCAAGGTCAACCCCGTGATCTGCGAGGCCGCGATCATGGTGTGCGCCCAGGTGATCGGCAACGACACCACCGTCGCCCTGTCCTCCACCAACGGCGCGTTCGAGCTCAACGTGGGCATCCCGGTGATGGCCGCCAACCTGCTCGAGTCGATCCGCCTGCTGGCCAACACGACGCGCGTCATGGCGGACAAGATGATCGACGGCATCGAGGCCAACGAGGAGCGCTGCGCCTTCCTCGCCGGTGCCTCGCCGTCCATCGTGACCCCGCTGAACAAGGTGATCGGCTACGAGGCCGCCGCCAAGATCGCCAAGCACGCCGTCGCGAACAAGATGACCGTGCGCGAGGCCGTCGTGGACCTCGGCTACGTCGAGCGCGGCGAGGTCACCGAGGAGCAGCTGGACAAGGCCCTGGACACCATGTCCATGACCCACCCGGAGTGATCCTGCGGATTCGGTGAGCGGCGCGACGCCGCCTCCCGGACCACGACGACGAGCGGCCGTCCTCCCGTGCGGAGGGCGGCCGTCCGACGTTCACGCCAGCACCAGCACTCCGGTGGCCGCCGCCACCATCGCCGGTCCGAACGGCAGCGCCGTCTGCCCCGTCGCCCGACCCGCGAGCACCAGCAGCCCCGCCACCACTCCGCCGAGCAGGATCGCGCCCACCCCGGCGGCGAGCACCGCCGTCGGGCCGAGCGCCCCCGTGTACACGCCCAGCCCGCCGGCCAGCTTCACGTCGCCCATCCCGAGGCCGCCGCGGCTGAGCACGTGCAGCGCGAGCATGGCCACGGTGTAGCCGAGACCGCCCAGCAGGCTGCAGAGGGCCAGGTCACCCCGGCCCGCCAGCAGCGCTCCCCCGGTCATCATCGTCAACCCGCCCAGCGCCAGCCGCAGCGTCCATCGGTTCGGCAGCCGGTGCTCGCGCAGGTCCGTGCGCACGAGCACGCCCGTGCACACCGCGAACCACACCAGTCCCAGGGACCACAGCACCGCCGTCGCCGGCGCACCGTGCGCCCACGCCCATCCCACCCCGCTCATGCGCCCAGCCTAGGCCGGACGGCGCACACGCCGGGTCGCCGTCCACAGGGCGATCCGGCCACCTCGCGTTCACGGTCCGGCCACCCGGTGTTCTGCCCACAGCGCAACCGGAGCCGCCCATTGCGACGACCCCCCCGCACGGGTCTACTCTGAAGTCACGAGCTTCCGGCCGTCTGATGGACGTACGGGGCTCACACAGACCCCATGGCCTCAATCCCGTTTCAAAGGGGCCATGGTGGCGGGCTTCCTCGGTCCCCCATCCCCCCTCCGCGGGGCCGAGCACCCCCGCCGGGGGCCGCTGCTTCGGCAGCGGCCCCTTTTTCATGCCCGGCTCAGGCTCGGCCCTCCTCCAGCAGGTCCGTGACCAGCGCGGCGATCGGCGAGCGCTCGGAACGGGTCAGCGTCACGTGCCCGAACAGCGGGTGGCCCTTGAGGCGCTCCACCACGGCCGCGATGCCGTCGTGCCGGCCCACGCGCAGGTTGTCCCGCTGGGCGACGTCGTGGGTCAGCACCACCTTCGAGTTGCGGCCCATCCGGCTCAGCACCGTGAGCAGCACGTTCCGCTCGAGCGACTGCGCCTCGTCCACGATCACCCACGCATCGTGCAGCGAGCGGCCGCGGATGTGCGTCAGCGGCAGGATCTCCAGCATCCCGCGGTCCACCACCTCGTCCACCACGGACGGGGAGACGAGCGCGCCCAGGGTGTCGAACACGGCCTGCGCCCACGGGCCCATCTTGTCGCCCTCGGAGCCGGGCAGGTAGCCCAGGTCCTGGCCGCCGACGGCGTACAGCGGGCGGAACACGACCACCCTGCGGTGCTCGCGGCGCTCCATCACGGCGTCGAGGCCCGCGCACAGCGCCAGCGCGGACTTGCCGGTGCCCGCGCGGCCGCCGAGGGAGACGATGCCCACGCTCGGATCCGTCAGCAGCTCGATGGCCAGCCGCTGCTCGGCGGAGCGGCCGTGCAGGCCGAACACGTCGCGGTCCCCGCGCACCAGGCAGGCTCGGCCGCCCTCGCCGACCCGGGCCAGAGCGGAGCCCCGGGGCGCGGTGAGCACCAGCCCCGTGTTGATCGGCAGGCGGTCCGCCTCGGCCGGGGCCTCCTCCGGCCCGGTCTCGACGCCCGTGCCGGTCAGGGTCCCCAGCGGGACGCCGGCCAGGTCGACCTCGCCGTCGTCGTAGAGGGCGTCCAGCCGCTCCTGCGCCACGCTGAGGGAGACGGTGCCGCGCCAGCCCGAGTCACGCACGAGCTCGTGGCGGTACTCGTCCGCGGCGAGGCCCATGGCCGCCGCCTTCACGCGCATCGGCAGGTCCTTGGACACGACCGTGACCGTGGCGCCCTCGTCCGCGAGCGCCTTCGCGACGGCGAGGATGCGGGAGTCGTTGTCCGTGCCGCGGATGCCCAGGGGCAGCACGTCCACGGACACGTGGTTCAGTTCGATCCGCAGCGTGCCGCCCTCGGGGGTGATCGGCACGGGCTGGTCCAGCGCGCCGTGGCGGCCGCGCAGGTCGTCGAGCAGGCGCAGGGCCGTGCGCGCGTAGTAGCCGAGGTCGGGGTCGGCGCGCTTGGCCTCGAGCTCCGAGACCACCACGAGCGGCAGGACCACCTCGTGCTCGGCGAAGTGCAGCAGGGCGCGCGGGTCCGAGAGCAGCACGGACGTGTCCACCACGTAGGTCCGCAGGCCGGTCGCCTCCGCCGGCCCCGCCTCGGCACGCGCCTGGCCCGGCCGGTTCGGCCTCGGCGGCTCCTGCCGGGTCTGCGCGTGCTCCACGAGCTCTGCCACCATGTCTGCCTCCTGTGCCGGTGAACCGTGCGTGCGGGGGTCCGCCCACGGGCCACGCTAGGAAGCGGCGTCGTCCGCCGGGTCCCGGCACGGTGAACCCGGGATGAAGTCGCGGTGACGGTCCGTCCGAGCCCCGCCACGGCCCCGACGTCCCGCGCTCCCTACACTGGAGACGCGCCGCCGACGTCCCGACGGCCGCCCGCTCCCCGTCCCCAGGAGGGCCCATGAGCATGCACCGCCCGTCCCCCGGCCTGCCCGATCGGCCGGGCGGCCCGGCCCCCGCCCCGACCCTGGCCGAGCGCGCCGGCGGCCGCCTGCTGGGCGCCGTCGCGCCCACCGCCGTGCTGATCGCGGCCATGTGGGTCGCGCAGGTCGTGCTGATCTTCCTCGGCCGGGTGATCATCCCCGGCGTGGGCCTGATCCCCCGACGCCTCGACGGTCTCGACGGGGTCCTGTTCTCCCCCGTGCTGCACGCCGGCTGGGCCCACCTGATCGGCAACACGACGGCGCTGCTCGTCCTCGGTCCGCTGGCCGCCCTGGTCTCGCGCCGACCGGTGGCCCTGCTCGTCTGCGCCTGGCTGGGCTCGGGCCTGCTGACCTGGGTGATCGGCACCCCGGGCGTGCACATCGGCGCCTCCGGGATCGTGTACGCGCTGATCGCGTTCCTGATCGTCTACGGGATCGCGGTGCGACGGATCGGGGCGGTCGTCGTCTCCGTGCTCGTCGCGCTCACGCACCTGGGCTCGAGCCTGATCGGCCTGCTGCCGGCACCCGGCATCTCGTGGACCGGCCACCTGGCCGGGGCCGTCGTCGGGGTGCTGCTGGGCCTGTGGTGGGGCCGCGCCGACCGTCAGGTGCCGAACCGGCGCTGACGGCTGCCGTAGTCGCGCAGGGCACGCAGGAAGTCGACCTTGCGGAACGCGGGCCACATGGCCTCGCAGAAGTAGAACTCCGAGTACGCGGACTGCCAGAGCAGGAACCCGGAGAGCCGCTGCTCCCCGGACGTGCGGATGACCAGGTCCGGGTCCGGCTGGCCGCGCGTGTAGAGCCGGTCCGCGATCTGCTCGACGGTGACGGACTCGGCCACCTCCGCCGCGCTGTGGCCCAGGGCGTGCTCGTCCCGCAGCAGCTCGCGCACGGCGTCGAGGATCTCCTGGCGGCCCCCGTAGCCCACGGCCACGTTCACGTGCACGCCGTCGTGGTCCTTGGTCTGTTCGGCCACCTCGGCGAGCCGTCGCGCCATGGGCTCGGGGAGCAGGTCCACCGCGCCGACCGGCTGCACGCAGACGGGGGCGCGGCCCTCGGCCGGCTGGGCGAGGCGCTCCGCCGTCGTCTGGATGATCTCCAGGAGCGGGGCGAGCTCCTCCGCCGGGCGCCGCAGGTTCTCGGTGGAGAGCATGTAGAGCGTGACCACGGGGATCCCGGCCTCGTCGCACCAGCCGATGAAGTCGAGGATGCGCTCGGCGCCGGCCTGGTGGCCCTGCTGCGTGGACGCTCCGAACGCGCGGGCCCAGCGACGGTTGCCGTCCACCAGCACGCCGATGTGCCGGGGCAGCCGCTCCGGGTCCAGGCCGCGCGTCAGCCGCCGCTCGTACAGGCGGTAGAAGGCCTCGGGTCGACCCACGGCGCGCTCCCCTCTCGGACGGTCCTGCGAGCCTCCAGGATACGCGCGCGGCACACAGCGACCATCCCGTGCCCCGGCCCCGGGTCGACCGACGACAATGGAGGCATGGACCCTGTGACACCCCTCCGCGAGACCGACGCCGCCCGTCGCCTGCGCTGGCGCATCGAGCGCATCCGCGACCCCGACCATCCGCTGTACAAGCCCCGACTGCGCGGCTGGATCCACGCGGCCATGGCGCCCCTGACGCTCGCGGCCGGCATCGTGCTCATCGTGCTCGCGCCGACCGCGACGCTGCGGTGGGCCAGCGCGGTCTACGCCGTGACGGGCCTGCTGCTGTTCGCGGTCTCGGCGACGTACCACCTGGTGCAGTGGAACGAGGTGGTCTCCCGTGTCCTCAAGCGGCTGGACCACACGAACATCATGCTGGTCATCGCCGGCACCTACACGCCGCTCTCCCTGGCCCTGCTGCCTCCGGACCGGGCGCGTGTGCTGCTCACCCTGGTGTGGGTGGGGGCCGTGGCCGGCGTCGCGTTCCGGGTGCTGTGGACGGACGCGCCGCGCTGGCTCTACACGCCGGTGTACGTGGTGCTCGGGCTGGCGGCGCTGCTGTACCTGGGCGACTTCTTCGCCGCGGATGCGGCGGCGGGGTGGCTGATCGTGGCCGGCGGCATCGCGTACATCACGGGCGCGGTCTGCTACGCGCTGCAGGCCCCCACGATCCACCGCGAGTGGTTCGGCTTCCACGAGCTGTTCCACGCCTTCACGGTGGCCGGCTTCGTGTGCCACGCCGTCGCCATCTACCGGGCGGTGCTCCTCGTCGCCTGAGCGCGGCAGGGACGGGGGTCTGCGCCCCGCCGGGCAGCGCCGAGGCCCGCAGACGCGCCGCTACGTCCATGCCGTAGCGGCGCGTCTGCGGGCCTCAAGGGTTCGGGCGTGGAGTCTCCGGCGCCGAATCTCGGGCGTGCACGGGCCCGACGACGGTCAGTCGCGTCCGGTGTCCGGGGCCTGGGGCTCCGGGGCCGGCTCCTGGAGGTAGCCGGGGTACTTCTCCTGCAGGCGGCGCAGCCGGTCCTCGGAGTCCGCGTCCAGGTGCTCGCCGCCCGCGCGGACCTCGTCCGGCAGGTGCTGCTGATGGCGCTCCACGAGCATGGCCTCGGCCTCCGGGGACCGCTGCTGGACGCGGCGCACCGAGCGGACCATGACGCGGAGGACGATGATCGCCATGACCACCATGAGCGCGGTGAACAGGAACCCCTCGATGCCGGGGGTGACCTCCGCCTCCTCGAGCCCGGGGCGCAGCGTCGGCTCCGGGACGGCGGGCACCGGCGCGGGGCTCGCGGCCGCGAGCGCGGTGAGGACGAGGGGAAGGCCAGACAGGGGTGTCACGCCGCCCCACTCTACCGGCCCCGGCTGCACGGCCCGAGCCGGGGCGGCTCAGCGCAGGCCGGCGAAGAGGTCGTGCTCCGGCAGCTCGGAGGGCACGCGCGAGTCGATCAGCGCGAAATCCTCCCACGGCCAGGCGCGCCGCTGCAGGTCGTGGGGGGCGTCGAAGAACATGCCGTCGGGGTCGATCTGCGTGCGGTGCGCCCGCAGGGCGGCGTCGCGCTCGTCGAGGAAGCCGGTGACGTCCACCTGGGTGGTGACGTCGTGGTCCGCGGTGACCCACGGCGGGATGACCTCCGGGTCGGGCACGTCCTCCCCGGCTTCACGGCGGCGCAGCACCTCGCGCATCGCGTCCATCGCGTCGAACATCATCAGGCGTCGGGCGAACGGCACGTCCTCGCCGTCGGCCTCGGCCACCGCGGCCATCGTGCGGAACTTCCGCGGGTTGAACCCGCAGTCGTAGTAGACCTTCGAGACCTCCCACGCGGGCCCGGCCTCGGGGTACTCGTCCGCGAGGCCGGCGGCCCGGTAGGCCTCCATCGTCACGGCGTGGGCCTGCAGGTGGTCCGGGTGCGGGTAGCCGCCGACCTCGTCGTAGGAGATGAGCACGTGCGGGCGGAACCGGCGCACGAGCGAGATCAGCGGGGTCGCCGCATCCTGGAGCGGGACCTCGGCGAAGCAGTTCGCCGGGAGGGCGGGCAGCGGATCCCCCTCGGGCAGGCCCGAGTCGAGGAAGCCGAGCCAGGCGTGCCGGACGCCGAGGATGCGCGCGGCCTCGGCCATCTCCTCGCGGCGCACGGCCGCGATGTCCCGGTCCGCCCGGGTGGTGTCCCCGAACGACGGGTTGAGCAGGGTGCCGGCCTCGCCGCCGGTGCACGTGACGACCATGACCTCGGCCCCGGCCGCCGCGTAGGCGGCCATCGTGCCGGCCCCCTTCGAGGACTCGTCGTCCGGGTGGGCGTGCACCGCCATGAGACGCAGCCCGGTGGAGGGCGGCAGGGCGGTGCCTGCGGCGGGCTGGGCCTGGGGGGTCTGATCGGTCACGGGGATCGCACACTCCTGTCCGGATGGCAGGGCCGCCGCGGGGGCGGCGGCGTGAGGGGTCCAGGCCGACGTCGTCATCGGCCTCCGGCGGCGGGCAGCGGCTAGGGTGGAGGGGATGTCTCACCACGCCCCCGCGGTCCGCGCGCAGGACCCCACATTAGCCAACCGGTACGGCACGGACCACACGCGTCCGGGCCGTCGTCGGCTGTGGGCGGGCCTCGGCGGTCTCGGGCTGGTCGTGGCCGTGCTGCTGTCCGTGTGGATCGGCCTGAACATGTCCGTGGGCGCCATCGAGTACAAGGACGTCGGCTTCACCATCGAGGACGACGGCCACGCGACCGTCACCTTCCAGGCCTCGGTCCCGGAGGGCGTGCAGGCCGAGTGCGATGTGCTCGTCACCGACTCCCACGCCGCCCCCGTCGGCTTCCGCACCGTCCGCCTGGAGACCCTGCCGGCCGACCGACGGGACTCCCCCTCGGACGCGCAGCAGCGCTACACCGTGGACGTGCGCACCGTGGTGCGGGGCGACTCCGGCGTTGTCGAGACCTGCCGCAAGGTCTGAGCCCTCCCGGCCGCTCCGCCCTCGGCGTAGCGGCCGCCTTTGGTGTGACGCACGCCGCCCGGATAGACTCGTCGGAGCATTCCCGCCCCGCCGGTGAGTCAGGCAGGCGTCGCACGGAGCCCTCGGGTCACGCGCGTCCTCCTGATCGGCGGGGTCTTTCGCATGCGGGCGCGTCCGCCGGACGCGGATCGCGCACCGGATGCGGTGCGCCGCGCCCCGGACTCCGCATCACCCGAGACAGAAAGGCGGAACAGAGCATGACCACCAGCCAGTCCGACGCCCCGTGGCTGACCCAGGAGGCGTACGACCGCCTCTCCAAGGAGCTCGAGTACATCTCCGGCCCCGGCCGCCAGGAGATCATCGAGCGCATCGAGGCCGCGCGCGATGAGGGCGACCTCAAGGAGAACGGCGGCTACCACGCCGCCCGCGAGGAGCAGTCCAAGAACGAGGGCCGCATCGCGGAGCTGAAGCACCTGCTCGAGACCGCCCGCGTCGGCGAGGCCGCCGAGAACGACGGCGCCGTGCACCCGGGCACCGTGGTGACCGCCGTCGTCGCCGGCGACGAGATGACGTTCCTCTTCGGCAACCGCGAGATCGCCGCGGACGACGAGTCGCTCGAGGTCTACTCCGAGCGCTCCCCGCTCGGCGAGGCCATCAACGGTGCCAAGAAGGGCGACAAGGTCTCCTACACCGCCCCGAACGGCAAGGACATCAAGGTCGAGGTCAAGGACGTCCAGCCCTACTCCGGCTGACCGACCCCGGCTCCGACGACGGCCGCGGTCCCCTCCAGGGGCCGCGGCCGTCGTCCGTCCCGGGTCCCACCGCGCCCCCGTTGCTACTCTGGCCCCATGCTGACCGTCGAGAAGGCGCACCTGCTGCTCACCCGCGAGGACGGGCTCTCCGAGAGCCAATCCCACCACCGCGTGGCCCTTGCGGCCGCCGCGCTGGCCGACCACCGCTCCGCCGGGATCGTGACCCTCGAGGACGTCCCCGTGGACCGGGCCCGCGTGCTCGTGACCGCGGCCGGCACCACCGGCGACCCCGTCCTGGACTCCTCCCTCGCACAGGTCGACGCCCTGGCCGGCCGACCGCTCGTGTCCACCGTGGCGGCCGGCAAGCCGGATCTGCGCAAGGCCGTCGTCGCCCATCTGACCGAGACCGGCCGCCTCACCGAGCGCAAGGCCTTCCTGGCCACCCGGCACGTCCCCCGGGGCACCGAACGCGCCGAGCTGCTCGCGCACCTGACCGCCGTGGTCCTGGACGAGGCCGAGCCCTCCGACGAGGACGTGCTCCTGCTCGGCGTGCTGCAGCACCTCAACCTGGCCCGACGCCTGCTGCCGGGCGCCCACGAGCGCTACGACCGCCGCGAGATGGTCCGCCGCATCGAGGCGCTGACGCGCGAGGACCTCCTGGTCCAGGCCGTGCGCCGCGCGGTGGGCGGGACCTGCGGCACCGTCACCGCGGCCGCCGCCGGCTCCGCGGCCTGAGCCGGCCCGGTCAGGGCAGCGGGGCCGGGCTGTAGCCGGCCGCGCGCAGCGCCTCCAGGACCTGGGCGGAGTGCTCGGCGCCGCGGGTCTCCATGTCGATCGTGATGTGCACGCCGCCCATGGACAGCTCCGGGCCGACGCGGGTGTGGTCCACGCGCACCACGTTGGCGTCCGTGTCCGCGATGATCCGTGAGATCGTGGCCAGCTCGCCCGGGCGGTCCCGCAGCGGGATGCGCACGGTCATGTAGCGCCCCGCCGCCGACAGTCCGGCCTGGATGGACTTCAGCATGAGCATCGGATCGATGTTCCCGCCGGAGAGGATCACGGCGGTGGTGCCGAGCTCGAAGCCCAGGTCCGCCGTGCGGCCCGCCAGCAGGGCGGCCACCCCGACGGCGCCCGCCGGCTCCACCACGAGCTTGGAGCGCTCGAGGAGGTGGACGAGGGCCGCGGCGATCTCGTCGTCCGTGACGGTCACGACGGCGTCCACCAGCTCGGCGGCGATCCGCAGCGGCAGGGCCCCGGGCTTGCCGACGGCGATGCCGTCCGCGATGGTGGACACGCTCTCCAGCACCTGGACGCGGCCCTCCTCGAGGGAGCCGGGGAACGCGGCGGCGGTGGCCGCCTGCACGCCGATGACGCGCACCGTGCGCCCACGACGCCGGGCGGCCTCCTTGAGGGCCACGGCCGTGCCGGCGATGAGCCCCCCGCCGCCGATGCCCATGATCACGGTGTCCACGTCCGGCAGCACGTCGAGGATCTCGAGGCCGACGGTGCCCTGGCCCGCGATGACGGCCGGGTCGTCGAACGGCGGGATGAATACGGCATCGGTCTCCGTGGCCCACCGCTGCGCCTCGGCGAGGGACTCGTCCACGGTGGAGCCGTGCAGGACGACCTCGGCGCCGTGGTCCCGGGTGGCCTGCAGCTTGGGCAGGGCCACGCCGTGCGGCATGAAGATGCGGGCGCGGATGCCGAGCTTGGCGGCCGCGAGGGCGACGCCCTGGGCGTGGTTGCCAGCCGAGGCGGCCACGACGCCGCGGCCGCGCTCCTCCTCGCTCAGCTGCGCCATCCGCACGTAGGCGCCGCGGACCTTGAACGAGCCGGCCCGCTGCAGGTTCTCGCACTTCAGGTGCACGTCCGTGCCCACGGCCCGGGAGAGCGCCCGGGAGTGCTGCAGCGGGGAGAGCTCGGCGATCCCGCGCAGCGTCTCGCGCGCCCGCTCGATCTCCTCGAGCGTGACGGGCAGCGCCGCCGGGGCCGGCGGGCCGCTGGCAGGCCGCACCCACCGGGGCGACGGCGTCGGGACGGCCCGGTCCGGGGTGTCCGTGGCCTGCGTCGCGCCCATCAGGCGTCGTCCCCGTGCCGGGTGCCCGCGTCGGCCTCGGAGGCGAGAGCGGCGTCGTCGTGCGCCGAGGGGCGGTACCGGTGGGAGCCGGCCGCCTCGTCCTCCGCGCCGCCCGGTTCGAGGGCGTGGTCCGTCCGCTCCGTGAGCTCCTCGGGGGTGTCGGCGGTGAGGGCGCGGACGAAGCTGTTCACGAAGGCCAGCACCGGGACGGCGAACACGGCGCCCGCCAGACCGAGGACGGTGGAGCCGGCGGCGACGGCCAGGAACACGGCCAGCGGATGCAGCGCGACGGCCTTGCCCATCACGAGCGGCTGCAGGACGTTCGACTCGATCTGCTGCACGAGCAGCACCACGCCCAGCATGAGCAGCGCGTTGACCAGGCCGTTGGACATCAGCGCCAGGAGCACCGCCATCGCGCCGGTCAGGGTGGCGCCGATCATCGGGATGAACGAGGCCAGGAACACGAGCACGGCCAACGGGATGGCCAGCGGCACGCCCAGGATCAGGGCGCCGATGCCGATGCCGACGGCGTCGATGAACGCCACGAAGATCTGGACCCGCACGTAGGAGCCGAGCGACTGCCAGCCCGAGCGGCCCGCGCGGCCCACGGTGGCCCGGTGCGCCTTCGGCACGAAGATCAGCAGGAAGCGCCAGATGCGGTCGCCGTCGTAGAGGAAGAAGATCAGGGAGAACAGGGCGATGAACAGGCCCGCACCGATGTTGACGGCCGTGGAGCCGAACGAGACGGCGCTGTTCATGACCGTGGCGGAGTTGTCCCGCAGCGTCTGCCACAGGCCCTCCAGCCCGGCACCGGAACGGGGGATCTCCACGCCCACGCCGGCCAGCCAGGCGATCGCGTCGTCGACGGCCTGGCCCAGCTGGTCGCCCAGTTCGGCGAAGCCCTGCACGATCTGCTGACCGGCGAGCCCCATGAGGCCCACCACGACGACGACCAGCAGCAGCACGCACAGCAGGGCGGCCGCGACGCCCGGCACCCCGATGCGCCGCATCGCCTGGAACACCGGGGCCAGCAGGGTGGCCAGCAGCGCGGCCACGAGGATCGGGATCACCACGAGGCTCACGAAGCCCAGCAGGTACACCACGACGCCGATGCCGATGACGACGG
Organism: Micrococcus sp. UYEF5; assembly: GCF_040546065.1. Taxonomy (NCBI): domain Bacteria; kingdom Bacillati; phylum Actinomycetota; class Actinomycetes; order Micrococcales; family Micrococcaceae; genus Micrococcus; species Micrococcus sp. UYEF5. The sequence continues at coordinate 152,892 of NZ_JBEPNB010000004.1, forward strand.
CCACCAGCCGCCAGGACCAGGCCGCGGCCACCGTCAGCCCGTAGGGCACGTCCTTGTCGATCTTGGTCTGGGCCGCCAGGGTCGAGCTCACGCGCGATCCTCCTCGTGTGGGTGGTCGGGGACATGGGGGGTCAGGCCCCACTGGGCGCTCCAGCGGGCGTGCGGGGCGAGCCGGTGCAGGCCCTCCTCCGAATTCAGGGCGTCCGCGGGAGCGGTGAGCGGCTCCACCGCGAGCGCCGTGTCACGGCCGGGCAGCCGGTCCGTGACGAAGACGTGGGTGTAGGCGAACGCGTGGTCGGACCACAGGGTCACGGCGCGGCCGTCCGCGGCGAGCAGGGTCTGGCGGTGCCGGCCGTCGGCGTCCGGGGTCAGGCCGGTGAGGCACACATCCAGGGCGGCCTCGCCCACGGCCCGGCCGCGGCGGAAGTCCAGGTCCGTGCCGTCCACCGGCAGGGTCTCCACGGGGATGAGGTCCTCCCCCGTGCGGATCCAGGCGTCCGCGGGCACGCGCAGGCTCAGCTCCGCCGTCGGGACGTCCCCGATCCGCAGGAACGGGTGGGCGCCGACCGCCACGGGCACGGTGGCGTCCGTGTGGTTCTGCACCTCGGCGGTGACGGTGAGGCCGCCGTCCGCCTCGAGCTCGTAGGTGACGCGGTGGGTGAGCCGGAAGGGCCAGCCGTGCTGGGGGTGGATCTCACCGCGCAGGGTCACCGCGTGGGCGGAGAACGTCTCGGTGACGAAGTGGGTGTTGCGCAGCAGGCCGTGGCTGGCGTGGCCGCGCGCGGGCTCGGTGACGTCCAGGCGCTGCTCGACGCCGTCCAGGATCCAGCGGGCGCCGGCGACGCGGTTCGGCCACGGGCTCATCTGGATGCCGTTGGCGGCGGGCGGGACCACGTCCGGGCCGTACGGCTCGGTCAGGTCCACGCCGGACACGCGGTACCTGCGCAGGGCACCGGCCAGGCCGACGACGACGGCCTCCGCGGACCCGCGGTGCAGGCGGTGCTGGGTGCCGGTGGCGTCCGGGGCCCCGAAGGCGGGCAGGTCGCTGGTCTCGGTCACGGGACCTCCTGGGTGGCGGCGAGGGACCCCCTCAATCTACGCCCTCGCGGACGCAGACCGCCCCGGCCCTGTGCAGGACCGGGGCGGCGGTGCGGGTCTCCGTGCGGGGACGGGGCGCCGGTCAGTCGTTGCCGCGCAGGATGGCGACGATGCGCAGGATCTCGATGTACAGCCAGATCAGGGTCACGGTCAGGCCGAAGGCCACGGACCAGGAGTACTTCTGCGGGGCGCCGTTCTTCACGCCCACGGCGGCCATCTCGAAGTCCATGGTCAGCGAGTACGCGGCGAGCAGCACGGCGATCGCGCCGATGATCAGGCCCAGGCCGCCCTCACGCATGTTGCCGATGCCGGTCCAGGTGAGGACCAGGTTGACGAGCATGAAGACGAGGTAGCCGATCATGGCGCCCATGACGATCTTCGTCATGCGCGGGGTCGGGCGGAACTTGCCCGAGGTGTAGAGCGCCAGCATCACCGCGAACACGGAGAAGGTGCCGAGCACGGCCTGCACCACGATGCCCGGGTAGGCGCCCTCGAAGAACGCCGAGATGCCGCCCAGGAACAGGCCCTGCGCCACGGCGTAGGCCATGATCAGCACGGGCGAGGGCTCGCGCTTGAACGCGTTGACCAGGCCCAGCACGAGGCCGGCGATCGCGCCGATGATCATCAGGCCCGGCGAGAACCAGCCCACGGCGCCCGCCACCACGACGAGCACGAGCATCAGGCCGGTCTTGCCGACGACGTCGTTGAAGGTCATCCGGCCGGTCTGCTCCGGGCCGGCGGAGGGCGCGCGGAAGGCGTCCTCCATGGACTGCTGGTGCGCGTACTGCTGGGCCGCCTGGCCGGCGCCGAACGCCTGGGCCTGGCCGTACGGGCTCTGCTGCTGGCCGTACGGGGACTGCGCGGACTGCTGCCCGCCCTGGTACCAACCGGGCTGCGCCTGTCCGCCGCCCTGCATCTGCTGCTGGAAGTTCTGAGAGTTCATGACCGGATTCGCCACGGCTCACTCCTTCGGGTCGAGTCGGCCCGGTCGCACGCCGCCGCAGTGAGCCGCGTTCGTGCCCCGGGGTTCAGCACGATCCTATCGGGAGGTCTGTGTCCGCGCGCGGGGTCGGAGCGTGGATCCGCGCCGGTTCACCGGCTGTTCACGGTGGGCGCAGAAGCGAGGCGCGCGGGGAGACGCGTGGTGCCCCCGGCGGGACTCGAACCCGCAACACGCCGATTTTAAGTCGGCCGCCTCTGCCAGTTGGGCCACGGGGGCGTGGCGGGCCCGTGGACGCGGGCCCGGGTGCGGACGACGCCGGCCCCGCCCGATGCGCTCGGACGGGGCCGGCGGCCCGCTGGCTGCGGGATCAGCCCTTCGAGGACTCGAGGGCCCGCTGCCGCTCGAAGCGGCCGGGCTCGAGCTCGACGCCCGCGGCGCGGCGGAACGGGTTGAACGGGGTGTCCAGGCCCGCCACCGAGGTGGAGTCACGGCCGAACAGGGTCTCGGCGACCCAGCCGGACAGGATGCGGAACTTCCGCTCCAGGGTGGGCATCGCGTAGCCGTGGTAGCCGCGGTGGGCCAGGAACGCCGGGATGCCGGCGATCTTGGTGCCCAGCGGGTTGCCCACGCCGCGGCCGAAGCCCAGCCCCGCCACGGTGCCCAGGGACTTGTGCACGTACTCCTGCACCTCGCCCTCGCCGTGGCGCACGGCCATGTAGTTGGCGGCCAGACGCTTGGCCTGACGGATGGCGTGCTGGGCGTTCGGGACGCAGAAGCCGCCCGGGCCGGCCCCGGTCAGGTCCGGCACGGCGGAGACGTCGCCGCAGGCCCACGCACCCTCGAGCGCGCCGGCCTCGCCGTCCTTGATCTGCAGGGTGGGGGTGGCCTCCACGCGGCCGCGGTCGTCCACCGGGAAGTCGGTGCTCCTGACCACGGAGTTGGCCACCACGCCGGCGCACCACACGAGGGTGTCCGCCGCGAAGGTCTCCGCCTCCTCCTTGGAGGGCATGGCCACGAGCTTCATGACGCCGTCCGTGGCGTCGCCCAGCGAGGTGTTGAGCAGGACCTCGATGCCGCGGTCCTTCAGGTGCTCCACCACGCCCTGGGCCTGCTCCTCGGAGACCTCGGGCATGATGCGGCCCATGGCCTCGACGAGGACGATCCGGATCTCCGACTGGGAGAGGCGCTCGTTGCGCTCCACGGCGTTGCGGATGAGGTTCTCCATCTCCGCGATGGCCTCGATCCCGGCGAAGCCGCCGCCCACCACCACGAAGGTCAGGGCACGCTTGCGCTCCTCGGCGTCCGTCATCAGGGAACCGGCGTCCAGGCGCTCCAGGATCTGGTTGCGCAGCTGGACGGCCTCCTCGACCGAGCGCAGACCGATGCCCTGCTCGCCCAGACCCGGGATGGGGAACACGCGGGTCACGGCGCCCGCGGTCATCACGATGTCCTGGTACGGGATCTCGAACTCGTCGCCGCCCTCGCCGCGCACCACGGCGGTGCGGCCGGCGTGGTCCACGGACACGACGGCGCCGCGGACGACCTCGGCGTCCTTGAGGTGCGTCTGCAGGTCCACGTTCACGTGGCGGCCCTCGATGTGGCCGCCCACGACCTCGGGCAGGAACGGGTAGTACGTCATGTACGGGCGGGGGTCGACGACGGTCACGACGCCGCCGCGCTCGGCGACCTTCTTCTGCAGCTCGCGGGCGACATGGAACCCGGCGTAGCCGCCGCCGACGATCAGCAGGCGCGGCTTGGGAGACAGTTCAGGAGTGAGAGACATACCGCCAGTCTACGCACGCACGGGCCCGGCCCCTCCACTCTCCGCCGTCGTGGTCAGGACCGCAGCGAGAGCACGATCCCGTCCAGGATGTCGTGCTCGCTCGCCCAGGCCTCGGTGACGCCCGCGACCTCGGCCACCCGCTCCAGGACGGTGCTCCACAGCAGCGCGCCCGCGCCGATCACGTCCACCCGTCCCGGGTGCATGAACCCCCGCTCGGCGCGTTCGGCCCGGGTCGCCGCCACGAGGCCCTCCGCCGCCGCGCGGAACTCGGCGATCGGCAGGCGCGCACCGTGGATGGCCTCGGGCTCGTACGTGCTGAGCCCGAGGGCCTCGGCGGTCACGGTGGTCACCGAGCCGGCCACGCCGACCACGCGCGCCACGCGTTCCAGCGGCAGGCGGGCGGCGGCGTCGTCGAGGAGGCGGCGGGCGTCCGCGCGGGCCGCGGCGACCTCGTCCGACGTCGGGGGGTCGGAGCGCAGATGACGCTCGGTGAACCGCACGCAGCCCATGTCCAGGCTGACCGCGCCCACGACCTCGCCCGCGGGCGTGCCGACGACCAGCTCGGTGGAGCCGCCGCCGAGGTCCACGACGAGCACGAGGTCCTCCGGGCCCAGGTCCGCGGTCTCGACGGCGGAGACGGCGCCCGCGAAGGACAGGCCGGCCTCCTCGGCGCCCGAGACGACCTCCGGCTCGACGCCGAGCCGCTCCCGGACGCCGTCGACGAACGCGGCCCGGTTGGAGACGTCCCGGCTGGCGGAGGTGGCCACGAACCGGACCCGGCCGGCGTGGTGGCGCTGGACCAGGCGGGCGTACTCGTCCACCGCCGCGAAGGTGCGCTCCAGCGCGGCGTCGGAGAACGCGCCGGTGGCGTCCACGCCCTCGCCCAGGCGCACCACGCGCATCTCGCGCACGACGTCGGCCAGCGGCGCCGTCGGGTCGGCCACGGCGCCGGTGGTCTCATCCGTCCCGGCCGGCCGGGAGATCAGCAGGCGGATGGAGTTCGTGCCGCAGTCCACGCCGGCCACCGTGACCTCCTTGAGCGCGGCGACGCGTTCGAGGTGCCTCACGTGCCGGGACAGGTCCTTCGTGGGCACCGCCGCGGCCTCGTCCCACGCGCCCTCGCACGCGCAGACCTCGGGCGTCCACCACGGGGCCACCAGGGCGATCGCCTCGTCACCGAGCGGGTTCACCCCCGGCCCGGCCGCGAGCGCGTGGCCCACGAGGGCGTGCAGGCACTTCACGCGCTCGGGCATGCCGCCGGCCGAGACCCCGGCGATCTCCGGGACGGGCCCCGTGCCGGCCTCGGCCCCGACCCGGTCCCGCTCGGCGATGTAGGCCTCGTGCGCCGCGCGGTGCGCGGCCGCGAGCGCGGGGTCCTGGGCGAGGCGGTCGTTCATGCGCGCCATCTCCCCGTCCGCCTCCACGCGCGAGACCGCCGCCGTCAGCACGGGGTGCGTCAGGTAGAAGGTCGTGGGGAACGGGATGCCGTTGGAGAGCCGCGGCGCGGTGGTGGCCACGAGGGGGTTGCCGCACACGCAGCGGGCACCGATCTCCACGACGTCCCGGACCGGGCGGCCGAGCTGGCGGGACAGGGTGTCCAGGTCCTGCTCGGTGACGGTGCGGTCCTGGGCGGGGCGGGGGCTGACGGTCATGGTGTCCTCGGGGGTGCGGGGGTGGTGCGGGCGGGGGCGGGACGCGGGGTTCACTCGAGCCCGGCGCGGACGGCCGAGTCCCACAGGCCCTCGGCCCACGGCAGGCGGGTGTTGACGACCTCGTCCGCGCCGGCGGCGGGCGTGTCCTCGGCCTCGGTGTCGGTCTCGGAGGGCCGCCCCGTCACGGAGTACAGGGTCTCCCCCGGCATGACCAGCTCGAGACGCTCACGCGCCTGCTGGGTCACGTAGGCGGGATCGTCCCACAGCTGGATCCGCCGTTCGTAGTCCTCGCGCTGGGCCTGCATGGTGGCGATCTCCTCGCGCGCGGCCGAGATCTCCAGCTGCTGGTTCAGGAACGCGCGCAGCGTGGGCGCCACCAGGACGGCGGCCACCAGCAGCACGGCGACGACGATGAGCGAGCGGCCCGTGATCTGCCGGGCCGGCACCGGCTCCGGCAGCGGGGCCCGACGGCGGGCGGCCGTGGCGGCGGCGGATGCGGCGCGGCGGGGGGCGGGCCGGGGCCGACGCCCGGCCGGGCGGGCCGGAGCCGTGCGGCGCGGGGGTGCCGACGGGGATGCGGGGGCGGCGGTGTCCCCGGCGGGGGCCGTGTCGGCCCGGTCCGCGTCCGGGTGCCCGTCCAGGTGTCCGGGGTGACCGGCCTGGCGGCGCTCCTGGACGCTCTGCAGGTCGATGACCTCTGCGTCCGTCGCCGCGGGCGCCGGCGTGGGGGCCGCGGGGGTCGGCGTGGGCGTGTCCGCCTTCGGGGAGGCCGTCGTCGGGGCCGCCGGGGCCGCGACGGCGGTCCGGCGCGGGGCGCCCGTCGTCGGGTCGACACGGGGCACGCGGGGGCGGCGCGGACTCATCGCGGACTCCTTCGGACGCGTGGCGGGGACCCTCCCAGCCTACTGCCCGCCCCTGGCAGGCTCCTGGCCGCCCCCGGGACGGACGCGGGCCCGCCCGGAGGGATCCGGGCGGGCCCGCGCGTCGTCGTCGGGGACGGTCAGCCGCGGAAGCGCGGGAAGGCGGAGCGGCCCGCGTAGACGGCGGCGTCGGCCAGGTCCTCCTCGATGCGCAGCAGCTGGTTGTACTTGGCCACGCGGTCCGAGCGGGCCGGGGCGCCGGTCTTGATCTGGCCGGCGTTGGTGGCCACCGCGAGGTCCGCGATGAACGTGTCCTCGGTCTCGCCCGAGCGGTGCGAGATCATGCAGTGGAACATGTGGCGCTGGGCCAGGGCGATCGCGTCGAAGGTCTCGGTCAGGGAGCCGATCTGGTTGACCTTCACGAGCAGGGCGTTGCCGGCCTTCTCGTCGATGCCGCGCTGCAGCCGCTCCACGTTGGTGACGAACAGGTCGTCGCCCACCAGCTGGACGCGATCGCCCAGCTGCGCGGTCAGGTGCTGCCAGCCGTCCCAGTCGTCCTCGTCGAGCGGGTCCTCGATGGAGACGATCGGGTAGTTGTCCACCAGCTCGGTGTAGTAGGCGGCCATCTCCTCGGCGGAGCGCTGCTGGCCCTCGAAGGTGTAGGAGCCCTTGTCGAAGAACTCGGAGGAGGCGACGTCCAGCGCCAGCGCGATGTCCTCGCCCAGGCGGTAGCCGGCCTTCGTCACGGCCTCGGCGATGAGGTCCAGGGCGGCGCGGTTGGACTCCAGGGACGGGGCGAACCCGCCCTCGTCGCCCAGGCCGGTGGACAGGCCCTTCTCCTGCAGCACGGTCTTCAGGGCGTGGTAGACCTCGGTGCCCCAGCGCAGGGCCTCGCGGAAGGACGGGGCGCCGATCGGGGCGATCATGAACTCCTGGATGTCCACGTTGGAGTCCGCGTGGGCGCCGCCGTTGAGGATGTTCATCATCGGCACGGGCAGCACGTGGGCGTTCGGGCCGCCCAGGTACTTGTAGAGCATGAGGTCGGAGGCCTGCGCGGCGGCCACGGCGACGGCCATCGACACGCCCAGGATCGCGTTCGCGCCCAGCGTGCCCTTGTTGGGGGTGCCGTCCAGGTCCCGCATCGCGCGGTCCACGGCGCGCTGGTCCGCGGCGAACTCGCCCTCGAGCTCCTCCGCGATGCCCTCGACCGCGGCGACGGCGTCCAGCACGCCCTTCCCGCCGTAGCGCTTCTTGTCCCCGTCACGGCGCTCGACCGCCTCGAACTCGCCGGTGGACGCGCCCGAGGGCACGGCCGCGCGGCCCAGGGAGCCGTCGGTGAGCAGGACCTCCACCTCGACGGTGGGGTTGCCGCGCGAGTCGAGGATCTCGCGAGCGTGGATGGCGTCGATCAGGGCCATGGACGGGTCTCCTTCAATCGAAGTCGGAAGTCGTGCCCGCGGCGTGGACACGGCCTCAGCCTAGCGGGGACCTCCGGTTCCGGTCGGCCGCGCGCCGGCGACAAGACCGCCGTTCCCCCCGGCTGCGATGTCGCTGGGGCGCGGTCGGGGCTGCGGCCGGGCCGGCGCGGCGCCGCGTCAGCCGGACGGACGCAGCGCCGACCAGTCCCCCGCACGCACTCGCGCCACCGTGGTGCGCAGGGCCCGTTCGGGGTCGAGCCCCGCCGCCCGGGCCCGGCGCACCAGCGCGAACAGCTCCGCCCCGAGCGCGGCCTCGTCGGGCCACACCGCCGCCGGGCGCTCCCCCGCCTCGGCGGCCGGCGCCGGGACGTGCGCCGCGAGCGGGTCCGGCTCCTGCCGGGCCGCGCGGTCGACCACCTTCGCGGCGGCGGCCAGCGCCGGCAGCCGGGCCGGGATGTCGCCGACGTCGAGGCCCGGGCCGGTGCCGCCGTCGCCGTGGGCCGGGGCGGCGGACGAGAGCCCCGCGGCCGCCCGCTCCTGCGCCTTGACCCGCTCCCAGGCCAGCTCGACGGCCTCCGGCGTGACGGCGGCGAGCTCCTCGGCCGGGCGCAGGCCGCCCTCGGGGGTGAGCACGAGCGGGTTGCGCCGGATCATCTTGGCCGTGAGGGCGTCGGCGGCGTCGTCCACGCGGAACCCGGCCGTCTCCGCCGGGGCGCCCGGCGCCCGGGAGACGGCGGCGTGCAGGACCACCTGGAACAGGACGTCCCCGAGCTCGGCGGCCAGGGCGGGGTACGCGCCGTCGGCCCGACGCGCGGGCACGTCGGCCCACGCGGCGGCGTCGCGGGACTCGATCTCCGCCACCGCCTCGTACGCCTCCTCCACGAGGTACTCGGCGAGGTCGGCATGCGTGAGCGCGGCCGTCCACGGGCAGTGGTCGCGCAGGGCCTCGACCACCGCCACCAGACGGTCCACACTCGCGCTCACGGGCGGATCAGTCGTCCTCGTCCTCGTCGTCCAGCTCCTCGAGGACCGGGCCGACGGCGTCGCCGGAGATGACCTCGCCCCAGCCGGCCACGAGGATCTCGGCGAGGTCCTCGCGCTCGTCCACGGACAGGAAGGCGGCCTCGGCCGCGTTGAGCTGCAGGTCCAGCAGCTCGGAGAGCGAGTAGCCGAAGGTCTCGGCGAGCAGGTAGAGCTCGTCGGTCAGGGACACGTCCGAGACGAGCCGGTTGTCCGTGTTCACGGTGACGCGGAAGCCGAGCTGCACGAGCAGGTCGATGGGATGGCCCGCGATGCCCGCCGCGGCGTCCACCGCGCCGGTCTGCAGGTTCGAGGACGGGCAGACCTCCAGGGCGATCTGCCGGTCCCGCACCCACGCGGCGGTCTCGCCCAGGTCCACGATGCCGGTCAGCTCGTCCAGCTGCTCGCCGTCCTCGTCCACGCCGCCGTACTCCACCGAGATGTCCTCCGCCAGGCGCACGCCGTGGCCCAGGCGCAGGGCGCGGCCGTCCACGAGGGCCGAGCGGACGGAGTCCAGGCCGTCGCCCTCGCCCGCGTGCACGGTGACGGGCAGGTGGTGGGCGGCCAGCCACGTGAAGGTGTCGGCGAAGCGGGAGGGCGGGAACCCGGCCTCGGCGCCCGCGATGTCGAAGCCCACGACGCCGGCCTCGCGGTGGCGCACGGCCAGCTCGGCGATCTCCTGGGCCCGGTCGGCGTGCCGCATCGCGGTGACCAGCTGGCCCACGCGGATCACGTGGCCCGCGGCGTCGGCGGCCTCGACCGCCTCGTCCAGGCCGGCCTGCACGGCCTCGACGGCCTCGTCCAGGCTCAGCCCGCCGGCCAGGTGCTGCTCGGGGGCCCAGCGGATCTCGCCGTAGACGACGCCGTCGGCGACCAGGTCCTCGACGAACTCGCGGGCCACGCGGCGCAGCTGCTCGCGGGTCTGCATCACGGCGGTGGTCAGGGCGAAGACCTGCAGGTACTTCTCGAGGGACTCGCCGTTGGCGTGCTCGGCGATCCACTCGGCCAGGCCCTCGACGGTGTCCGCGGGGACCTCGACGCCGGCCTCGCGGGCCAGGTCGAGGACGGTGCCCACGCGCAGGCCGCCGTCGAGGTGGTCGTGGAGGGAGACCTTGGGCAGGACGGCCAGGTCGACCTCGAGCGGGGAGGGGGATGCGGTGTCCGGAAGCTGCGTCGTCGTCACGGGCGTCACTCTACGGCAGGGCGCTCAGCGCAGGGCCTCCTGCTCGGCCAGGGTGAGGCCCTTCACCCCGGCGCCCAGCCGGCGGCGCAGCAGGGCCTTGAGCAGGCGGTCCAGCAGCAGGCCCACGAGCGCGGCACCCGTCACGGAGACGGCGATCTGCAGCACCGGGTTCTCCAGCCAGCCCGCGGTCAGGCGCGCGATCATGATCGAGTACGCGGCCCAGCTGGCCGTGGAGAGCAGGTCCAGCGCCACGAACCGCACCGGCGGATAGCGGGTGGCGCCGGCCGTGAGGTTCAGGGCCACGCGGCCGCCGGGGATGAACCGGGCGGTGAACAGCAGCAGCGCGCCGTGGCTGTGCAGGTGGTGACGGGCGACCTCGACCGTGGCCCGCACCCGCCGCAGCCGCATCCACCGGAACCGCTCCACGCCCACGGCACGGCCGATCGCGTACGCGGCCACGTCCCCCAGGAACGCGCCCGCGAAGCCGACCCCCCACAGCGCCCACAGGGAGAACGGATGCCCGTCGCGGACGATCGCGCCGAGGGCCACCAGCACCGACTCCGACGGGAAGATCGGCACGATGCCGTCGAGCAGGCACAGCAGCAGCGTCAGCGGCAGGACCCACCACTGCGCGGAGGCGTGGAGGATCGCCCCCTCGAGCCACGCGAGCATCCGGTCAGCCGATCCGGTCCAGGATCACGGAGCGCTCGCGCAGGGCCCGGGCGGCGTCGTCGTCGAGCTCGCCGACGGACCAGCCGCCGGCGAGCGCGGCCCTCGCCCGCTCGAAGCGCTCCGGCGTGTCCGTGTGCAGGGTCAGCACCTTCTGACCCCGGGCCACGCGCTCGCCGGGGCGCACGTGCACCTCGACGCCGGCCGCGGCCTGGACGGCCTGGCCCTGTCGCTCCCGCCCGGCGCCGAGGCGCCACGCGGTCAGGCCCACGGCCATCGCGTCCAGCTCGGTGAGGACGCCGTCCGTCTCCGCGACGACGTCCTCGGTGTGGGCCGCCGTCGGGAGGGCTGCGCGGGGGTCGCCGCCCTGGGCCTCGATCATCCGGTTCCACACGTCCATCGCCCGGCCGTTGGCCAGGTGCTCGGCCGGGTCCACGTCCGTGACCCCGGCGCCGGCGAGCATCGCGGCGGCGAGCGCCACGGTGAGCTCCACGACGTCGGCCGGGCCGCCGCCGGCGAGCACCTCCACCGACTCGCGGACCTCGAGGGCGTTGCCGGCCGTCCGGCCCAGGGGCACGGACATGTCCGTGAGCAGCGCCGAGGTGTCCACCCCGGCGTCCCGGCCGAGGTCCACCATGGTCCGGGCCAGCTCGCGGGCGGACGCCTCGTCCTTCATGAACGCGCCCGAGCCGCACTTGACGTCCAGCACGAGGGCGCCGGTGCCCTCGGCGATCTTCTTGGACATGATCGAGGAGGCGATCAGCGGGATGGCCTCCACCGTGCCCGTGACGTCGCGCAGGGCGTACAGGCGCTTGTCCGCCGGGGCCAGGCCGGAGCCGGCGGCGCAGATCACCGCGCCCACCTCGGAGAGCTGGCGCAGCATCGCCTCGTTGCTGAGGTCGGCCCGCCACCCGGGGATCGCCTCGAGCTTGTCCAGGGTGCCGCCGGTGTGGCCGAGGCCGCGGCCGGACAGCTGCGGCACGGCCACCCCGAAGGAGGCCACGAGCGGGGCCAGCGGCAGGGTGATCTTGTCCCCCACGCCGCCGGTGGAGTGCTTGTCCGCGGTGGCCAGGGGGCGGCCGTCCGGGGTGGTGAGCCCGCCGAAGTCCATGCGCTCGCCCGAGGCGATCATCGCGTCCGTCCAGCGGGCGATCTCGGCGCGGTCCATGCCGTTGAGCAGGATCGCCATGGCCAGGGCGGACATCTGCTCGTCCGCCACCACGCCGCGGGTGTACGCGTCCACCACCCAGTCGATCTGCTCGGGGGACAGCGTCCCCCGGTCCCGCTTGGTGCGGATCACCTCGACGGCGTCGAAGGGCTCGGCCTGCGGCTGCGCGGTCATGGGGGTCTCCTCGGGGGACGGCTGCGACGGTCAGCCTCCGACTCTAGCGAGCGGGCCCGGGAGCGCGCCGCAGGTCAGGGACGGTCCGCCCGCTCCAGGTCGGCCGGGCCGAAGGCGTCCGGCAGCACCGCGTCGATCCCCCGCTCCCCCGCCGGGGTGAGCAGCACGAGCCCGGGGGCGCGGAACTCGTACAGCAGCTGGCGGCACCGCCCGCAGGGCATGGTGAGCACGCCCGCGCCGTCCACGCACACGAACGCGGCCAGTCGGCCGCCCCCGCCCATGCGCAGGTCGGCCAGCAGCGCGCACTCGGCGCACAGGGTCAGCCCGTAGGACGCGTTCTCGATGTTGCAGCCCGAGACGAGGCGGCCGTCGTCGGTGAGCGCGGCGGCGCCCACCCGGAACCCCGAGTAGGGCACGTAGGCGTGCTCCGTGGCGGCCAGGGCCGCGGCCCGCAGCCGGTCCCAGTCCACGCGCGGCGCCGTCGTCGTGTGCTGCCCGTCCGCCACGGCTACTCCTTCACGTACGGCACGCCCGAGGCGGCCGGGCCGCGCGAGCGGCCCACGAGGCCGGCCACGGCGAACACCGTGACGAGGTACGGGAGCATCGCCATGAACTGGCTCGGCACCGGGGTGCCGAGGATCGCCAGGACGTACTGCATGTTGGTGGCGAAGCCGAACAGCAGCGCCGCGAAGAACGCGCCGATCGGGTTCCAGCGGCCGAAGATCACGGCCGCGAGCGCGATGAAGCCCTGGCCCGCCGTCATCTCCTTGGTGAAGGACGACGCGGAGACGAGCGTGAAGAACGCCCCGCCCATGCCGGCCACCGCACCGCCCAGCAGGACGGCGGCGTACCGCGTGCGGTTCACGTCGATGCCCACGGTGTCCGCGGCCTTGGGGTGCTCGCCCACGGCGCGCACGCGCAGGCCCCAGCGGGTGCGGAACAGGGCGAACCACAGCGCGATCACGAGCAGGTACATCGCGTAGCCCAGGATCGTCTGGTCGAACAGGATGGGCCCGAGCACGGGGATGTCCGCCAGGCCCGGGATCCGCAGGTTCGGGAAGTGCGGCGGCGCGTTGAGCTCGGTGTCCCCGTCCGTGAGGACGGTGGAGTACAGGAAGCTCGTCAGGCCGGCCACGAGCACGTTGAGCACGACGCCGACGATCACCTGGTTGACCAGGTACTTGATCGAGAACACGGCGAGCAGCCAGGACACGAGGACGCCGGCCACGATGGCGGCGACCAGGCCCGCCCAGGGCGAGCCGGTGGCGGTGCCGACGACGGCGGCCGTGAACGCGCCCGCCAGCAGCTGACCCTCGATCGCGATGTTCACCACGCCCGAGCGCTCGGCCAGGATGCCGGCCATCGAGCCGAAGATCAGCGGGACGGCCAGCGCGAACGAGCCGGCGATCAGGCCGGTGAGGAACACGGTGGTGTTGTCCGCCGAGCCGATCACCCAGATGAGGAACGCGGCCACGAAGGCGACGGCGAACGGGGCCGCGGCCCAGCCGGGGGTGCGCCCCGAGCGCAGGGTCGCCAGCCAGGCCACCGCGGTCAGCAGCGCCATGAGCCCGACGAGCAGCCAGCCCCCCAGCACGGGGTCGGCGGTCAGGTCCGGGAGCACGACGGCGTCGGACGCGTTCGAGAGTCGGAAGGTCGCCGCCGCCTCGGGGGCGCCGAGGGCGAAGACGGCCAGGGCCAGCAGGGTCAGGATCGTCAGGGCGATCGGGGTGGTCCAGTGCCGGACCACGACCCGGGCGGGCTCGGCGGCCTCGGGGCGGACGACGTCGGCGTGGGGCCGGGCGGCGGTCGCGCTCATCGGGCGTCCCCCTTCTGCTCGTGCGGGCGGTGGGTCGGGGCCGTGTCCGTGGGTGCAGTGGTCGGAGCCTGCGGGTCCGCGACGGCGGCGGTCGCGGCCTCCTGGACGCCCGTGGACGGGGCGGCGGCGTGGCCGCCGGCGCCGGTCAGCGCGGCGCCGGCCACGGCGGGCTGGGTCACGGGGTCGGCCGCGCGGCGGGCGCGCGCGGCGCCCGGGGCGGGCAGCCGGAAGATGGCGCGCACCAGCGGCGGGGCCGCGATGAGCAGCACGATCACGGACTGCACCACGAGGACGATGTCGACCGGCACCCCGGTCTCGGTCTGCATGGTCACGCCGCCGGCGCGCAGGGCGCCGAAGAGCAGGCCCGCGAACAGCACGCCCACCGGGTGGGACCGGCCGAGCAGCGCCACCGTGATCGCGTCGAAGCCGAAGGACCCGGCCACGGAGGTGTTCAGCGTGCTCTCCGTGCCGGCCACGTGGGTGGCGCCGGCCAGGCCGGCGAGGCCGCCGGAGATCGCCATGGCGGCCAGGTAGGAGCCCTTGACGGAGATGCCGGCCGTGCGGGCGGCGTCCGGGTTGGCGCCCACGGCCCGCAGGCGGAAGCCGAGGGTGGAGCGCTGCATCAGCCACCACGTGAAGAGCACGGCCAGCAGCGCGACGAAGAAGCCCCAGTGCAGCCGGAAGTCGGTCCCCAGCAGCCGCGGGAACATGGCGGAGCGGTCCAGCGGCGCGGACACCGGGTTCGTGGTGCCGGGTGCCCGCAGGACGGGGGTGTTCAGCAGGTACGCGAGCAGGTTCACCGCCACGTAGTTGAGCATGATCGTGAGGATCACCTCGTGCGCGCCGGTCCAGGCCTTGAGCACGCCGACGACGGAGCCCCACAGCACGCCGCCGAGCACGCCCATCACGACGACGAGCAGCAGGTGCACGCCGGCCGGCAGGTGCAGATGCACGCCGAACCACGTGGCGAACATGGCGCCGAAGATGAACTGGCCCTGGCCGCCGATGTTGAACAGGCCCGCCCGGAAGGCGATGGCGATGCCCAGCGAGATGATGATCAGCGGGGTCGCCACGGTGAGGGTCTCGGTGAGCGGGTAGAGCATGCCCGTCGCGTCCGAGGCCCGGTAGTTGAAGACGGCGCCGCGGAACAGGGCCGCGAAGGCCCCGGCGAACGCGGCCCAGGCGGCGGAGAGCAGGTCGCCCGGGCGGGCGAAGAAGTAGCCGGCGGCGTCGCGGACGTCCTCGTCCACGGCGATGATCAGCAGACCGGAGATCAGCAGGGACAGCAGGATCGCCAGGGCGGTGACCGTGCCGTTGCCCGAGAGGATCCGGCGCAGGGCGGAGTCGGCGGGGGCGGGCCGGACGGCCGCGTCGGACGCGGGGGCCGGGCGCTGCGGGGCGGCGGTGCTCACGGGCGCTCTCCTTCCGTGGTGGGGTGGGCGGCGGGCGCCTCACCGGCGGTGCCGGGCGTGCCCGCGGCGACGTCTGCGCCGGAGGCGAGGGCCGCGTCGTCGGGGGTCTGGCCGGCCATCATGAGGCCGAGCGTCTCGCGCGAGGTGTCCCCCGGCACGATGCCGACGATCCGCCCGTGGTACATCACGGCGATCCGGTCCGCCAGCTCGAGGACCTCGTCCAGCTCGGTGGAGACGATCAGCACGGGGGTGCCGGCGTCGCGCTCGGCGATGATCCGGTCGTGCAGGAACTCGATCGAGCCGACGTCCACGCCGCGCGTGGGCTGCGAGGCGATGAACAGGCGCAGCCCGTCCACGAGTTCGCGGGCCATGACGACCTTCTGCTGGTTGCCTCCCGAGAGGGAGGAGACCGGCAGGTCCACGCCCTGGGTGCGGACGTCGAACTCGGCCACGCGGCGCTCGGCGAGCGCCCGCACCGCGGCGGGGCGCATCTGCACGGCGTTGCCGGCCGGGGCGACGTCGTACCGGTTGAGCACCATGTTCTCCGCCACGGAGAACGGGCCGACGAGCCCGTCCGTGGAGCGGTCCTCGGGCACGAAGCCGACGCCGGCGCGGATGATCTGGCGGGTGGACCGGCCGATCAGCTCCCGACCGTCCAGGGTGACGGAGCCGGTGGCCTTGACCAGGCCCATGATCGCCTCGGTCAGCTCGGTCTGCCCGTTGCCCTGCACACCGGCCACGGCGAGCACCTCGCCCTGGCGGACGGCGAAGGACACGGCGTCCAGCAGCACCTGGCCCGTGGGCGAGACGACGGAGAGGTCCTCGACGCGGAACGTCTCCTCCCCCAGGGTCGGGGCCGTCTTGCGCCGCTCGAGGACGACGCTCCGGCCCACCATGAGGGCGGCCAGCTCGGCGGCCTCGGCGGAGGGGTCCGCCGTGCCGACCACGCGGCCGCGGCGCAGCACGGTGATGTCGTCCGAGACGGCCTTGACCTCGCGCAGCTTGTGGGAGATGAACACGATCGCCGTGCCGTCCTCCCGCAGCTGCCGGATGATGCCGAGCAGCTCGTCGGTCTCCTGGGGGGTGAGCACGGCGGTCGGCTCGTCCAGGATGAGGATGCGCGCGTCGCGGACGAGGGCCTTGATGATCTCGACGCGCTGCTGCACGCCCACGGGCAGGTCCTCGACGACGGCGTCCGGGTCCACGTCGAAGCCGTACTGGGCGGAGATCTCCCGGATCCGCCGGCGGGTGGCCTCGAGGTCGAGCACGCCCAGGGCGCGGGTGTGCTCGTCGCCGAGGGCCACGTTCTCGGCCACCGTGAAGACGGGCACGAGCATGAAGTGCTGGTGCACCATGCCGATGCCCGCGCGCATGGCCTCACCGGGACCGGAGAACCGGACGGGCTCGCCGTCGAGGAGGATCTCCCCCTCGGTGGGCTCGTAGAGCCCGAAGAGGACGTTCATCAGGGTGGACTTGCCGGCGCCGTTCTCGCCGAGGAGGGTGTGCACCCGCCCCGACTCCACGGTCAGGTTCACGTCCTCGTTCGCGGCGAACGAGCCGAAGCGCTTGGTGATCCCGCGCAGTTCGAGCCTCATCGAGGGCCTTCCGTCTGGTCGATGCTCGTGGTGCCGCGCTCGGCGGCGGGGGCGGGCCGGGCGCCCGCGCGCCGCGGGGCCGGTCCGGAGGGGTCCGGGCCGGCCCCGCGGCGGTGGCGAGGCGGGTCAGGCCTCCGGGGAGTACTCCGAACCGACCTTCAGCTCGCCCGAGATGATCTTCGCCTCGAGGTCCTTGAGCTCGTCCTTGAGCTCCTGCGGCACCGTGTCCTCGAAGTCGTGGAACGGGGCCAGCTCGACGCCCTTGTTCTCCAGCGTGCCCACGTAGGGCTCGGCCGAGAACTCGTCCTTCAGGTCCGCGGCGATCACGTCGGTGACGGACTGGCCCATGTTCTTCTTCACCGAGGTGAGGATCAGGTTGCCGTCCTTGGTGGACTCGTAGCCGTCCGAGTCCGGCCAGATGACCTTGACGTCCTTGCCGCCCTGGTTCGCCTCGCGGACGGCGTCCAGGGTGCCCAGGCCCACGGGTCCGGCCACCGGCATCACGATGTCGGCGCCCTCGTTGATGAAGTTGGCGGTGTTCGTCTTGCCGTTGGCCACGTTCTCGAAGTCGCCCGTGAAGGAGCCGGTCTTCGCGTCCTTGTCCCAGCCCAGGACCTTGACGTCCTCGTCCTTGACCTCGTTGTAGTGCTCCACGCCGCGGGCGAAGCCGTCCATGAAGATGGTGACGGTGGGCAACTCGGCCCCTCCGTAGGTGGCCACGGTGCCGGTCTCGGTGGTGCCCGCGGCCAGGTAGCCGGCCAGGAACGCCGCCTGCGCCGTGTCGTAGGTGAGCTTCTGGAAGTTGTCGGTGAAGTCGCCGTCGGTGACGTCCACGCCGAAGAAGTGGGTGTCCGAGTGCTGGGCGGCGATCGGCTTCATGGTGTCACCGAGGAGGAAGCCCACGCCGATGACGGCGTCGCAGTCGGCGTTGACCATGGCGGTCACGTTCGGGGTGTACTCGCTGGGCTCGTTCGACTCGGCCTCGCTGGCGGTGATGCCGTAGGCCTTCTCGGCGGCCTTGAGGCCCTCGTAGGAGGACTGGTTGAAGGAGCGGTCGTCGAAGCCGCCCTCGTCCGAGACGATGCAGGCCTTGTAGTCGTTGTTGTCCGAGCCGACGCCGTCCACGGTGGCGGCGGCCTCGCTCTCGGCGGCGCCGGAGCCCGATGCCTCGGACTGCTCCGGCGGGGCGCCGCACGCGGTCAGCAGCAGGCCGGAGACGCCGAGCGCGGCGGCGGGGAGCAGGAGACGACGGCGGCGCGCGGCCGACGGGGTGGCGATGCCCATGGGGTCCTCATTTCGGAAGGCACGGTGCGAGGTCCGCGGCCGGTGGCCGCGGAAAGACGGGGCCCGTGCGGGTGGCCCCGTCCGGATGTGCGCGAGTCTACCGAACGGTTGGCCCGTCCCCTCCGGCGGGGGCGGGCGGCGGGGTCAGTGGTGGTCCTCGCCCGTGAGCACCTGCAGCGCGGCGGCGGTGAAGACCCGCATGCCCACGCCGATGGCCCGCTCGTCCGGCGCGTAGTCCCCGCGGTGCAGATCGTAGATGGGGCCACCCGGGGACCGGGTGCCGAGGCGCAGCATGGAGCCGGGCACCTTCTGGGTCATCCAGGCGAAGTCCTCGCCGCCCATCGACTGCGGGGTCAGGACGATCGCCCGCGAGCCGAGCTCCCGCCGCGCCGCGGTCTCGATCAGCGCCGTCTCGCCCTCGGTGTTGTGCACCGGCGGGACGCCGCGCACGTGCTCGAGCTGCACGTGCACGCCGTACGGCGCGGCCACCTGCCGGACCACCTCGTCGAGCAGCGCACCGGCCTCCTCCCACACGTCCGCGTCGAGGCAGCGCATGGTCCCGGCCAGGTAGCCGGTGTTGTCGATCGCGTTGGGCGCGCTGCCGGCGGCGATCTGCCCCCACACCACGGAGACGGCCGAGCGCACGTCGATCCGCCGGGAGAGCACGGCGGGCACGTTCACGGCGATCTGGGACAGGGCGAAGACCATGTCCTCGGTGAGGTGGGGCCGCGAGGTGTGCCCCCCGCGTCCGGTGAGGGTGATCCGGATCGTGTCCGCCGCCGAGGTGATGGCGCCGATGCGGGTGCCGATCGAGCCGACGTCGACCTGGGGGTCGCAGTGCGCCGCCAGGATGCGGGGAACGTCGTCGAGGATCCCCTGCCGCAGCACGGCCAGGGAGCCGCCGGGCAGCCGCTCCTCCGCGGGCTGGAAGATGACGCGGACCGTGCCGTGGACCCGCTCGCCGACCGCGCGCAGGTCGGGGTCGGCGGTGGCCCCGCGGAGGATGCGGCCGAGGGCGACGGCCACACCCGCCATCACGGCGGTGTGCATGTCGTGGCCGCACGCGTGCGCGACGCCGTCATTGACGGACACGTAGGGCAGGCCGGTCTCCTCCTCGACCGGCAGCGCGTCGATGTCCGCGCGCAGGGCCAGCACCACCGGCCCCTCCCCGACGTCCACGTAGGCGCCCGTGGACTCCATCCGCACGGGCGAGAGCCCATAGCCGGAGAGCAGCTCCACGATGCGGTCGGTGGTGCGGTACTCCTCATAGGAGAGCTCGGGATGCCGGTGCAGGTCCCGGCGGAAGGACACGATCTCGTCCTCGAGCTCGGCCACCACGGGGCCCACCGAGGGGACGGAGGTCGGACGGGGCCCGGTCAGCACGGAGTCGGAGGTGGTCATGGCCCAGCACCCTACTCCGGGGGTGCCGGTCGGTGCGGACCGGACCCGGCCCAGGGCGCGGTCAGAGGACCTCGTCCACGCCCTCGGCCTTGAGCGCCTCGACGGCCTTCTTGACCTCCTGGGCGTGCTCCGTGGTGGTGACCAGCAGCGCGTCCTCGGTGTCCACGACGACGACGTCCTCGATGCCGATCAGCGCGATGACGCGCTTCGTGTCCGTCACCACGACGCCGGACGCGTCGTCCGAGTACACGCGCGGAGTGTCGCCGATCACCGTGATGCCGGAGGCGTCCCTGACCGGGTTCAGGCGGGCGATCGCCGCGAAGTCCCCCACGTCGTCCCACGTGAAGGAGCCGGGGATCACGGCCACGTCGCCGACGGCGGCGGCGGGCTCGGCCACGGCGTAGTCGATGGCGGTCTTCGTCAGCTCGGGCCACACCCGGGCCATGACCTCGTCCCGCTCCGGCGTCTCCCACGCGCGGGCGATCTCCATCAGGCCGGCGTGCAGCGCGGGCTCGTTCTCCTCGAGGTGGGCCAGCATGAGGCCCACGGGCGCCACGAACATGCCCGCGTTCCAGAGGTAGCGGCCGGACTTCACGTACTGCTGGGCGACCTTCAGGTCCGGCTTCTCCACGAACGCGGCGACGTCGTGCGCGTCCGGGGCGCCGGCCACGCGGAGACGGCGGCCCCGGCGGATGTAGCCGAAGCCCGTGGCCGCGTGCGTGGGCTCGATGCCGATGGTCACGATCCGGCCCGTGGCCGCCGTCTCGACGGCCTGCCGCACCGCGTCCTGGAAGACCTCCACCGGGGAGATCACCTGATCCGCCGCGAACGAGCCCATGATCGTGTCCGGGTCGCGCAGGGAGAGGATCGCCGCGGCCAGGCCGATGGCGGCCGCGGAGTCCTTGGGCGAGGGCTCGAGCACCAGATCCGTCTCCGCCAGGGCCGGCAGCTGCGTGCACACCGCCTCCCGGTGGGCCTCCCCGGTCACCACGAGCATGCCCGCGGCCAGGGGCGCCAGACGGTCCCACGTGGCACGGATCAGGGTCTGGCCCGAGCCGGTGAGGTCGTGGAGGAACTTCGGCGCGGCGGCCCGCGAGAGGGGCCACAGGCGGGTGCCCACGCCCCCGGCGGGGATCACGGCGTGGAAGCGGGACAGGGCCGTGCCCGGCGCGGCCTCGCGCGGGGCATCGGTCAGGTTCGGATCGGTGCTCACCGGGCCAGACTACGGAACCGTCCGGACGGGGGACCACTCGACGCGTCCCAGGCGGGGCACAGCCCAGACCGAACAGGACGGCGGCGGGGCGCCGCACGCGTCACAGTGGTCGCCCGGGTCCCGGTCGGGCACGGAGGCGCGGGAAGGGTCTACCCTAGGTGGAGGAATCCACTCGCACACGCCCCTGCCCGTCGTCGTCCCACGGCGGAGGACCGGGATCGTGCATTCCCCCTGGAGGTATCAACCGTGTCTAGCGCCACTGCGCAGGCCCCGGCCAAGAACGGCCGCGGAACCCTGTACCGGGGCCACGGCGGCATGTGGTCCTGGGTGGGCCACCGCGTCACCGGCGTCGTCATCTTCTTCTACCTGCTCGTCCACGTGCTGGACACGGCCCTGGTCCGGGTCTCCCCCGAGGCCTACAACGCCGTGATCGGCTCGTACAAGACGTGGTACTTCGCGCTCGGCGAGGCCGGCCTCGTCGCGGCGATCATCTTCCACGCCCTGAACGGCCTGCGCATCATCCTGGTCGACTTCTGGAAGGGCGGCACCCAGCACCACAAGACCCTGCTGTGGATCGTGCTGGGGCTGTGGGTCGTCCTGACCCTGGGCTTCGCCATCCGTCACTTCAGCCTCGCACTCGGAGGTCACTGAGCCATGAGCACCACCGCTGAGACCACCATCGCGGCGCCCCGCAGCCGCCGTCTGGACCCCAAGTACACGCGCGACGGCGGCGGCCGCGGCAACTTCGAGATGCTCGCCTGGCTGTTCATGCGCATCTCGGGCGTCTTCCTCGTCGTGCTGATCGCCGTGCACCTGACCACCAACCTGCTGGTGGGCGACGGCATCCACGCCATCGACTTCGGCTTCGTGGCCGGCAAGTGGGCGCACCCGCTGTGGCAGTTCTGGGACCTGGCCCTCCTGTGGCTGGCCATGCTGCACGGCGCCAACGGCGTGCGCACGATCATCAACGACTACACCCGTCGCGGCAGCGCCCGCTTCTGGCTGACGATGATCCTGTACATCGCCACGGCCGTGATCATCATCCTCGGCACCCTGGTGATCTTCACCTTCGATCCCTGCATGGTGGACGCCTCCGGCGCCCTGCTCGAGGGCTCCCCGGCCTTCTGCGGCTGACCTCGGAAACGCTCACCCTGCGGTGCGGCCGGCCCGAGCGGCCGCCGCGTCACAGACACCCAGAAAGAGAGACCTGAATGCAGGTGCACAAGTACGACGTGGTGATCGTCGGCGCCGGCGGCGCGGGCATGCGCGCGGCCATCGAGGCCGGTCAGCGCGCGCACACCGCCGTCCTCACCAAGATCTACCCCACGCGTTCCCACACCGGCGCGGCCCAGGGCGGCATGTGCGCGGCCCTCGCCAACGTCGAGGAGGACAACTGGGAGTGGCACACGTTCGACACCGTCAAGGGCGGCGACTACCTCGTGGACCAGGACGCCGCGGAGGTCATGGCCAAGGAGGCCATCGACGCGGTGCTGGACCTCGAGAAGATGGGCCTGCCCTTCAACCGCACCCCCGAGGGCAAGATCGACCAGCGCCGCTTCGGCGGCCACACCCGTGACCACGGCAAGGCGCCCGTGCGCCGCGCCTGCTACGCCGCGGACCGCACCGGCCACATGATCCTCCAGACGCTGTACCAGAACTGCGTCAAGCACAACGTGGAGTTCTTCAACGAGTTCTACGTGCTCGACCTGCTGCTGGTGGAGGAGGACGCCGTGCGCGAGGACGGCACCGCCTACAAGCAGAAGCGCACCGCCGGCGTCGTCTCCTACGAGCTGGCCACCGGCGAGATCCACGTCTTCCAGGCCAAGTCGGTCATCTTCGCCACCGGCGGCGCCGGCAAGGTGTACAAGACCACCTCGAACGCCCACACGCTCACCGGAGACGGCATGGCCATCGCCTACCGCGCGGGCCTGCCGCTGGAGGACATGGAGTTCGTGCAGTTCCACCCGACCGGCCTGGCCGGCCTGGGCATCCTGCTCTCCGAGGCCGCGCGCGGCGAGGGCGGCATCCTCCGCAACGCGGACGGCGAGCGCTTCATGGAGCGCTACGCCCCCACCATCAAGGACCTCGCCCCGCGCGACATCGTGGCCCGGTCCATGGCCGAGGAGGTCCGTCAGGGCCGCGGCGCCGGCCCCAACAAGGACTACGTGCTGCTCGACCTGACGCACCTGGAGCCCTCGCACATCGACGAGAAGCTCCCGGACATCACCGAGTTCGCCCGCACCTACCTGGGTGTCGAGCCCTACACGGAGCCGGTGCCGGTGTTCCCCACCTGCCACTACTTCATGGGCGGCATCCCCACGAATATCAAGGCCGAGGTCCTCCAGGACAACGACACCGTCGTGCCGGGCCTGTACGCCGCCGGCGAGGTGGCCTGCGTGTCCGTGCACGGGTCCAACCGCCTGGGCACCAACTCGCTGCTGGACATCAACGTGTTCGGCCGCCGCGCCGGCATCTACGCCGCCGAGTACGCCGTGCAGGCGGACTGGGTGGAGCTGCCCGAGGGCGGCGAGCTGCCGACCGTGGAGCACATCGAGAACCTGCGCTCCGCCACCGGGTCCGAGCGCGTCGCGGACATCCGCGCCGAGCTCCAGGAGTCCATGGACGCGGACATGCAGGTCTTCCGCGACGAGGACTCGATCCGCCGCGCACTGGCCAAGATCGAGGAGCTGCGCGGCCGCTACGAGAACGTGTCCGTCCAGGACAAGGGCCACCGCTTCAACCTCGACCTGCTCGAGGGCATGGAGCTGGGCTACCTCCTGGACATCGCCGAGGCCATGACCCTCGCGGCCCTGGGCCGCAAGGAGTCCCGCGGCGGGCACTACCGCGAGGACTACCCCGACCGCGACGACGAGAACTTCATGGCGCACACCATGATCTACCGTGACGAGACCGCGGAGATGGAGGGCGTCAAGGGCATCCGCTTCGAGACCAAGCCCGTCGTCGTGACCCGTTACCAGCCGATGGAGCGTAAGTACTGATGAGCCACTCAGCAACCGAGACCGAGGCCCCCGTGGCCCAGGCGCAGACCCAGTCCGCCGGTGGCGGCGCAGGCGAGGTCGAGAGCTTCGACATCGTGCTCAAGGTCCGCCGCTACCTCCCGGAGTCCTCCGAGGAGTCCTACTGGGACGAGTGGCGCCTGACCATGTACGGCACCGACCGCGTGCTGGACGCCCTGCACAAGGTCAAGTGGGACCACGACGGCACCCTGTCGTTCCGCCGCTCCTGCGCCCACGGCGTGTGCGGCTCCGACGCCATGCGCATCAACGGCCGCAACCGCCTGGCCTGCAAGACGCTCCTGAAGGACCTCGACCTGTCCAAGCCCATCCTGGTGGAGCCCATCAAGGGCCTGCCGGTGGAGAAGGACCTGATCGTGGACATGGACCCGTTCTTCCAGTCCTACCGCGAGATCATGCCGTTCCTGGTCGCCGAGGGCCACGCGCCCACCAAGGAGCGCTACCAGTCCCAGGCCGACCGGGCGATCTACGACGACACCACGAAGTGCATCCTGTGCGCCGCGTGCACCTCGTCCTGCCCGGTGTTCTGGACGGACGGCCAGTACTTCGGCCCGGCCGCCATCGTCAACGCGCACCGGTTCATCTTCGACTCGCGTGACGAGGCCGGCGACATGCGCCTGGAGATCCTGAACGACAAGGAGGGCGTGTGGCGTTGCCGCACGACCTTCAACTGCACCGACGCGTGCCCCCGCGGCATCCAGGTGACCAAGGCGATCTCCGAGGTGAAGCGGGCCATCCTGGCCCGCCAGTTCTGATCCCCCGCACCACGACGGCGGCCCGTCTCCTCGCTCGAGGAGGCGGGCCGCCGTCGTCGTGGAGGGGTGCCCCTCCCGCCGAGGCCCGCAGACGCGCCGTCACCGGCCCGGTGTAGCGGCGTGTCTGCGGGCCTCGGCGTGGGGACGGGGGCGGGACCGGAGGCGGAGGCGGTCCGAGCTCAGACGTCGAAGGCGTCGCGCGTCTCCCGCCGGTGCGCCACACGCAGCCACACCGCGCTGGACACGAGCATCCCGACGACGGCACCCAGCACGACCGGCCCCCCTCCCCCGTCCTGCACCATCCGTCCACCGTCGACCATCCAGAAGGCCGCCGTGAGCATCCCCAGCACCACGAGCACGCTCCCCACGGGGCGCACGGCCCGGATGCGGCGGGTGATGCCGGCCAGGAGCACCAGGGTCAGGACGACCACCGCCGCGGCGGCCACCGGCCACGCCCCCGCCGGGGTGAGGAACGCGGCGACGTCGGCGTCGGTGACCTCGCTCGCGCCCCAGGAGCGCGCCTCCAGCACGGCGCGGGCGTAGCCGGGCGTCGCCTGCAGCGCGAGCACGCCCCCCACGCCGGCCGCGCTCAGTGCCCCCGTGACCGCCGTGACGGTCTGGAACAGGCGCAGGGGACGCAGGGCCGCGCGATCGGGACCGGGGTCGCGCTCCGTGGTCTCGTGGGGATCGTCGTCGAGGGGGTGCATGCCCCCATCATGCCCGGCGGCGCAGGAAGGTCGTTGCGAGGCCCGGGTTGAAGGCGCACACGAGCCAGGCCGCGTTCACGAGCGCGAACAGCCCGCCCAGGACCAGGGGCAGCACCACGTCCCCGGCGGGGAAGACGAACAGGCGGATGGCCCCCAGCAGCGTCACGAAGATGGCGATCGAGGCGAACAGGGCACCCATGATGCGCGCCGTGTTGCTGTGCCGGGTCAGCCCGACGAGGACGATCGCGTAGACCGCCAGACCCAGCAGGGTCGCGAACCAGGCACTGCCGGTGAGGGCGCCCTCGATGGCCTCGGCGGTCATCGCGGGCGACTGCGCGCCGCCCTCGGGCAGCGAGTCCGCGATGTCCTGGGCCGCGCCCGGGAGGAGGTTGCGCAGGATCGACGCGGCATAGAGGACTGCGGACGCGACCGTCAGTCCGAGCAGCGCCCGAAACACGCCGGGGGTGCGGGCGTCGGGGCGGATCAGCGGGCGGGCGTCCGGGCCGGAGTGCCCGGCGATGCGCCGCCGCGCCTCATCCGGGCCCACCACGGGCCGCCCGCCGCCGTCCAGGTCGTCGGGGTGGGGGGACACGGGATGCGGGGGTCGATGATCGGAGGCCATGTCGCCATGGTCTCCGCTGGCCGACGCCGGGGCGAGGGCTGGCGACCCAGGACTCGCCGCCGGCGAACGGCGTCGGGGTCAGGCGCGGCGGCCCTGACGGGTGTAGGCCGCGACCTGCGGGTTGAAGGCCTTGACCAGCCACAGGATGTTCACGATCACCAGCGCCAGGCTGAGCACGGAGGCCAGCACGCCGCCGATGCCGGGGTAGGTCACGAAGGAGAAGATGCCGCCGACGGCGCTGAGGGTGCCCAGGATCCCGACGACGATGCCGAGGATGCGGGCCCAGTTCTTGGCCCCGCGGAGGTTGAAGTACACCAGGGCGTACAGGGCCACGCCGATGAGCAGGACGATGATCGTGCCCACCGTCACGGAGGCGCCCACGACAGGCGCGATCTCCTCCACCTGCTCGGGGGTGAGGCCGCTCTGGCGAAGGGAGTCCCGCATGCGTTCGATGCTCTCCTCGCCGCCGAACAGGGCCGGCAGGGAGGACAGCACGTACAGCGCGAGCGACGTGAGCGTCAGCGTCAGGAGCGCGGGGAACGCGGCCGGCTCCGGGACGATGCCGTACGGGCTGCCCGGCTGGGCGCCGTAGCCCGGGGCCGCGTAGGGCTGCGTGCCGTAGCGGGAGCCCACGGCGGGCTGGCCGTATGCGGGGTTCTGGCCCGGGTACGGGCCGGGGCCGCCCGCGGCGGGCTGCTCCGGGTTCGGGTCCGGGTTCGGTCGATCGGTGGTCATGGTGAGCTCCTCGGTGTCGTGGGTGACGGTGATGGTGATGACGGGCGCGGCGGCAGGATCACTCGTGTCGCAGTGCCTCGATGGGATCCTTCCGGGCCGCACGCAGGGCGGGCAAGGTGCCGGCGATGAACGCGATGGCCACGATCAGCAGCAGGATCAGCAGCAGGGCGAGGGGGTTGACCGCGAACAGGACCAGGCCGGTGACGCCGCTGAGGGGGCCGGTGGTCAGCACCTGGTTCGCGATGAGTCCGACGGCGACGCCCAGGCCGATGCCGATCAGCGAGCCGAGCAGGCCGATCACGACGGCCTCCATGGTGAACAGGCCGAAGATCTTCCCGCCGGTCATGCCGAGGGCCTTCATGAGGCCGATCTCCCGGGTGCGCTCCTGCACCGCCATGAGCAGGGTGTTGATGATGCCGAAGCTGGCGGCGAGCAGCGCGATGAGCGCGAAGCCGGTGAGCACCCACGTGACGGCGTCGATGATGCCGCGGATCACGCCGAGCTGCTCCTCGAGGGTCTGCGCCAGCAGGCCCTGGTCGGCCAGCGCCTGCTTCACGGCGTCCTCGTTCGCCTCCGGGTCCTCCACGATCGCCGTGGCCTGGAAGTAGGTGTTCCGCTGCGACTCCGGCAGGCCCTCCGTCGTGATGTCGTAGATCTCCTGCTCGAGCGACTCCGACGGCGTCGGGGCGGTGCCCGCACCGGACGCGGCCGCCTTCGTCACACCGACCACGGTGGCCGTCACGGACTTGTGCTCCTGCAGCGGGGTCGCCGCCACGACGGTCAGCTCCGTGCCGACCAGGTCCTCGGCGTCGCCGGCGCCCAGGTCCTCCACCCACGACTCGGGCATGACGATCTCCGCGGCGCCGGCCTCGGGGGCACGGCCGGCCGAGAAGGTGAGCATGTCGATCTCGCCGGAGCTGCCCATGAAGCCGGTCTGCCACTTGCGGTCGTCCGGGCCCTGGATGTACTCCGGCTCGGCCACCCGATAGGTCTTCACCTCGGTGACGTGCTCGGTGTCCTCGATCGCGGCGAGGTCCTCCTGCGTGAGCAGCGGCATGCCGAACATCTCGCCGCCGGCGGCGTCCTGCTCCGTGTACTCCTGGGGCGAACCGCTCGCCGCACCGGCCGAGGACATGTCCTGCTGCTTCATCACGGTCAGCTCGCCGGGCTTGCCGAAGCCCTCGACCACGTTGTCCACGTACTTGTTGATGCCCGCGCCGAGCCCCGTGGTGAGGGTCAGCGTGAATGCGCCGATCACGATCGCGACGACGGTGAGGAAGGTGCGCAGCTTGGAGCGCATCGTGTTGGCGAGCGCCGTGCCCGCGACGTCGGTGACCTTCATGCCCGTGCTCCGTCCCGCTCGGTGCCGACGCGCTCGTCGGCGATGACCACGCCGTCCTGCAGCTCGACGCGACGGTCGCACTTCGCGGCCAGGTCGTCGTCGTGCGTGACCACCACGAGGGTGATGCCCTCGTCGCGGTGCAGGCCGAAGAGGATGTCCTCCACGGCCGCCGAGGTGGCGGAGTCCAGGTTGCCCGTGGGCTCGTCCGCGAACAGCACCGCCGGGTTGTTCACGAGCGCGCGGGCGATGCACACGCGCTGCTTCTGGCCGCCGGAGAGGTCCGTGGCCTTGTTCTTCGCCTTGTCCGCGAGCTCGAGCCGCTCGAGCACCGCCATGCCGCGGCGGGTGCGCTCGGCCCGGCCCACGCCGGCGATCTTCAGCGGCAGCACGGTGTTCTCCAGGACCGTCTGGTTCGGGTTCAGGAAGAACTGCTGGAACACGAAGCCGAACCGCTCGTTGCGCAGCTGCGAGATCTCCGCGGCCTTGAGCTGGGAGACGGGACGGCCGTCCATCGCGACGACGCCGGCGGAGGGCTGGTCCAGCAGCGCCAGCAGGTGCATCAGGGTGGACTTGCCGGAGCCGGACTTGCCGACGACGGCCAGGGACTCGCCGCGCTGGATCTGCAGGGTGATGCCCTTCAGCGCGTCGAAGCGGGACGCCCCGCGGCCGTAGACCTTGACGAGGTTCTCCGTCTCCAGGACGGGTTCGGCCCCGGGCGGGACCTCGGCGACCCCGGGGGTCGCGACTGCGGTGGACATGGCTCCGGCACTCCTCTGTCGGTGGGGCATGCCCCCACGGCGGCAGGAGCGGGGGCGATGCCTCCATCCTGTCAGCCGCGCACGCGCCGCCGCCTCCACCTCGAGTCGGAGAAACACGACGGCCCGCGTCCCCCGCAGGTCGGGGGCGCGGGCCGTCGTCGGGGGGCCGGTGCGGTCCGGCTCAGCGCAGCGGCGGCAGGAAGCCGACCTTGGCGTAGACGTCCTCGAGCACGGGCGTGGCCACGGCGCGGGCCTTCTCGGCGCCGGCGGCGAGGATGCGGTCCAGCTCGGCGGGATCGTCCAGCAGCGCGAGGGCGCGCTCGCGCACGGGGGCCAGGCGCTCGACGACGGCGTCCGCCACCGCGACCTTGAGGTGCCCGTACATCTTGCCGACGAACTCCTCCTCGAGCTGCGGGATCGGTGTGCCGGACACCGCGGAGAGGATGGTCAGCAGGTTGGAGACGCCGGGCTTGGCCTCACGGTCGAAGCGCACCTCGGTGCCGTCGTCGGTCACGGCCGACTTGATCTTCTTGGCGGTCTTCTTCGGCTCCTCGAGGATGTTGATGAGCCCGTTCGGGGACGCCGCGGACTTGGACATCTTCGACGTGGGGTCCTGCAGGTCGTAGATGCGCGCGCCGGTCTCCGGGTAGAAGCCGGTGGGCACCACGAACGTCTCGCCGTAGCGATGGTTGAAGCGCTGGGCGAGGTCGCGGGTGAGCTCCACGTGCTGGCGCTGGTCGTCGCCCACGGGCACGCCGTGCGGCTGGTAGAGCAGGATGTCCGCGGCCATGAGCATGGGATACGCGAGCAGGCCGACGCCGGCCGCGTCCGCGCCCTGCTTGGCGGACTTGTCCTTGAACTGGGTCATCCGCATGGCCTCGCCCATGCCGGTCATGCAGGTCAGCACCCACGCCAACTGCGCGTGCTCGGGCACCTGGGACTGGACGAACAGCGTGGAGCGCTCGGGGTCGATGCCGCCGGCGATGAACTGCGCGGCGGCCACCCGCGTGCGCTCCGCCAGGGCTGCCGGGTCCTGGGGCACGGTGATGGCGTGCAGGTCGGGGATGAAGAAGAACGCCTCGAAGTCGGCCTGGGTGCGCTCCCAGTTCACGAGGGCGCCGAGGTAGTTGCCCAGGTGGAGGGAGTCCGCCGAGGGCTGCATGCCGGAGAGCACGCGGTGCCGGGCGGACGCGCCGGCCAGGTGGGCGGTGGCGGCGGCGTCCTGGGCCAGGACGTCCTGGACGGAGTTCTTCTTCATGGTCATCTCAGCCTCGGGTCTCTCCTGCACGGTCAGAACTGGTAGTCGACCACGAGCGGGGCGTGGTCGGAGAAGCGGGTGCCCCAGCTGGGGGCGCGGTCCACGACGGCGGTCCTCGCCCGCTCGGCCAGGCCCGCGGTCGCCATGTGGTAGTCGATGCGCCATCCGGCGTCGTTGTCGAAGGCCTTGCCCCGCATGGACCACCACGTGTACGGGCCCGGCACCGGCCCGGCGAGGGCTCGGTGCACGTCCGTGAAGCCGAGCTCGCCGAAGAACCGGTCGAAGTAGGCGCGCTCCTCGGGCAGGAAGCCGGCCTTCTTCACGTTGCCCTTCCAGTTCTTGATGTCCAGCTCGGTGTGGCCCACGTTGAGGTCGCCCGTGACGAGGGCGTGCCCCTCCCCCGCGGCCAGCTCGGAGAGGCGGCGGACCATCTCGTCGAGGAACCGGTACTTGTCCACCTGCTTCGGGGTGTCGACCTCGCCCGAGTGCACGTAGGCGGAGACCACGGTCAGCGGCGAGCCGTCCGGCAGGCGCAGGTCGGCCTCGATCCAGCGGCCGGCGTCGTCGAAGTACCCGTCGGCGTCGGCGATGCCCGTGCGGACCTCGCCGAGCGGGAACCGCGAGGCGATCGCGACGCCGGCCCGCCCCTTGGCGGCGGCCACGGCGTCCGCCAGGTGCACCTCGTCCCAGTCCTCGCCCACGATCTCGCGGACCAGCTGCGCCGTGACGTCCGCGGGGGCGCGCACCTCCTGGAGGGTGAGCACGTCCACGCCGCGACCGGCGAACCACTCCCGCATGCCCTTGCGGTGCGAGGCGCGGATGCCGTTGACGTTCACGGTGGCCACGCGCACGGCGCCGTCGGCCTTGGGCGCGCCGGCGTTGGCGTGCACCACGGGCTCGCCCTCGGCGGGCTCGGGGTACTTCCCGGTGACGGGGTCCTTCTCGGGCAGCGCCGTCATCAGCTGATCACCGTCCCGCTCACCGGGCCCTCGGCGCCGCCGGCCCGGGACTCCTTGATCATGTCGCGGGCGTTGGAGGCCGTGATGTCGATGGTCTCCAGGGCGCGGTCCACCATCTCGCGGTCCATGCCCTCGCCCGCGGCGAGCTGCTCGCGCACCACGCGCACCTGCACCTGGGCGATCTTGAACGAGTGGTCCAGCTTGGTGTCCCGCAGGGGGTCCGCGGCCGGTGCCGGCGGGGCCACCGCGGGGGCGGCGGCGTCGGTGTCCCGGCCGCGCAGGGCGGCGACGTCGGCGCGGGCGTTCTGCATGGCGGTGTCCACCTTGCGTCCCGCGGCCTGGACGCCGCGGCGCATCTGCAGGTACACGACCACCGCGAACACGAGCCAGCCGGCGGCGACGGCGACCACGAGCCACCCGATCACGTCGTTCTGGTTCGCGGCGAAGATGATCGCCACGATCAGGATGACGATCATCGCGACGAAGCCGAGCGATCCCACGCGCAGGCCGGCGCGGGGGCCGCGGCGCGCGCCGTCGGGACCGGGGGTCAGGGACTGGGACATGGGTGCTCCTCCGGAGGGGCTCGTGGGGTCTGCCCTCCATCATCCCGCATCGTGGGGTGCGCTCCGAATCGGGCGTCCCGCGTCGGCGCCTATCCTGAGGCGATGACCCCCCGCCCCCCGCGCCCCGCCGACTCCGCGTCCGGGGCCTTCACCCCTGACCAGCGCCGCATCCTCACCGCGCTGCTCATGCCGCTCTTCCTCGCTCTGATGAGCGTGTCCGTGGTGAACGTGGCGCTGCCGGCCATCGAGTCGGGCCTGGACGCCACGAGCGCGGATCTGCAGTGGGTGCTGGCGGGGTACACGCTGACGTTCGGCACCGTGCTCGTGGCCGCGGGCCGCGCCGGCGACCTGTGGGGCCGCAAGAGCCTGTTCCTGGCGGGCATCACGCTGTACATGCTCGGCTCCCTGCTCTCCGGCCTGGCCGGGGACACCCTGCTGCTCAACGCGGGGCGCCTGCTCACGGGCCTGGGCGCGGGTGTGTTCAACCCCCAGGTCATCGGGTTCATCCAGTCGAACTTCCACGGCCGCGCCCGCGGGCGGGCCTACGGGCTCTTCGGCACCGTGGTGGGCCTCGGCGTGGCCGTGGGACCCCTGCTCGGCGGGCTGTTCCTCGGCGCGTTCGGCCCCGAGTGGGGCTGGCGCTCCACGTTCCTCATGAACGTGCCCGTGGGCCTGGCCGCCGTCGCGATGGGCGCCCTCTGGCTGCCGCCGCCCACCCGCGTGCACGGCCTGCCCGCCGCCCCCGGACCGCGCGGGATCGCCGCGCTCGACCCGGTGGGCGCCCTGCTGCTCGGCGCCGGCGGGGTGAGCCTCATGGTGCCGTTCATCGTCCCGGGCACCGCCGGGCTGCTGGTGCTCGCCGCCGCGCTCGTGACGGCGTGGTGGCTCTGGGAGAAGCGCGTGAAGGCCCGGGCGGCGGCCACCGGCGTGCAGCCCATGGTGGACCCGGCCCTGTTCCGGCGGCCGTCCTTCACGATCGGCGCGCTCGAGTCCACCATCTACCTGGCGACGATGCCGGCGGTGTTCGCGATCGTGGCGATCTTCCTGCAGCGCGGCATGGGGTTCACGCCGCTCGAGGCCGGCCTCGTGGGCCTGCCCGGCGCCGTCGTCGTGGCCTCCCTGTCCCCGTGGGTGGGCTCGATGGTGCAGCGGCGCGGGCCCGTGCTCGTGCTGCTCGGCGCCCTCGTGGGCCTCGTGTCGCTGGGGGTGCTCGCGCTCGCGTTCGAGCGCAGCGCGGCCGGCGCGTGGTCGCCGTGGATCGTGGGGGTGGGGCTGATCGTGCAGTCGGCCTCGCAGGCCCTGCTGCTCACCAGCACGCAGGTGCTGATGATGGACGACGTCGCCGGCCACGAGGCGGGGGCGGCCGGCGGCGTCGCCCAGACGGCGCAGCGCCTCGGCACCGCCCTGGGCCTGTCCGTGGTGACGGGCGCGTTCTTCGCGGCCCTGGCCGGCGCCGCAGCCGAGAGCGCCGGGCCGCCGTCGGCCGCGGCGTACGCGCACGCGGCCTCGACCGCCATGGGCATGGTGGCCGTGTGCTGGGCGCTCACCGCCGCGGTCGCGGCCCTGGACGTGGTCCGGCGACGCCGCGCCGCGCGCGCGGCCTGACCGGCCCGCGGGGCCTCAGCGCAGGAACAGCGCGCCGAGCCGGCGGGCGGCCAGCCACACCCCGACGCCGGCCATCACCACGAAGTAGAGGACGTGGCCGGCGGTCGCCCAGCTCAGCACGCCCACCGCGAGCGCGCGCATCAGCTCCACGGCGTGCCACAGCGGGAACACGCGGATCACCCACTGGATCGGCTCCGGGTAGACCGCGAGCGGGAAGAACGTGGCCGAGAACAGGAACATGGGCATCAGCACGATCTGGACCCAGTCCATGTGCTGGAACGTCTTCATCCAGCTCGTCACCGCCATGCCGAGGGAGGCGAAGCCCAGCGCCACGAGCAGGGCGCCGGGGATCATGAGCAGCGCCGTCCAGGAGGTGACGAGCCCGGCCGCGGTCATGACGATCAGGAAGCCGACCGCGTAGATCAGCCCGCGCAGCAGCGCCATCGCGATCTCCCCGAGTGCCACGTCCAGCGGGCCCAGCCGCGTGGAGAGCATGGTCTGGTACGTCTTCGCGTAGCGCAGCTTGAAGAACACGTTCCACGTGGAGTCGTAGATGGCGCCGTTCATCGCCGAGACCGCCAGCAGCGCGGGGGCGAGGTACATGCCGTACGGGACGGGGGTGCCGTCCGGGCCGGCCACGTCGCCGACCAGCGCACCGAGACCCAGCCCCATGGAGGCCAGGTAGAGCACGGGCTCGAAGAACCCGGAGAAGAACACCACCCAGTTGTTGGACTTCAGGGAGAGGAACGCCCGCTCCATCACCGCGCGCACGTTGCCCGAGTACGCGCCGGCCAGCGGGCCGCGGCGCACGGGGATCTCGGGCATGGGCGGCACGGCGACGGCGTGTTCCCGCACCACCGACGACGGCGCGGCCGGGTCCGCCTGCGCGGCGGCGGGTGCGACGTCGGCGCGGGCGGCCCCGGTGCGCGCGGCACGGCGGCCCAGGCGCGGGGCACGGCGGCCCAGGCGCGGGGCACGGTCCCGACGGGCGGCCGTGACGGCGTCGCGGTCCGGGGCGCCGCGGACCCAGCCGAGGCGGCGCGTGTAGATCCGCACCGCGAGCCAGGCCCCGCCGAGCGCGAGGGCCAGCAGGAACGCCACGTGCACCACGGTGAGCCAGCCCGGCTCGGCCATCCCGTAGGAGAGCACGCGGCCGAGCTGGGCGGCATGCCACTGCGGCGAGAGCCAGCCGATCCAGCGCAGCCACACCGGCAGCGCCTCGAGCGGGTAGAAGGTGGCGGAGAACAGGAACAGGGGCATGATCACGAGCCGCTGCAGGGTGGCGAACTGGCCCTTGTCCTCCTTCAGGGAGGCCGCGAACGCCATGATCGGCGCGCCGACGGCGAGCCCGCCGAGCGTGGCGGTGAGGACCTGCACCCACGCCCACGGGCTCGAGACCACGCCGAACGCCAGCATCACCAGCAGGAACACGGCAGCCTGGAACACGAACCGCAGGCTCACCGCCACGAGGTGGCCCAGGGCGATCTGCGCCGGAGACAGCGGAGTGGCCTGCGCCGCGTAGTACGTCCGCTGCCACTGGAACCCGCCCATCACCGGGTAGGAGAACTCGACGGACGCGGTCATCAGCGCGCCCGAGGCCAGCAGCGCCGGGGCGATGAACGCGACGTAGGAGACCCCGCCCAGGGCGTCCTGCGGCATCCCCCCGCCCATGAGCTGGGCCAGGCCCAGGCCCATGGCCAGCAGGTAGAGCACGGGCTCGCCGAGCGCCCCGACGAGCAGCACCGCGCCGTAGCGACGCATGTTCCGCAGCTGGTGTTCGGCGTAGAGCAGGACGCCGCGGCGCCTCACACGCTCCGCGGACGCCGCCGCGGTGACCGGCGGGCGCAGCGGCTCGGCGGGCGAGGCGGGGCCGGGGGCCGTCGTCGTGGTGGGGGACGGCACGGGTCAGTCCACCAGGGTGCGGCCGGTGAGGATGAGGAACACGTCCTCGAGGCTCGCGCGGCGGGTCAGCGTGGTGGCGGGGGCGGGCAGGGCGCCCTCGTCGACGAGGCGCTGCACGACGTCGTGCAGGTCGTCCGCGCGTCGGGCGTAGACGAGGACGCGGTCCGGGAGGACCTCGACGCGGTGCACGACGCCGTCACCCGCGTGGGCCTGGACGGTGCGGGCCGCGGCCTCGTTGCGGTCCGCGCCGAAGCGCGCCTCGAGGACCTCACGGGAGGCGTGCTCGCGGATGAGCTCGGCGGGGGTGCCGGCGGCCATGATCTCGCCGCCGTCGACGACGACGAGCCGGTCGCACAGCTGCTCCGCCTCGTCCATGTGGTGCGTGGTCAGCAGCAGCGTGGTGCCGCGTTCCTTGAGCCGGTAGAGGCGGTCCCACAGGATGTGGCGGGCCTGCGGGTCCAGGCCCGTGGTGGGCTCGTCGAGGAGGAAGAGGGCCGGCTCGTTGACCAGGGCGCGGGCGATCACGAGCCGGCGCTTCATGCCGCCGGAGAGGTCGGTGACCTTGGCGTCCGCCTTCTCGGTGAGCTGGGCGAAGGCCAGCAGCTCCTCGGCCTTGGGCCGCAGGTATGAGTAGGGCAGGCCGAAGTAGCGGCCGTAGATCAGGATGTTCTCCCGGGCGGTGAGCTCCTCGTCCAGGTTGTCCTGCTGCGGCACCACGCCCAGGCGCGCACGGACGGCCGGCCCGTCCTCCTCCGGGTCGATGCCCAGGATGGTCAGCTCGCCCGCGGTGCGCTGCGAGGTGCCCGCGAGCATGCGCATGGTGGTGGACTTGCCCGCGCCGTTGGGGCCGAGCAGGCCGAAGCACTCGCCGGGACGCACGTCCAGGTCGATGCCCTTCACGGCGTGGAACTCGCCGTACTGCTTGCGCAGCCCACGGGCACGGATGACGGAGGCGTCGCCGGGGGACGCGTGCAGAGTGGTGTGACTCACAAGGCGACAGCATAGGCGCACCACCCGCCCGGACGCGCGCCGCCCCCTCGGCGACGAACCCTGCGATTCGCAGGGTTCGTCGCGGGGCGGGGAGAGGTCAGGCGCCGGCCCGCTCCCCCGCCCAGTCCTCGCCGTCGGCGGCGCGCTCGGCGGCCTCGACGACGTTCGCCAGCAGCATGACGCGGGTCATCGGCCCGACGCCGCCCGGGTTCGGCGCCATCCAGGCCGCCTTCTCCTTCACGGCCGGGTCCACGTCGCCCAGGACGCGGGACGTCCCGTCCTCCCCGGTCACGCGGGAGACGCCCACGTCCAGGACGATCACGCCCTCCTTGACCTGTTCCGGCTTCACCATGTGGGCGGAGCCGGCGGCGGCGATCACGACGTCGGCGCTCGCCAGCAGCTCGTCGAGGTTCGTGGTGCCGGTGTGGGCCAGGGTCACGGTGGCGTTGACCTCGCGGCGGGTGAGCACGAGGCCGGCAGGCCGGCCGATGGTCACGCCGCGGCCGATCACGAGCACGTGCTTGCCGGCCAGCTCCACACCGTGGTGGCGCAGCAGCTCGACGCAGCCGGCCGGGGTGCACGGCAGCGGCGAGTCCAGCTCGCCGCCGACCGAGGCCACGAGCCGCCCCAGGTTCATGGGGTGCAGGCCGTCCGCGTCCTTGTCCGGGTCGATGGCCTCGAGCACCTTCTGGGTGTCCACGTGCTTCGGCAGCGGCAGCTGGACGATGTAGCCCGTGCAGGCCGGGTCCTCGTTCAGCTCTCGCACGACGTCGAGGATCTGCTCCTCCGTCGCGTCCGCGGGCAGCTCACGCTGGATGGACTCGATGCCCACCTCGGCGCAGTCGCGGTGCTTGCCCGCCACGTACTTCTGCGAGCCGGCATCCTCACCCACGAGCAGGGTGCCGAGGCCGGGGGTGTACCCACGCTCGGCGAGGGCGGCCACGCGGCCGCGCAGCTCCTCCTTGATCGCGGCGGCGGTGGCCTTGCCGTCCAGGACCTTCGCGGTCATCGGCGGCTCACCAGCCCTCGAGGCCGTCGTACAGCGGGAAGTCCTCGGTGAGCTTCACGACGCGGGCGCGCAGCGCCTCCACGTCCGGGCTCGGCTTCAGCGCCTCGGCGATGACGTCGGACACCTCGCGGAACTCGGCCTCGCCGAAGCCGCGGGAGGCCAGCGCGGGGGTGCCGATGCGCAGGCCGGAGGTGGTCATCGGCGGACGCGGGTCCCACGGCACCGAGTTGCGGTTCACGGTGATGCCGACCTCGTGCAGGATGTCCTCGCCCTGCCTGCCGTCCAGCTGGGACTCGCGCAGGTCCACCAGGACCAGGTGCACGTCCGTGCCGCCGGTGAGCACCGAGATGCCGTGCTCGGCCATGTCCGGGGCGGTCAGGCGCTCGGCCAGGATCTGCGCGCCGGCCAGGGTCCGCTCCTGCTTCTCCTTGAAGTCCGCGGAGCCGGCGATCTTGAAGGCCACGGCCTTGCCCGCGATCGCGTGCATCAGCGGGCCGCCCTGCTGGCCCGGGAACACGGCGGAGTCGATCTTCTTCTTCAGCTCCTCGGTGGAGAGGATGAAGCCCGAACGGGGGCCGGCGAGGGTCTTGTGCACGGTGGAGGAGACGACGTCGGCGTGCGGCACCGGGTTCAGGTGCAGGCCGGCGGCCACGAGGCCGGCGAAGTGGGCCATGTCCACCCAGAGCCGGGCGCCGACCTCGTCCGCGATCGAGCGGAAGGCGGCGAAGTCGAGCTGACGGGGATAGGCGGACCAGCCGGCCACGATCACCTTCGGCCGGGCCTCGAGGGCCTTCTCGCGCACCTTGTCCATGTCGATGCGGTGGGTGTCCGGCTCCACCTCGTACGCGGCGATGCTGTAGTTCTTGCCGGAGAAGTTCAGCTTCATGCCGTGCGTCAGGTGGCCGCCGTGCGCCAGGGACAGGCCCATCATCGTGTCCCCGTGGTCCAGCAGCGAGGTCATCACGGCCACGTTGGCCTGGGCGCCGGCGTGCGGCTGGACGTTGGCGTGCTCGGCGCCGAACAGGTCCTTGGCGCGCTGGATGGCCAGGTTCTCGGCCACGTCCACGAACTCGCAGCCGCCGTAGTAGCGGCGGCCCGGGTAGCCCTCCGCGTACTTGTTGGTCAGCACCGAGCCCTGCGTCTCGAGGATGGCGCGCGGCACGAAGTTCTCCGAGGCGATCATCTCGAGCGTGCCCCGCTGGCGGCCGAGCTCGTCCGCGAGCGCCGCGGCGATCTCCGGGTCCACCTCGGCGAGGGGCTGGGTGTTGATGTCGGGCGTCTGCGTCACGGGGGTTCCCTTCGAACGGGGGTCTGTGCGGCCGGAAGGCTCCGGTGCCCTCCATCCTAGTGACCAGGCGCCGTCGTCGGGCCTGCGCGACGGCGGCCCGCGGCCCCGGCGACCGACCCCGGCACGCGGTTCTTTTGACTGATTCAGAAATATGCCAAGATCGGGGGTGACGCCGCCCACCGCGCCGATCGGTGCGCGGCCGACGTCGATCGACGAAGGAGAGTTCCATGACGGAGTACCAGAAGACGACCCCGCACGCGACCGGTTCCACCCGCCAGAACGGCGCCCCGGCCGTCAGCGACCGCCAGTCCCTGACCGTGGGCAGCGAGGGGCCCATCGTCCTGCACGACACCCACCTGCTGGAGACCCACCAGCACTTCAACCGCATGAACATCCCGGAGCGCCGCCCGCACGCCAAGGGCTCGGGCGCGTTCGGCGAGTTCGAGGTGACCGAGGACGTGTCGAAGTACACCAAGGCCCTCGTGTTCCAGCCCGGCACGAAGACCGAGACCCTCCTGCGCTTCTCCACCGTGGCCGGCGAGCTCGGCTCCCCGGACACCTGGCGCGACGTGCGCGGCTTCGCGCTGCGCTTCTACACCGAGGAGGGCAACTACGACATCGTCGGCAACAACACCCCGATCTTCTTCCTGCGCGACCCGATGAAGTTCACCCACTTCATCCGCTCGCAGAAG
This sequence comes from Micrococcus sp. UYEF5, assembly GCF_040546065.1. Taxonomy (NCBI): domain Bacteria; kingdom Bacillati; phylum Actinomycetota; class Actinomycetes; order Micrococcales; family Micrococcaceae; genus Micrococcus; species Micrococcus sp. UYEF5. The sequence continues at coordinate 191,801 of NZ_JBEPNB010000004.1, forward strand.
CGTCTGCCGGACTCCGGCCTGCGCGATGCCACCATGCAGTGGGACTTCTGGACCAACAACCCCGAGTCGGCGCACCAGGTGACCTACCTGATGGGCCCGCGCGGCCTGCCCCGCACCTGGCGTGAGATGAACGGCTACGGCTCCCACACCTACCTGTGGGTCAACGCCCAGGGCGAGAAGCACTGGGTGAAGTACCACTTCATCTCCCAGCAGGGCGTGCACGGCCTCTCGAACGACGAGGCCACCAAGATCGCCGGCGAGAACGCCGACTTCCACCGCCAGGACCTGTTCGAGTCCATCGCCAAGGGCGACCACCCCAAGTGGGACCTCTACATCCAGGCGATCCCCTACGAGGAGGGCAAGACCTACCGGTTCAACCCCTTCGACCTGACGAAGACGATCTCCAAGAAGGACTACCCGCGCATCAAGGTCGGCACGCTGACCCTGAACCGCAACCCGGAGAACCACTTCGCGCAGATCGAGTCCGCCGCGTTCAGCCCGAGCAACACCGTGCCGGGCATCGGCCTCTCCCCGGACCGCATGCTCCTGGGCCGCGCCTTCGCGTACCACGACGCCCAGCTGTACCGCGTGGGCGCCCACGTGAACCAGCTGCCGGTGAACCGTCCCAAGAACGCGGTGCACAACTACGCCTTCGACGGCCAGATGTGGTACGACCACACCGGCGACCGCTCCACCTACGCGCCGAACTCCAACGGCGACTCCTGGTCGGACGAGACCGGCCCGGTGGACGACGGCTGGGAGGCCGACGGCACCCTGACCCGCGAGGCCCAGGCCCTGCGCGCGGACGACGACGACTTCGGCCAGGCCGGCACTCTCGTCCGCGAGGTCTTCTCGGACCAGGAGCGTGACGACTTCGTGGAGACCGTGTCCGGCGCGCTGAAGGGTGTCCGCCAGGACGTCCAGGCCCGCGCCTTCGAGTACTGGAAGAACGTGGACGCCGCGATCGGCCAGCGCATCGAGGACGAGGTCAAGCGCCACGAGGGCGACGGCATCCCGGGCGTCGAGGCCGGCGGCGAGGCCCGCATCTGACGGCTCCCTCCCCCGGCGGGCGCCCGCGCGCGCCGCTGAACGCACGGCGGCCGCTCCCTCACACGAGGGGGCGGCCGCCGTCGTCGTGGGGCGAATGCCTCGGTCAGCGCTTGCCCCAGCGGCGCTCCTGCGCCTGGGCCAGCTTGTCCTTGACCACCTTCACGGCCTTGTCCTTGGCGGGCACGGCCACGTTGTCCCGCAGCGGGATGGCGACCTTGTCACGCACGGTCTCGAACGCGGAGGCCGCCACGGCGCCGGCCTGGGCCAGCTTCGACTCGCCCTCGGCGTCCGAGCCTCGGGTCTCGTCGCGGTCCGCCCGCAGGTCCGGGAGGGCGGCGCCCTCGGTGTCGTCCTCGGCGGGCTCCTCATCCGTGGGGGCGGAGGAGGTGGAGGTGTCCGGGGCCACCGTCGAGGGCGTCGACGACGTCGGCGCGGTGGTCTCGGCGGTCCCAGCAGTCCCGGCGGCTGCCGCCGACTGCGCGGCGCGGGCCTCGCGGCGGGTCGCCGGGGTGGCGTCCTCCGCGCGGCCGGACGAGGCCGCGGTCGGGTCCAGCTCCGGGGTGCCGCCCAGGGGCGTGGCCGGCGTGGTGCCGGCGTGGGTCTCCGGGGTCTCGGCCCGGCGGGTGGCCGGGGCGGCCTCGAGGGACGGGCGCTCGGCCGCGGACTCGACCGCCGCCGGCTGCGCGGCGTCCGCGCGGTGGTCGTCGGTGCGCGCCGACTCGCGGTCCGCCTCGGCCACGCGACCGGGCACGCCGGGCGTGCCGTCGACGCGCAGGGACCCGGCGGCCGAGCGCTCCGTCCCGTCGGCGCCGTTCTGCTCGGATTGGTCCGACTCGGTGGCCACGACGGTGACCGAGCCGTGCGCGGTGGTGGCGACCGTGTGCGTCTCGAGGTGCTCGCCCTGCGGGGCGGGGATCGCGTCCGTGGCGAACTCCTTGGTGGGGGTGTGCTCGGCGGCGACCTGGTCGGCGGGGACAGTCCCGGGCACGTGCTCGGGAGCCGGGGTGAGGTGGCTCCGGTGGTCCGGGGCCGCGGCGGCCGGTGCCGCCGGAGCGGGGGTCTCGGCCACCGGGGACGGGGAGGCCGGGGTCGCCGGGACGTCGGCCGCGGGCGTCTGCTCGTCCAGAGTGACGCCGGAGCCGCCGGCCACACCGGCCGCGCCCAGGCCCACGGTGTCCGCCTCGCGCGCTGTGCTCGGCGCCGCCGCGGCGGGGCGCAGAGTGCGCCGGGTGGCCGGAGCCGCGGCATCGCGACGGGGGGTCTCAGCGGTGGCCTCGGTGCTCGGGGCGTCCTGCTGGTCCACGGTCACCCCCGCACCGCCGGCCACGCCGGCGACGGACTCGTCGGTCTCGCGGTCCGCCGCGGCGGTGTCGGACGCAGCCGGACCCCCGGCGGGCTTCACCGCGGCCGCGGGGCGAGCGTCCTTCTCGGCCGCCACCTCGTCCAGGCGGGAGAGGCGGGTCGGGGCCGCGGGGGCGGCCGCGGCGGCGGCCGCCTGCTCACCCGCGGTGTCCGCGCTGACGCCCCGGCGCTCGAGCCGGGTCTCGGCGGCCTCGGCCTCGGCCTCACGACGACGGCGGGAGGCGATCACCGAGAGGATGATCAGGATCAGCAGCACGACGATGATCGCCGCGATGATCCAGTAGAGGGTGGACTGTGGCATGGGGGTGCTCCTCGGTCGTCTGGGGCGACCGGCCGGGCCGGGCGCCGCGTCTTGCTTCCCGCGCCGCCGCGCGGCGGGGAACCTGGTCTTGAGGATGACACGGGGCCCGGCCCCCCGACCAGGGATCAGCCCCGTCATCCCGCGGTTCCGCGCGGCCGGCACCGCCTACCATCGACGCCATGGACACGGCAGCCCTCTCCCCCAGCCCCTCCCCCGCCTCCGGCGCGGAGCACGCCCGCGTGCTCACGCTGGCCTGCACGAACCGCAAGGGCATCGTGCACGCCGTGACGGGCGCCCTGCTGGGCGTGGAGGCGGACATCACCGAGTCGCAGCAGTACGACTCCCCGGACACCGGCGACTTCTTCATGCGCGTGGAGTTCGTGACCCCGGCCACGCGGGAGGACATCGAGCAGGCGCTCGCGCCGGTGCGCGAGGAGTTCGGCATGCGCATGGGCCTGTGGGACGCGGCGCAGCGCATGCGCACCCTCGTGATGTGCTCCAAGGACGGGCACACCCTCAACGACCTGCTCTTCCAGCAGCGCGCCGGCACCCTGCCCATCGAGATCCCCGTGGTGGTCTCGAACCACCTGGACCTGCAGCCGCTCGCCTCCTTCTACGGCGTGCCCTTCATCCACGTGCCCGTCTCGAAGGACCCCTCGAGCCGGGACTCCAAGGAGGCCGCGGAGGACCGGCTGCGCGATCTGATCGCCCAGTTCGACATCGAGCTGGTGGTCCTGGCCCGCTACATGCAGATCCTCTCGGACGAGCTGTGCCGGGACCTGGCCGGGATGGCCATCAACATCCACCACTCGTTCCTGCCCTCCTTCAAGGGCGCCCGCCCCTACCACCAGGCGCACGAACGCGGCGTGAAGCTCATCGGCGCCACCGCCCACTACGTGACCGCCGACCTGGACGAGGGCCCGATCATCGCGCAGTCCGTGCAGCCGGTGACCCACGCCCAGACCGCCGCCGACTTCGTGGCCCGCGGCCGCGACGTCGAGGGCTCCACGCTCGCGCAGGCCGTGCGCTGGCACGCCCAGCACCGCGTCCTCGCGGACGGCCGGCGGACCGTCGTCTTCAGCTGAGCCCGGGACGACGGCGCCACGCGGCGCCGTCGTCCTGCCCGCCTAGGCTGGTGGCATGGCCCACATCATCACCGTCGCGGGTGCCACCCCGCGCATCCACGAGTCCGTCTTCCTCGCCCCGACCGCCGCGATCACCGGCGACGTCGAGATGGCCGAGCACTCCTCCGCGTTCTACGGCGCCTCCGCCCGCGGCGACTCCGCCCCCATCCGCGTCGGGGCGGGCACCAACCTGCAGGACAACGTGGTGCTGCACGCCGACGAGGGCTTTCCGTGCACCCTCGGCGCCGGCGTCTCCGTGGGCCACTCCGCCGTGGTGCACGGGGCCACCGTGGAGGACGACTGCCTGATCGGCATGTCCGCCACGGTGATGAACGGCGCGGTCATCGGCGCCGGTTCGCTCGTGGCCGCCGGCGCCCTGGTGCTCGAGGGGACGCAGGTCCCGGCCGGCTCGCTCGTGGCGGGCGTGCCCGCGAAGGTCCGCCGCCCCCTCACGGACGAGGAGCGGGAGGGCCTGAAGAAGAACGCGGCCACCTACCTGCGGCTGTCCGCCGCGCACCGGGACGCCGTCGCCGGCTGAACCGGGCCCGGAGGATGTGGGACGGTGGGCACCATGCCCACCTCTTCCGCTCTCCCCCGCACCACGCCCGACGACGTCCCCGAGCGTCTGCTCGTCCTCCCCGCGGCGCAGGACGTCGCCGGCACCCCCTACGCCCACGCCCGTCGGCTGGCCGAGCAGGCCGTGGCCGACGTCGGCGGCACCGTGGTGGCCGAGGGCGATGCCTCCGCCACGGCCCTGCTGATGGTCCGCCCGATCCCGGTCGAGGCGCTCGCCGCGGCCCTGGCCGCCCACCCCCACGTGAGCTGGGTGCAGTTCCCGTTCGCCGGGATCGAGCCGTTCATCCCCCTCGTGCGCAGCCGCCCGGACATCGTGTGGACGTCCGCCAAGGGCACGTACGCGCCGCCGGTGGCCGAGCACGCGCTGCTGCTCACCCTGGCCCTGCTGCGGGACCTGCCCGCGCGCGTCCGCGCCACCACGTGGGGCCCCTCCTCCGGCCGCACCCTGAACGGCCTGAACGCCGTGGTCGTGGGCGGCGGCGGGATCGCACAGGAGTACGTCCGCCTGCTGAAGACCTGGGACGTGCACGTCACCGCGGTCCGACGACGCGCGGGCGACGTGCCCGGTGCGGACCGCACCGTCACGACCGACAGCCTCGACGAGGTCCTGCCCGGTGCGCAGGTCGTGATGATCGCCGCGGCCGCCACGGACGAGACCCGCGGCCTGTTCGACGCCGACCGCCTCGCCCTCCTGAACGAGGACGCCGTGCTCGTGAACATCGCCCGCGGGACGCTGGTGGACACGGACGCCGTCGTCCGGGCGCTCGCGGCGGGCCGGCTGCACGGCTACGGCACGGACGTCACCGACCCCGAGCCGCTGCCGGAGGGCCACCCGCTCTGGACCGAGGAACGGGCCCTCATCACGCCGCACACGGCGGACACCCCGGAGATGTGCGTTCCGCTGCTTCACGCGCGGGTCGAGCGGAACCTGCGGGCCCGCGCGGCCGGGACGGAGCTGGAGGGCCTGGTGGACGCCGAGGGCGGGTACTGACCCGCCCCCGGCGTCCGCGGCGCCGGCTCAGCGGCGCGGCGCGTCCGCCTCGTGCTCGGCGGCGTCACGCTCGGCCGCCATCTCGATCTGGCGGCGGCGCTCCTCGGCGGCCCGGCGGGTCAGCTCGGCGCCGACCTCGGGGTCGCGGGTGAGGTTCTCACCGGTGGTCGGGTCGAACAGGTGCACGCGCGTGGTGTCCACCCACAGGCGGGTCGGCGTGCCCGGCCGGGCGCGGGACTCGCCGGAGAGGGTGGCCACGACGACGGGGCGCAGCTCGTCCGCGTCCAGGTCCTTGGCCAGCGCGGAGAGCATCTCGGCCACGGCCGGGTCCGGATCGAACTCGATGTAGCCGTACTGCTCGTGGCCCAGCCACTCCAGGTGGGTCAGCGTCGCGTCGAAGGTGGAGCCCTGGTCGCGGCGGCTGTCCTCCACCAGCTCGGCGTCCTCGAAGAACTCCGGCCGCAGGCCGAGGAACACGATGTCCCGCCCCTCGGCGGCGCGGGCCTTCTCGGGCGGCACCGGGATGTCACCGATCGGCGAGGACAGCACGTGGCCGCCCTCCTTCTGCTTCAGCGAGGCGGGCAGGAAGTTCATCGACGGCGAGCCGATGAAGCCGGCCACGAACAGGTTGAGCGGCTGCTCGTAGAGCTCGCGCGGGCTGGCCACCTGCTGCAGCTCGCCCTTCTTGAGCACGGCCACCCGGTCGCCCAGGGTCATGGCCTCGGTCTGGTCGTGCGTCACGTAGATGGAGGTGGTGGCCAGGCGGCGCTGCAGCTGCGAGATCTCCGCGCGCATCTGCCCGCGCAGCTTGGCGTCCAGGTTGGACAGCGGCTCGTCGAAGAGGAACGCGTCCGCCTCGCGCACGATCGCCCGGCCCATGGCCACGCGCTGACGCTGGCCGCCGGAGAGGTTGCCGGGCTTGCGCTCGAGGTGGTCCTCGAGCTCGAGCACGCGGGCGGCGTCGCGCACCTTGCGGTCGATCTCCTCCTCGGAGGGCTTGTTCTCCTTGATCAGCCGCAGCGGGAAGGCGATGTTCTCGTACACCGTCAGGTGCGGGTACAGCGCGTAGTTCTGGAACACCATCGCGAGGTTGCGGTCCTTGGGGGCCGCCTCGTTCACGCGGCGGCCGTCGATCAGCATCTCGCCGTCGGTGATGTCCTCGAGGCCCACGATCATGCGCAGCAGCGTGGACTTGCCGGAGCCGGAGGGGCCCACGAGGATGACGAACTCGCCGTCCTCGATCTCCAGGTTCACGTCCTTGATGGCGTGGAAGCCGTCGTCGTAGGTCTTGTCGATGTGGTTCAGGGTGATGGAGGCCATCGGGGGGTCCTTTCGGGAGGTCTCGTGTGCGGGCCTCAGCCCTTCACCGCGCCGTTGGTCAGGCCGGCCACGATCTGACGCTGGAACGCCAGCACCAGGATCACGATCGGGATGGTCACGATGATCGCGGCCGCCGAGATGGCCCCGGTCGGCGACTCGAACTGCGAGGCGCCGGTGAAGAAGGCCAGGGCGGCGGGCACGGTGCGCGCGGTCTCGGTGGAGGTCAGGGAGATGCCGAACACGAAGTCGTTCCAGGCGATGAAGAAGGCGATGATCGCCGTCGTGAAGACGCCGGGGGCGGCCAGCGGGACGATCACCTTGCGGAACGCCTCGAGCGGGGTGGCGCCGTCCACCTGCGCGGCCTGGTCGAGCTCCCACGGGATCTGGCGGAAGAACGCGGCCAGGGTCCAGATGGAGATCGGCAGGGTCAGGGACAGGTAGGGGATGATCAGGCCGAGCCACGTGTCGTACAGCCCGAGGGTGCGCCACATGTTGAACAGCGGCGTCACCAGGGAGATGACGGGGAACATCGAGACCATCAGGGACACCGTGAGCACGATCCGCTTGCCCGGGAAGTCCAGGCGGGCGATCGCGTAGGCGCACAGCGTGGCCAGGATGACGGCGATGATCGTGGCGATCACGGTGATGCCGATCGAGTTGCGCAGCGCCGTGAGGAACAGCTCGCGCGAGCCGCCCACGAAGATCTCCTCGTAGTTCACGGTGGACCACTGGGTGGGCAGCAGCTTGCCGTTGGCGAGGTCGGCGGGCGTCTTGAAGCTGGTCGCGAAGATCGAGAACAGCGGGAAGAGGCACCACACGCCGATCACGACGGTGAGGATCCACCACAGTGCGGTGGCCTTTCCGGTGCCGCGACGGTGGGGCGCGCGGCCCTCAGGCGCGCGGCCCTCGGGGGCGGGAGCGGATGCGGCGGTGCTCACTTGGAACCTCCTCGGTCGGCCAGGTCCACCTTGAAGCCCTTGACGGCGATGACCGCCATGAGGGCCACGCACAGGAACAGGATCACGGAGACCGCCGAACCCATGCCGATCTCGAGCCGGCCGATGGACGTGCGGTAGGCCAGCAGCGAGAGGACCTCGGTGCCGTAGGCGCCGTTGGTCATGATGTAGATGGAGTCGAAGATGCGGAACGCGTCCATCGCGCGGAACAGGACGGCCACCATGATCGAGGCCTTCATGTTCGGCAGGATGACCAGCTTCATCCGCTGCCACCACGAGGCGCCGTCGACGGAGGCGGCCTCGGTGAGGTCGCCCGGCACCTGGGCCAGGCCGGCCAGCAGGAGCAGGGAGATGAACGGGGTGGTCTTCCAGATCTCGGAGAGCATGATCACGAACAGCGCGGTGCTGCCCTGCGCGAACCAGTTCAGGTCCGCGTCGACGCCCGGCAGCCACTCGAACCAGGCGTTGATGTAGCCCGAGTCGATCGAGAACATGTAGAACCACGCGAACGCGGAGACCACGGTGATGATGCCGTACGGCACCAGGATGATCGTGCGGATCAGGCCGCGGGTCTGCTTGATGGCGTGGTGCATGGCCAGGGCCAGCAGGAAGCCGAGGATGAGCTCGACCACCACGGTCACCACGGTGATCAGCAGGGTCACCCCGAGGCCCTTCCAGAACACGGGGTCCGTGAGGATCACGCCGTAGTTGCCCAGGCCCACGAACTCGCGGTCGCCCGGCGCGGTGAGCCGGTACTTGAACAGCGAGTCGTAGAGGGCCTGCAGGATCGGGTACAGGACCACGAACAGCATCACGAAGAACGCGGGGCCGGCAAGGAGCCAGCCGAGACGCGCCTCGGACTTCGCGCGCTGGGACTTCACCCGGCGGGGGCGGCGGCCCTCGGCGGCGCGCGGGGTGGATGCGGCGGGTGCGGTGTCGACGTGGCTCACAGCAGACGCTCCCCTCTCAGGACTTCCTGGATGAAGTCGTCGGTCTCGGCCGGGGTGGACTCGGAGACGCCCGACGGCGGCGCGTAGCGCTGCTGGATCGCGGTGGAGACCTCGTTGTAGTACGGGGTCTGCGGCCGCGGGGCGCCGAGTTCGAGGGACTCCCGGATGGTGTCCGCCATGGGGTACTTCTCGGCGACCTCGGGGGCGTCGTAGGCCGCCGGGTCGGCGGGCGGGTTGCCGTTCTCGACGAAGTACTGGCTCTGGTGCTCGGTGGTGGTGATGCAGGAGATCGCGTCCCAGGCGAGGTCCTGGTGCTCGGACTTCGCGCCCACCCCCAGGTTGATGCCGCCCACGGGCGGCGCGGCGTCCTCGCCCTCGACGGTGCGGGGGTAGACGGCCCAGCCGATGTCCTCGGGCAGGTCCTCCGGCAGCGAGCCCTCCTCCACGGAGCCGAGGGTGGCCGGCCAGACGAACGGCCAGTTGACCATGAACGAGCCGTTCTCGCCCTGGAAGAGCAGCATGGAGGCGTTCTCGTCCTGGGTCGGCAGGCCGGCGCTGCCGAGACCCTCCTTGCCGATCGTGGAGATGATCCGGGCGGCCGTGCGGCCGGCCTCGGAGTCGAGGTTCGTGGTGACCTCGTCCGTGGGCGCCTCGGCGTTGGGGACGATCTGCTCCCCGCCGCCCTCGATGAGTGCGTTGAGCCACACGGTCATGGACTCGGCACGGGCGCCCTGGACGGCCAGGTCCTTGTCCTGGCTGCGGGCGGCCTCGATCAGCTGGTCCCACGTGACGGGCCGGGACATGTCCAGCCCCGCTGCCTCGGCGACCGACTTGCGGTACCAGAGCAGCTGCGTGTTGGCCCAGAACGGGACCGTGACGAGCTCGTCCTTCCAGCTGGCGGCCGCGAGCGCGCCCTCCAGGGCGTTGTCCTTCGCGTACGCCTGCATCTCCTCCGGCACGGGGGCCAGGAACCCGGGCTCGGCGAGCTCGGGGACGAACGGCGGGTCGAGGGACATGATGTCCATCGACGTGTCGCCCGCGGCGAGGCGGCGGGTCAGCTGCTCGCGCTGGGAGGCGGCGTCCGTCGGAAGCATGGACGTCTCGACTCTGTACCGGCCGTTCGCGGCGTCGGTGCACTGGGCGGCGATCTTCGCCTGCCCGCCGTCGTCGGGGTTGGTGTACCAGGTCAGGGTGGGCGTCTGCTCGGCCGGGGCACACCCGGCCAGGATGAGCGCGCCCGCGGCGACGGCGCCGGCCAGCGTGGCCCGGCGCCGTTGACGTGCCCGCGTGTCGTGTCTCACAAGTGGAACCTCAATCGATGCGAGTCGGATGTGACGGCCATCATCACGCATCACAGCGATTCCTGCACGTTTCGCGGACCCCTTTCTCAGCGGGCGCGGCGGTTCGTCCGGGCGGTCGGCTCCGCGGCGGCGGGATCCTCGGGCCACGGGTGCTTGGGGTAGCGCCCCCGGTTCTCAGCGCGGACCTGCGCGTAGGGGCCGGCCCAGAAGGAGGGCAGGTCGGCGGTCACGGCGAGCGGGCGACCTGCCGGGGAGAGCAGGTGCAGGACCACCGGCTCACGACCGTCCGCGACAGCGGGGGTGACACGCGCCCCGAAGAACTCCTGCAGCTTGGCGGCGACCACGGGCGGGGTGTCCTCGTGGACGGCCGGATAGTCCACGACGACGGCGCGCCCGCTCGGCACGGGCAGGCGCTCGGGGGCGAGCTCGTCCAGCCGGCCCGCCTCCGGCCAGGGCAGGGCGCCGCGCAGCAGCGCCTCGGCGTCCAGGCGTGCGAGGGACCGCCCCGCGGCCAGGTCGGCCGCAAGCCCGTCGACCAGCGCGTCCAGGCCGGGCAGCGCCGCGTCCGAGAGGTCCGGCCACGGGGCGCCGAGGACGCGGTGGAGCAGGTGCACCCGGCGGCGCAGGCGTTCGGTCCGACCGCTCGGGTCGAACCGGGCGAGGCCGTCGGCGGCGAGTGCGGCGCGCACGGCCTGCGCGGCGGCGTCGGGGGCGACGGGGGCCGGCGTCTCCGCCAGCACGAGCGCGCCCAGCCGGTCCACGCGGCGGCCGGTGAGCCGGTCCCCGCGCCAGTCGGCGGTGTCCTCGGTGCGCCGCAGGCCCGCGCCGGCGAGCTCGGCGAGCGTCCGGTCGATCGGCGCGGTCGCGCGGATCGCGGCACCCGTGCCGGCCGCGTCCCCGGCCACACGGGCGACCTCGGCCACGGCCAGCCACTCCTGCCCCGCCAGGCCGCCGCCGGCGGCGTCGCGGGGCAGGGCCGCGCGGGTGCCGGAGGCGAGCAGGTACGCGCCCGCCTCCCCCGCGCGTCGGGCGATCCACGCGGGGAAGGCTAGGGCGGACACGAGGCCGGCGGGGTGCCGCCGCGCGGCCGCCGCCTCGGGCCCGGGCTCGTCCGGGGCGTGGTGCGCGTGCCGACGGGCGAGTCGTTCCAGTCGGTCCGCCTCCCGCCGCCAGCGCCCGGCCTCCGGGTGCCGGCCGTCCCGCACGGCCGCGACCAGCGCCTCGAGGTCGGCCCCGGGGGCGCGCAGGTCCAGGGCGAGGGCCGCCGTCGCCTCGGCCGCGGGGCGGGGCCCCGTCCACGGTGCCGCGCGCAGGAGGGCGTGGCCGAGGGGCGGGTCCAGGGGCAGCTCGGCCAGGACGGCGCCGTGCGGGGTGATGCGCCCGTCCGCGTCCACCGCGTCGAGGGAGGCGAGCGTGCGCTCGGCGGCGGCCATCGCGTCGGCCGGCGGGTCCTCGGGCAGGGTCAGCCCGCGGCCGCCCGGGGCGCCCCACGCCGCGAACGCCAGGGCCACCGGCGCGAGGTCGACGACGGCGAGGGCCGGCGTCGGGGCTGCGGGCGCGGTGCCCAGGGCTGCAGCGGTGTGGCAGCGGACCACGGTGCCGGGGCCGAGGCGGGCGGCGCGGCCCGCGCGCTGGCCGGCGGCCGCCCGCGAGGCCTGGACGGTGACGAGCCCGGCCATGCCGCGCCCCCGGTCCCGGCGCGGCTCGCGGGCCAGGCCCGAGTCGATGACGAGGCGCACCCCCGGCACGGTCAGCGAGGACTCGGCGACCGCCGTCGCGACGACGACGCGCGGCACGGCCGGGTCGGCGCGGCCGGCGAGCGCGGCGTCCTGGTCGGCGGGTTCCTGGCGGCCGTGCAGGACGCGGACCTCGGTGTCCGGGGCGAGCGCGGCGACGCGCCCCGCGACGGCCTCCACCTCGGCCACGCCGGGCAGGAAGACGAGGGCGTCCACGGTCGGGTCGGCGTCGAGCGCCTCGGCGTGGGCGCGTGCGGCCGTGGCCGCGACGTGGTCGAGGAAGGCCCGGTCCACGCGGCCCTCGGCCGTGAGGCGGTGGCCGCGGAAGGGGGTGTGCTCCTCGCGCAGCGGGTGCAGCACGGCCGGGGTGGAGACCACGGGCAGGGGCGAGTCCTCCCCCATGCCGCGGGCCCAGCGGGCGGCCAGGGCCGCCGCGTCCACGGTGGCGGACATGGCCACGAGCGCCAGCTCGGGACGCAGCTGCCGCAGGTCGGCGAGGAGGGCGAAGAGCACATCCGTGTCCAGGTCCCGCTCGTGGACCTCGTCCAGGACCACCGCGCCCACGCCGTCGAGCCCGGGGTCGGCGAGGAGGCGGCGCAGCAGCAGGCCCGGGGTCACGAACTCGACGGCCGAGGCCCCGCCGCCCGCCGCGTCGCCGCGCACGGCGTACCCGACGGCGGCGTCCCCGAGCCGAGCCTGCGCGTCGGGGTCGGCGCCGGGCTGCGCGTCGGCCGCGGCGGCCAGCACCGCCGTGCGCAGCCGCCGCCACGCCGCGCGCACCGCGACGCGCCGCGGCTGCGTGACCAGGACGCGCCCACCGCCGTGGTCCGCGAGCCGGACCGCGAGCGCGGGCGGGACCACGGTGGTCTTGCCCGTGCCCGGGGGCGCCTCGACGACGGCCGCCCCGCGCGCGTCCAGCGCCGCTTCGAGGTCGGGCAGGGCGGCGGCGAAGGTCAGGCCAGCGCTGAGGCGGCCGAGGGCGGCGGAGAGGGCGGAGGGGACGGAGACGGGATCGACGGGGGTGGGCATCGGGACCCATTGTGCCCGCCTCCGCCACGCTGTCCCGGGACCGTCCCACTGACTAGGCTGTGACCCATGACCACACCCGTCCAGGAGCACCTCGATCGCCTCACGTCGGCCCACGCGGGCGAGGGGGAGGTCCCGGACGGGCTGGGCGTCGCGATGCTCCTGGTGGACGGGCACCGCTACGTCTCCGGATCCATGACGCCCGTGCCGCTCGCCACGCTCGCCTCTCCCCTGTTCCACGCGCAGGCCCTCGAGGACCTCGGCGCGGTGCGGGTGGGCGAGCGCGTGGGAGCCGCCCCCGTGCGCGACCTGGACCACCGGGTCGAGGTGGACGCCGTCACGGGCCTGCCGCACAACCCGCTGCAGAATGCGGGGGCGGTGGCCACGGCCTCCCTGGTGAAGGGCCGCGGTGGCCGCGACCGGACCGCACGCATGATGCAGCTGCTCTCCGCCCTGTTCGACCGCGAGGTCACCGTCACGGAGTCGGCCGCGCGTGCGGAGAACCGCGCCCAGCACCACACCCGGTCGGCTGCGTGGCTGATGAAGTCCCTCGACACCCTGGACGCCGATCCCGAGACGCTGCTCGAGGACATCGCCACGGTGCGTGCCGCCGCCGTGACCGTGGAGGACCTCGCCCTGCTCGCCGGCACCCTCGCGCACGGCGGCGTCCACCCCGTCACCGGGGACCGTGTGCTGAGCGAGGAGACGGTCCGCGGTGTGCTCTCCGTGATGGACTCCTGCGGCATGGACACCCGGGACTCCCGGTGGGCGTACGACGTCGGCCAGCCCGGCTGGGCGTCCACGCGCGGCGGCACGGTGCTCGTGGTGGTGCCGGGCCACCTCGGTCTGGCGCTGCAGTCGGACACGACGGACGAGAACGGGCTCGGCGCCGCGGCGATGGCCGCCCTGCGGACCATCGTCGAGGACTTCGAGCTGCACCCGTCGGTGGTCACCGGTTCCCCGCGCGCGGCCCTGCGCACCCACTACCGGATCGATCAGGCGCCCTCGGGCACGGTGCGCAGCGCCGTCGTCCTCGAGGCGCTCGGGCGGTTCGCGGACACCGTGCACGTCATGGAGCTGGGCGGTCACCTCGGCTTCAGCCAGGTGGACGCGATCGCCCGCGTCAGCCGCGGTCTGCCGGAGGCCCTCGAGACGCTCGTGGTGGACATGCGCTCGGTCAGCTCCATCTCCCGTCCGGCCCGGCTGCTGGTGGCCCAGTGGTTCGCCCGCGCGCTGGGCAACGGGCTCGACGTCGTCGTCGTGGACCGGGACGCCGCCGAGATGAAGGAGCTGATGTCGGCCGTCGAGGAGTCCGTGGAGGTGGACCTGCCCGAGCCGCTGCAGGATGAGGCCGAGGGGGTGGACCCCGCCGCCGAGGGCGCGCAGTTCGTGTTCTTCGACTCCCGCTCGCGGGCCGCCCAGTGGGCCGAGCAGCGGCTGCTCTCCCGGCACGCCCCCCACCTGCTGCCGCGGGATGCCCAGGAGGCGGCCGTGGCACCCCTGCTGCAGCACCTCTCCGCGGACGACGCACGCCTGCTCGAGTCCATGATGGACGAGCGGGTCTACTCGGACGGCCAGATCATCCGCCGCGCCGGCCAGCCGTTCGGCGGCATCTACGTGATCGTCTCCGGCACCGTGGAGCTCTCGGGTCAGGGCACGGGCAGCCGCCGCGTGCGCCGCACCCTGCTCACCCCGGGGATGACGTTCGGCGAGATGGCCCTCGGCCAGCCCGGCCGCCAGCCCTCCACCGTCCGCGCGCGCGGGCCGGTGACGACGCGAGTCCTCACCGCCCAGGTGATGGTCGCGCTCCAGGAGGGCTTCCCCCAGCTGGCCCTGGCCCTGTGGGAGGCGCTGGCCCGCGACGCGTTCACCGCGCTGGGCCAGCTCATCCGGGAGACCGGCGCGCTGCAGGACTGACGACCCGCGGGGGCAGCGTCCCCGGGGGACGCTGCCCCCACCCCCGTCACCGCCCGAGGACGTGGCGCAACGCGCCCTCCAATTCGGGGTCGCGCATCTCGTAGCCGGAGGCGACCAGCCGGTCCGCCAGGACCTTCTGGTCGGCCGCGACGGTCTCCACCCGGCCCTCCTCGCCCAGCAGCAGGCGCGGCCCGGCCTCGGGCACCGGGATGACCGCGGGCCGGCGCAGCACCCGCCCGAGCACGGTGGCGAACTCCCGGGCCGTGACCGGCTCGGGAGCCACCGCGTTCACCGGGCCGGTGACGCCGTCGTCGAGCACCGCGTGGGCGAAGGCCCCCGCGATGTCATCCGCGCCGATCCAGCTCAGCCACGGGCTGCCGTCGTGGCTCTCCCCGCCCGAGGTCGCGACCGGGCCGCCGAGACCCGCGAGGAACAGCGGCAGCACCTGCTGCAGCATGCCCCCGGCCGGGCTCAGGACCACGCCGGTCCGCAGCATCGCGACCCGGATCCCGGCCGCCTCGGCGCGTCGGGCCTCCGCCTCCCAGTCCGCGACGACCTCGGCGAGGAAGTCGTCCCCGGGCTCCAGATCCTCGACGAGGCCGCTGCCGAACGGGCCCGTGCCCGCGTCCGCCCCGTAGTACCCGATCGCCGAGCCGTTCACGAGTGCCCGCACCCGCGCGTCGTCCCCCTCCCGTGCGGCGATCCGGGCGAGCGCGTCCACGAGGGTGCGCGTGCCGCGGACGCGCGAGTCGTGCACGGCCTCCTTGTGCGCGTCCGAGAACCGGCCCGCGATGGGCTCGCCCGCCAGGTTCACGACGACGTCGGCCTCGGCCAGGGCGTCCTCATCCACGGTCTCCCGGCCGGGGTCCCACAGCGCCGCGTCCAGCGCACCGGCCCTCTTCGGGCTCCGCACGAGCCGGATGACGCGGTGGCCGCCGGTGGTGAGCAGGGCACAGAGCTGCCGACCGATCAGTCCACCGGACCCCGTCACGGCGACCGTGCGGGCCGGCCCGCCGACGAGGGGGCCGGGGTGGGCGGCGTGGAAGTCCAGGTCGTCGGCCATCACGCGGGCGCGGTAGGCGAACTGGCGGCCCAGCTCCGCCTCGAAGGCCTCGTGGGTGCGGCGCGCGGCCGCGGTGCCCAGACCGGGCACGCGGGACACCAGGGACTCCCCCGGCAGGGCGTACTCGATGTGGTCCGTCACGACCGTGCCCCGCCGGCCGTCCGCCGTGTCCGCCTCACCGGGCGCAGCGTCGTCGAGCAGGTGCGTGTGCCGCCAGGAGGCGAGAGGGCCGGAGACCATCTCGTCCCGGAACATGCGGCCCTCCTCGTAGGCCGTGTGGCGGGCCCGCCACGGCACCGCGGGCGCGGCCCCGCCGGGCAGGCGGGAGGCGACGGCGTCCGGCAGCAGGCCGGTGAGCATCCCGTGGGCCGCGCCGGCGAACAGGCCGGCCGCCCCGGGGGCCTGGATGCGCAGCCGCGACTCGGAGCCCACGCGGAGGCCGTCCGTGGGTCCCTGGACCACCTCGCCCGCGAAGGGCGGGGTGAGCCGCTCCAGCGCGCCGGGGTTCTCCAGCCAGCGGAAGACCACCTCACGCGGGTGGCGCAGGAGGGTGCGATGCTCGAAGACGCGGATCTCGGTCATGGACGCCAGCCTGACACAGGGAGGGGACGCGCGAACACCTGTCCGGGCCGGGCCGTGCAGGACAATGAGGGGATGGACCTGCTTCCCGAGCTGCGCTGGACCGCCGCCGCCCTGCCCGCCACCGAGCTCACCCTCGTGGCCGTCTTCTCCCCCGAGGACCAGACGGTGCGCGCCTCCGGCGTGGCCGTGCCGGAGGACTCGGAGCCCCCCGCCGCCGCGATCGGGCGCCTCCTCGAGACGCTCATGGACCGGCTCGTGGCCCTGGACCCGGAGACCGCCGACCGCGAGATGAACCCGCGCCCCGTGGAGCCGCGCCCGGGCGTGTCCCAGCCCGTCGCCGACGCCCTGGCCGCCTACACCGCGGGGGACGTGGCCGCGCTGGACGCCCTCGACGTCGCCCAGCCGGGCACCGCGTTCCGGCAGCGGGCGTGGCGGGAGCTGCGCGGCATCGCCCCCGGCTCCCCCGCCACCTACGGCGGCCTGGCCGAGCGGTGCGGGGCTCCGCGGGCCGTGCGTGCCGCCGGCGGGGCGTGCGCCGCCAACCTGGTGGCCGTCGTCGTGCCCTGCCACCGCGTGGTGCGCGCCGACGGCGCCGCCGGCCACTACCTCTACGGCACCGCCGCGAAGCAGGCCCTGCTGGCCCACGAGGCGGCGCGCGCGGGCTGACCACCCCTCCCCCCGGGCAACGCGGGTTGAGTTGTCACGGGTCCGGGGCTCGAACACCCGTGACAACTCAACCCGCGTTGCGGACACGAGAAGGGGCCGGGCCGCGCGCTCCACGCACGCGGCCCGGCCCCAGGCGCTCAGATCGTCAGACGGAGAGCTTGTCCACGATCGCGTTGAGCGTCGCGGACGGACGCATCACGGAGGTGACCTTCTCCAGCTCCGGCCAGTAGTAGCCGCCCAGGTCCACCGGGGAGCCCTGCACGCCGTTGAGCTCGGCCAGGATGGTCTCCTCCTGGGCCCCCAGCTCCTCGGCGATCGGCTTCGCCGCGGCCGCCAGCTCGGCGTCCTCGGTCTGCTTCGCCAGCTCGCGGGCCCAGTACAGCGCCAGGTAGAAGTGGCTGCCGCGGTTGTCCAGCTCGCCGACCTTGCGCTTCGGGGACTTGCCCTCGATCAGCAGGGTGCCGGTGGCGGCGTCCAGGGTGTCCGCCAGGACCTGCGCGCGGTGGTTCTCGTTCGCGACCGCCTCGTGCTCGAAGGACACGGCCAGCGCGAGGAACTCGCCGAGGGAGTCCCAGCGAAGGTGGTTCTCCTCCAGCAGCTGCTGCACGTGCTTCGGGGCGGAGCCGCCCGCGCCGGTCTCGAACAGGCCGCCGCCGTTGAGCAGCGGGACGACCGAGAGCATCTTCGCGGAGGTGCCCAGCTCGAGGATCGGGAACAGGTCCGTGTTGTAGTCACGCAGCACGTTGCCGGTCACGGAGATGGTGTCCTCGCCGCGGCGGATGCGCTCCACCGAGAGCTTGGCGGCCTCCACCGGGGAGAGGATGCGGATGTCCAGGCCCTCGGTGTCGTGCTCCTTGAGGTACTCCTCGACCTTCTTGATGAGCTCGCGGTCGTGGGCGCGGGTCTCGTCCAGCCAGAACACGGCCGGGGTCTGGGACGCGCGGGCGCGGGTCACGGCCAGCTTCACCCAGTCGCGCACCGGGACGTCCTTGGTCTGGCAGGCGCGCCAGATGTCGCCGGCCTCGACGTCG
Organism: Micrococcus sp. UYEF5; assembly: GCF_040546065.1. NCBI lineage: Bacteria > Bacillati > Actinomycetota > Actinomycetes > Micrococcales > Micrococcaceae > Micrococcus > Micrococcus sp. UYEF5. The sequence goes on from NZ_JBEPNB010000004.1 coordinate 209,753, forward strand.
TGGGAGAGCAGGGTCTCCCCGGCGGAGTTCTTCACGGCCACGGTGCCCGCGGCGTCCATGATGAACGTCTTGTCGTGCGAGCCGTACTCCTCGGCCTTCTGCGCCATGAGGCCCACGTTCGGGACGGTGCCCATGGTGGTGGGGTCGTAGGCGCCGTTGGCCCTGCAGTCGTCGATCACGGCCTGGTAGACGCCGGCGTAGGAGGAGTCCGGGATGACGGCCAGGGTGTCCTGGGTCTGGTCGTCCTTGTTCCACATGCGGCCGGAGGTGCGGATCATGGCGGGCATGGAGGCGTCCACGATCACGTCGGAGGGCACGTGGAGGTTGGTGATGCCCTTGGCGGAGTTCACCATGGCCACGTCCGGGCCGTTCTCGTAGGCGGCGGCGATGGCGGCGCGCACTCCCTCGGCGGTCTCGGCGTCGAGCTTGTCCAGGCCGCCCTCGATCGCGGCGAGGCCGTTGTTCGCGGACAGGCCGGCGGCGGCCAGCTGCTCGCCGTACTTCTCGAACAGCTCGGAGAAGTAGGCCTTCACGACGTGGCCGAAGATCACCGGGTCGGAGACCTTCATCATGGTGGCCTTCAGGTGCGCGGAGAAGAGGATGCCCTCCTCCTTGGCGCGCTTGACCTGCTCGGCGAGGAACGCGTCCAGGGCCTTGGCGGACATGAACGTGCCGTCCACGACCTCGCCCTTGAGGACCTTCAGGCCCTCCTTGAGCACGGTGGTCTTCCCGTCCTCGCCGGTGAACTCGATCGTCAGCACGTCGGCGGCCGGCAGGGTCACGGACTGCTCGTTGGCGCGGAAGTCGTCCGCGCCCATGGTGGCGACGGCGGTCTTGGAGTCCGGGGTCCACTCGCCCATCGAGTGGGGGAAGCGCTTGGCGTACGCCTTCACGGCCTTCGGGGCGCGGCGGTCCGAGTTGCCCTCGCGCAGCACCGGGTTCACGGCGGAGCCCTTGACCGAGTCGTAGCGCGCCTTCGCGTCCTTCTCCTCGTCGGTCTTCGGCTCGTCCGGGTACTCCGGCAGCGCGTAGCCGTCCGCCTGCAGCTCCTTGATCGCGGCGCGCAGCTGCGGCACGGAGGCGGAGATGTTCGGCAGCTTGATGACGTTCGCCTCGGGGGACTTCACGAGCTCGCCGAGCTCGGCGAGGGCGTCCGCGGTGCGCTGGTCCTCGGGCAGGACGTCCTTGAACGCGGCGAGGATGCGGCCGGCCAGCGAGATGTCACGGGTCTCCAGCTCCACGCCGGCGGTGCCCGCGTAGGCGCGCACGATCGGCAGCAGCGACGCGGTGGCCAGCATGGGGGCCTCGTCCGTGAGCGTGTAGATGATCTTCGACATGCGGATGATCTCTCCTTCTGGCCGCACTCGAGACGCGGCCCTCGTCGGCAGGGAACGGGTGACTCCCCGCCAATCTACCCGGCGCCTCGGACGCGCCACACCGTGTGTGGCTCGGCGTCAGCGTCCCCGGCCGTCGCCGGTGCCCTCGCCGGGCCGGGCGGGGTCGCCCGGGTACCAGGGGGGCGTCGGGTCGGCGGGGGCGCCCCCCGACGACGGCGGCACGGCCGGTCCGGCGGGCCCGCCCCGGAACGCCTCGCCGAGGCGGGCCGCATGCCGCACCTGCTCGGCCTCGCGCCGGCGTCGCCGCTCCCCCTCGGTGAACGACTGCCAGGCGCCGAGGGCGGTGACCGCGGCGAAGGCGATCCCCATGAACCCGAAGAACGTGCCCCACGCGGCCAGGGCCACCACGACCGCCACGGCGAGCAGCCCGAAGCCGACCGCCCCGGGGACGGCCCACGGCTGCCCCTCGGCCCGTCGCTCGCCGGCCGCGCGCAGAGGGACGCGCGCGAAGCCCCCGAGCACGAGGCACGCCAGCAGCGCCAGCCAGCCGCTGCCGACCATGAGTTCACCCATCATGCCGCCCATGCCACCCCAGGGCCCGTCGTGCATCATGCGGCCAGTGTAGGCAGGGCGTCGTGGCTCGTGGCCGGCTCAGATGCCGAGCACGGCCTGGGCGATGAAGAAGTAGACGACCAGGCCGAGGGCGTCCACGAGCGTCGAGATGAACGGGTTCGAGAACACGGCGGGGTCGGCGCCGATCGTGCGGGCCGCCAACGGCATGAGACCGCCGACGGTGGCGGCGAAGGCACACACGGTGAACAGCGTCGCCCCGATCACGAGACCGACGGGCCACGAGAACACGAGCCCGGCGATCACGAGGCCCAGCAGGCCGATGCACCCGCCCAGGGCCATGCCGACGCGCAGCTCGCGGAACATCACGCGCGGCGCATCGCGGGGCCGGACGTCGTCGAGGGCGAGCGCCCGGGTGACCGTGGTGGCCGCCTGGTTGCCCGTGTTGCCGCCCGTGCCGATGATCAGCGGGATGAACAGGGAGAGGACGACCATCTCCTCGAGCGTGTCCTCGAAGACGCCGAGCACCTGCACGGTGAGGGTGGCGCCGACCGCGAGCACGAGCAGCCACGTGATGCGCGAGCGCATCAGCGCCAGCACGGAGGTCGCCAAATAGGGCCGGCCGAGGGGCTCCACACCACCGGCGCGCGCCGCGTCCTCCGTCGACTCCTCGTCGAGGACCTCGAGGGCGTCGGCCACGGTGAACACGCCGATCAGGCGCCCCTCCGAGTCCGTCACGGGGACCGTCCACAGGCGGCGGTCCGCACAGAGCCGGGCCACCTCCTCGGCGTCCTCGGTGGCGACCGCGGACACCGGTTCCCGCATGATCTCCGAGACCCGCGCGTCGAGCGGCTGCGTGACCAGGACGGAGACGTCCACGACGCCGGTCAGGCGCGCCTGCGGGCTCACCACCGGCACGGAGACGATGGCGGCCTGCTCCCGGCCGCCGTGGTCCCGGAGGTTCTCCAGGGCCACGGCCACGGTCCAGTCCTCGCGCAGACGCACCGGCGCCATGCGCAGCCGGCGGCCCACCGAGTCCGCCGGGTAGCCCAGGAGCCGACCGACCTCGCCGCGCGCCTCGGCGTCGAGCCCGGCGAGCATCTTCCGGGCCACGGTGGCCGGCATCTCGTCGAGCAGCCGGGCCTGGCCCGAGACCCGCAGCTCGGCGAAGAGGTCCTGGACCTGACCGTCCTGGAGCTGGCGCACCAGGTCGGACTGCTGGCCCGTCTCCATCGCCGCGAAGACGTGGACCGCCGTCGACTTGTCCAGGAGCCGGAACAGCACGGGGACCATGCGCGGCTCGGAGCGGTCGAGCAGTTCGAGCGCGTCGCCCGGAGACAGCGCGCGCAGCAGCTCGACCGCGCTGTCGAGGTCGTCCCTGCGCAGGTGCTCGCGGATGCGGTCCTCGACGCTCTCAACCTCGCGGCGGGTCATCGCCTCGTCACCTCCTGGGGGTCGCGGGGGCCCGGTCCGGGCCCCCGTCCGGCAGCGGCGCGCCGCGCTCAGCCGTGGAAGAAGTGGCGCGCCCCGGTCAGGTACAGGGTCACGCCGGCGGCCTCGGCCGCGGCCACGACCTCCTCGTCCCGGACGGAGCCGCCCGGCTGGACGACGGCCTTCACGCCGGCGTCGATGAGGATCTGCAGCCCGTCCGCGAACGGGAAGAACGCGTCCGAGGCGGCCACGGAGCCGCGGGCCCGCTCGGGGGCGCCCTCCCCGGAGACGTTCTCCGCGCCGCCGGCGCTGCTCACGTCCTGCCCGCCGGTCTGCGCGGCGCCCAGGGTGTTGGCGCGCTCGACGGCCAGGCGGCAGGAGTCGAGGCGGTTGACCTGGCCCATGCCCACGCCCACCGTGGCGCCGTCGTGGGCCAGCAGCACGGCGTTGGACTTGGCCGCGCGCACGGCACGCCACGCGAACGCCAGGTCGGCCAGGACGGCGTCGTCGGCGGCGGGACCGGCGGCGAGGGTCCAGGTGGCCGGGTCGTCGCCGTCCGCGTCCACCGCGTCCGCAATCTGCAGCAGCATGCCGCCGGAGACCTGCTTGGCCTCCACGGCGTCCCGCAGGAAGCCCTCGGGCAGGCTCAGCAGGCGCAGGTTCTTCTTGGCGGAGAGGATCTCCAGGGCCTCGGACTCGAACGCCGGGGCCACGACGACCTCCGTGAACACGTCCTTCACCTGGGCGGCCATGGCGGCGGTGACGGGGCGGTTGGCCGCGATCACGCCTCCGAACGCGGAGACCGGGTCGCACGCGTGGGCCTTGGCGTGCGCCTGCGCGATGTCCGTGCCCTCGTCCGTGACGGCCACGCCGCACGGGTTGGCGTGCTTGACGATCGCCACGGCCGGGACCGGGTGGTCGAAGGCGGCGCGCACCGCGGCATCGGCGTCCACGTAGTTGTTGTAGCTCATCGGCTTGCCGTGCAGCAGCTCGGCCTGCGCGATGCCGGGGGCCGCCGAGGAGTCCAGGTACAGCGCCGCGGGCTGGTGCGGGTTCTCGCCGTAGCGCAGGATCTGCGCGCGCTCGAGGGAGAAGCCGGCGTAGGGCGGGAACACGGGGATCTCGTCGGCGTGCGTGTCCTCGCCGAAGTGGGCGGCGGTCCAGGCGGCCACGGCGTTGTCGTACGCCGCGGTGTGGGCGAAGGCCAGGGCGGCCAGGCGCCGGCGGGCGTGCAGGTCGAAGCCGCCGGACTGCGCGGCCTGGACGACCTCTCCGTAGCGGGCCGGGTCCACGACGATCGCCACGGACGCGTGGTTCTTCGCGGCCGCGCGCACCATGGACGGCCCGCCGATGTCGATCTGCTCGACGACGGCGTCCTCCGCGGCGCCCGAGTTCACGGTGTCCACGAACGGGTAGAGGTTCACGACGACGAGGTCGAACGGCTCCACCTCGAGCTCGCGCAGCTGGGTCACGTGGTCCTCACGACGACGGTCGGCCAGGATGCCCGCGTGCACGCGCGGGTGCAGCGTCTTCACGCGGCCGTCCAGGCACTCCTGGAACCCGGTGACCTCGGCGACCTCGGTGACGGGCACGCCGGCGGCGGCGATGCGCTGGGCGGTGGAGCCGGTCGAGACGATCTGCACGCCCGCGGCGTGGAGCCCGGTGGCGAGCTCCTCGAGTCCGGTCTTGTCGTACACGGAGATCAGGGCCCGCTTCAGGGGCACCGTGTCCAGGACGGTGGGGATTGACTGGGCAGAGGTCACGAGGGGGCGCTCCTTCGAGGGGGTCCGGGTGCGTCCCCCAGCATAGGCCGGGCCGCATAATGGCCCAGGCGTCCGCGTGACGGACCGCCCCCACTCCACCCGACGAACGGGAGCCGACCATGTCCTCCGCCACCCCACCCCACCCCAGCGCCGACGGCGCGCACCCCGGGCCCACGTCCGACGTCGTCGCCCCCGACGCCACCCTGCCCACCGGTGAGGCGGTCGTCCAGGAGCTGCCGTGGCGCTGGTCCGTCCAGGGCCGCATCTTCCTGATCGGCGGCCTGGGCTTCATGTTCGACGCGTGGGACGTCACGCTCAACGGCGTGATGATCCCGCTGCTGCGCGAGGAGTGGGCCCTGGACAAGGCCGACGCCGCGTGGATCGGCACCGCCAACCTCATCGGCATGGCCGTGGGCGCGTTCCTGTGGGGCACCATCGCGGACCGCATCGGCCGCAAGGCGGCGTTCGCGTGGACGCTGGCGATCTTCTCCGTGTTCACGATCGCGGGCGCGCTGACGGACTCCCTGCTGTGGTTCGCGCTGTTCCGGTTCGTGGCCGGCATGGGCCTGGGCGGAACGATCCCCGTGGACTACGCGCTCGTGGGCGAGTTCACCCCGCGCCGGCTGCGCGGTCGCGTCCTGGCCGCGATGGACGGCTGGTGGCCCGTCGGTGCCGCGCTGTGCGGCCTCGTCTCCGCCTGGCTCGTGGGCACGTGGGGCGACTGGCGCCTGCCCCTGATGGCCATGGTCCTGCCGGCCCTGCTCGTGTTCGTCGTGCGCCTGGGCATCCCCGAGTCCCCGCTGTTCCTGATGAGCCGGGGCCGCGAGACACAGGCCCGCGCCGTCATCGACCGCATGGTGGCGGCCACCGGCGCGCCTCGCCGGCCCTACACGATGCCCCCGGCCGAGCCGGCCCGCTCCGGCGGCGTCGGCGCGCAGCTCGCCGCGGTCTGGCGGTTCTCCCCGCGCATCACCGCGGTCGCCTGGGCCCTGTTCGTGGCCATCATGCTCGTCTACTACATCGCGCTGCAGTGGCTGCCGACGTTCCTCATCGACGCCGGCTACGCGGAGGGCCGCGCCTTCATCATGACCTCCGGCATGGCCGCGGCCGGCCTGCTCGGCGTGGTCGTGGCCACCGCGCTGATCGAGGTCACCGGCCGCCGCTGGCTGCTGGCCGTCAGCGCCGTCGTCGCGAGCGCCCTGACCGTCTGGCTGGCGAGCGTGCTGGACGTGCCCGCTGCGGTGCTGCCGCTCGTGCTGACGTTCGGCTTCGTGGTGCAGGTCGCGATCCCGGTGCTCTACACGTACGTCTCCGAGCTGTACCCGACGACGCTGCGCGCCTCCGGCTTCGGCTGGGCGTCGGCGGCCTCGCGGGTGGGCGCGGGCCTGGGCCCGCTGCTCTTCGTGGGCACGCTGGTCCCCGCCCTCGGGCTGCCGGGGGCGTTCGCCGTCACCGGCGGGCTCGTGGTCCTGGCCTGCGCGGCGATGCTGGCGCTGGCCCCGGAGACCCGCGGCCGCGCCCTCGAGGTCAGCGCCGACTGAGCTCGCCGAGCACGCGCAGCAGCAGGGCCCGCTCCTGGACCTTGATGCGCTCGTGCAGCTCGGCCTCGGTGTCCGTGTCCAGCACGGGCACCGCGGCCTGCGCGAGGATCGGGCCGGTGTCCACGCCCGCGTCCACCACGTGCACGGTGCAGCCGGTGACCTTCACCCCGTGCGCCAGCGCGTCCCGGACGCCGTGGGCCCCCGGGAAGGACGGCAGCAGGGCCGGGTGGGTGTTGAGGATGCGGCCCTCGAACCGCTCGAGCAGCGGGGCGCCCAGGATCCGCATGAACCCGGAGCACACCACCCAGTCCGGCGCGTAGGCGGCGACGGCGTCCGCGAGCGCCTCGTCCCACGCGCGCCGGTCCGCGTGGTCCTTCGGTGACACCACGAACGTCTCGATCCCGTGGGCGCGGGCGCGCTCCAGGCCGCCGGCGTCGGCGACGTCGGCGCCCACCGCGGCGATCTCCACGTCCAGGGCGCCGGAGGCGACGGCGTCGAGGACGGCCTGCAGGTTGGTGCCGGAACCGGAGACGAGGGCAACGATGCGCATGCGCCCATCGTAGGGTGAGGGGGTGTCCGCCCCCGTTCCCTCCTCCCCGCCCCGCCCGCCGCAGGGCGCCCCGGACCCCGGCCGCGTCCGCACCGGTCGTGCCCTGCTGTGGCAGTCCGTGGCGCTGCTGGGGATGGTGCTCTCCTTCTCCCTCGTGCTGCCGTGGAAGCTGATCGCCCTCGCGCTGGGGCTGGTCGCCCTCGTGCTCGGCGTGCGCGTGTGGGTCACGAGCCGCGGCGCCGAGCGCTCGGGGCTGCCCCGCGCGGTGGCGTCCGCCGGCATGGCGATGGCGCTGATGGGCATGACGACGGCGGCGCTGCCGCTGCTCGCGTGGGACGCGACGGTCCAGCTCGAGCAGTGCAGCGCCTCCGCGCTCACCGTGCGGGCACAGCAGGCGTGCGCGGACGAGTTCACCCGTCAGGTGGAGGAGCGCACGGGGGTGCCCCAGCTGCGGCCCTGAGCCGCGGGCGTCAGTCCCGCGCCCGGCGCGGGGACGGCCGGTCGCGCGGGCCCGAGGCGCGGTCGCCGGACCGCGGCACCGTCGTCGTCCCGTCCCGGTGCCCGGCCACGGCCAGGGCGGTGAGGTAGCCGGCCGCGCAGCCCAGCGCGACCCACCCGGCGACGGCGGCGCACACCGCCCAGACGTGGGAGCCGATGTCCGTCAGCGTGCCGAGCCCGAGCGTCCCGGAGGTGAGGGCCAGCGGCACGAGCAGCAGCAGCCCCGTGAGCAGTCCGGTGAGCACGGCCAGGGCCAGCGTGGACAGTGTCAAGGACACCGCGCGGCTGCCGTGGCGGGTGTGCAGCCAGTCGTCGAGGTGGTTCTCCCCCTCCCGCAGCAGCCACACGCCGGCCACGGCGCCGGCGCCGATCGGCACGGCCAGCAGGAGCAGCTGCCACGGCGACCACGTCCCGGGCAGCGCACCCAGCGCCGGGAGGGCGGGCGCGGTGGCCGGCGTCGCGCCGAACACGGAGTAGAGGCTGTCCGCGCCCACGGAGAACCCCGGGCCCGCCGTCCACGCGATCGACCACGCGGTGAACGTGGGCAGCCAGCCGATCTGCAGCAGCGCCAGGAGCAGGCCGCCCAGCGGACCGCCCCCGATCGCCTCGGCCACGGTGACGACGGCGGTCCACTCGACGGCCAGCCGCCCCGCCACGAGCAGCGCGTTCAGGCCCGTCAGGGCGAGCACGGCGAGGACCGCGGCGCGCACCACGGACCAGGCGTACGAACCGGCCCAGCGTTCGTACTGCGAGCGCCGCGAGATCCGCTCCGTGAGGTCCAGGCCGATCAGGTGGGCCCAGGTGCCCGCCTCGCGCCGGGCCCCCGCGAGGGCGGCGACGCCGAAGAGCAGGGCGGGCAGCAGCGCCGCCGGGGCGGGGTGGACCGTCAGCTCGTCCGTGCCGGGCAGGAACGCCACGGCCAGCCCCACCAGGGCGTAGGCCCCCACCGCGCCCACGAAGGCCTGCCACGCCTGGTCCCGGTAGGACGCGCGGGCCAGGCGCCGGCCGGCCCGCCACGACAGCGCGAGCGGGACCAGGGTCAGGCCCCACGGCACGAGCCACGCCGTGCCGGTGATGAGGTGATCCGGCGCGGTGGGCATGGCCGTGGCCACGGTGACGGGCACCGCGTGCAGGGCCAGCCACAGGACGCCGCCCACCTGGACGGCACCCTCGATGGTCGGCCGCTCGAACCCGCCCGTGGCCCACACCGCGAGGGTGGGGACCATGACCGCCAGCAGGCTGATCATCGCCGTGACGAGCGCCTCGACCACCCCCTGCAGCCACAGCGGCAGGGGGACGGGGCGCAGCAGACGGGGCGCAGCGGGGCGGGAACTCACCCGTCCATGGTGCCACCCGACTCCGGGCGGCGCCTGGACGGGGGCGGGCCGCGCGGGCCGGTGCGACGACCGTCACGCGCCCCGAGAGTTCACCGCGGGGTCACCGGGCCGTCGTCGGCGGGTGTCCCGGCCGTGGTCCGGGGTCCTTAGCGTCGGCCACGTGCGTGTCGTCGTGGTCGCCGAATCGTTCCTGCCCCACATGAACGGGGTCACCAACTCCATCCTCCAGGTGCTGCGGCACCTGCGGGAACGGGGCGACGAGGCGATGGTGGTCGCCCCGGCCGCCTCGTGGTCCGCCGGGTGGACCCAACGCGCGGGCGCCGGTGAGGCCCCCCGCGAGGTCGAGGGCTTCCCCGTGCGCACCCTGCCCTCCGTGCCCCTGACCGGGTACACCTCCGTGCGGGTGGCCGCCGGCACGGTGGGCCGGCTGCGCGGCATGCTCGCCGACTTCGCCCCGGACGTGGTGCACATCGCCTCCCCCTTCGTGCTGGGCTGGCGCGCGGTGCAGGCGGCCGAGGAGCTCGGCATCCCCTCCGTGGCCGTCTACCAGACCGAGGTCCCCGGCTACGCGGCCCGGTACGGCGCCCCGTGGCTGGAGGACGTCCTGTGGAGCCACGTGGCGCGCCTGCACAACATGGCCACGCTGACGCTCGCGCCGTCGTCGTTCACCGTCCGGCAGCTGCACCGCCAGGGGGTGCGACGCGTGCACCTGTGGGGCCGCGGCGTCGACTCCCGCCGATTCCATCCCGCCAAGCGGGACGAGGCGCTGCGCGCCGAGCTCGCCCCGAACGGCGAGAAGCTCGTGGGCTTCGTGGGGCGGCTGGCGCACGAGAAGCAGGTCGGGGACCTGCGGGTGCTCTCGGACCTGCCGGGCACCCGCCTCGTGGTCATCGGCTCCGGGCCGCTGCGCGAACAGCTCGAGCGGGAGCTGCCCGGCGCGCACTTCGCCGGCTTCCAGGGGGGCGAGGACCTCGCGCGCCACGTGGCCAGCCTGGACCTGTTCGTGCACCCCGGCGAGTCCGACACCTTCGGCCAGACGCTGCAGGAGGCGATGGCCTCGGGCGTGCCCGTCGTCGCCGTCGGCCGCGGCGGCCCCCTCGACATCGTGGACGCCTCCCGCACCGGCTGGCTCTACCCGCCCGGCGAGCTGGACGAGCTGCGCCGCCACGTCGCGGACCTCGTGTACGACGACGTCAAGCGGGCCGCGTTCGCCGACGCGGCGTGGGCGTCGGTGCAGGGCCGGACCTGGCCGGTGCTGTGCGAGCAGCTCGTGGGCTACTACGAGAAGGCGATCGCGGTGCAGGAGCGCCGCCGCGTGGAGCTGGCCCGCCGGCTGCTGACGGCGCCGTCGCTGCTGGCCGCGCGCGTGTTCGGCTGAACCCCGGGCCGGACGCCGGGCGGGCGCCCGGCGGTCCGGGTCTCGCGTCCGGAGCCGTGGCTAGGGTGGCGGGCATGGACGCCACCCCGCACCCCCGACCCGCCGAGCCCGGCCCCCTGCCCGATCCCGCCGCGCCCCGCCGCCTCGCCGGCAAGGACGTGCACCCCGTCGGCCTCGGGTGCATGAACATCGTGCACGGCTACTCCGGATTCCTCGACGACGACGCCGCCGTCGACCTGCTCACCCGCGTGCTGGAGGACGGCACCGACCACCTGGACACCGCCACCCTCTACGGCGGCGGCCGCAGCGAGGAGCTCGTGGGGCGCGCGCTCGCCCGGGCGGGGTCGGACGTCCGCGAGCGCGTGCTGCTCGCCTCCAAGGGCGGGCTCGTGCGGGACGGGCAGCGGCGGATCGACGGCCGCCCGGAGACGCTGCGCGCGCACGTGGACGCCTCCCTGAGCCGGCTCGGCCAGGACCGGATCGACCTGTACTACCTGCACCGGCTGGACCCGGAGGTCCCCGTCGAGGAGTCCGTGGGGGCGCTCGCAGAGGCCGTCACGGAGGGCAAGATCGGGGCGATCGGCCTGTCCGAGGTCTCGGCCGTCACCCTGACCCGGGCCGTGGCCGTCCACCCGATCGCGGCCGTGCAGTCCGAGTACTCCCTCGCCACCCGCAACCCCGAGTGGGGCGTGCTCGAGGCGTGCCGCCGCCATGGGACCGCCTTCGTGGCCTTCTCCCCCGTCAGCCGCGGCCTGTTCACGGACGCGCCGCCGCGGCTGGGCGGGCTGGACGCGGGAGATCTGCGGCACCGGCTGCCCCGCTTCGCCGAGGGCCACTACGAGGCCAACCTGACGCTGCGCGAGGCGCTCTCGGCCGAGGCCGTCCGGCTCGGGACGAGCACGGCGGGGCTCGCCGTCGCCTGGGTCCTGGCCCAGGGCAAGGACGTCCTGGCGATCCCGGGCACCACCTCGTGGGAGCACTGGCTCGAGGACCGGGGCGCGCACGAGGTGCGGCTGACCCCGGCCGACGTCGCCCGGCTGGACGACCTCGTCAACGACGCGACCGTGGCGGGCCCGCGCTACAGCGAGAGCCAGCAGGCCAGCATCGACACCGAGGCGGCGCCGCCGCGCTGAGCCGAACGCGGGGCCCGGGGTGGCCCGCGTCTCATTTCGGCAACAGAGCGCACTCCCTGTCAGGATGGGCGTCAGGCACCGCGGCCTCCTCCGACCGCGGCGCGCCACGGCGGGGGCACCGCGGGGCGTCTCTACCCCGACGTCCGAGGAGGACACCATGAATGAGTCTCTGGAGACCCTGCGCGACGAAGTGTTCGCGCGCAACCCCGGCGAGGCCGAGTTCCACCAGGCGGTGTCCGAGGTGTTCGAGGCGCTGGGGCCGGTGGTGCAGCGCCACCCCCAGTACGTCGAGGCCGGGGTCATGCACCGCCTCTGCGAGCCGGAGCGCCAGATCATCTTCCGCGTCCCGTGGATCGACGACGCCGGCGTCGTGCAGGTCAACCGCGGGTTCCGCGTGGAGTTCAACTCGGCGCTCGGCCCGTACAAGGGCGGGCTGCGCTTCCACCCCTCCGTGTACCTCGGGATCGTCAAGTTCCTGGGCTTCGAGCAGATCTTCAAGAACTCGCTCACCGGCATGCCGATCGGCGGCGGCAAGGGCGGCTCGGACTTCGACCCCGCCGGCAAGTCCGACCGCGAGATCATGCGGTTCTGCCAGTCCTTCATGACGGAGCTGCATCGCCACATCGGTGAGCACACGGACGTGCCGGCCGGTGACATCGGCGTGGGCGCCCGCGAGATCGGCTACATGTTCGGCCAGTACAAGCGACTGACCAACCGCTTCGAGGCCGGCGCCCTCACCGGCAAGGGCCTGACGTGGGGCGGCTCGCTGGTCCGCACTGAGGCCACCGGCTACGGCGCCGTGATGTTCGTCGACTCCATGCTGCGCACGCGCGGCGAATCCATGGACGGTCAGCAGGTGCTGATCTCCGGCTCCGGCAACGTGGCCATCTACGCCGCGGAGAAGGCCGCCGCGCTCGGGGCCACCGTGCTCACCGCGTCCGACTCCTCGGGCTACATCGTGGACCCGGACGGCCTCGACCTGGACCTGCTCAAGCAGATCAAGGAGGTCGAGCGTGCCCGCATCTCCGAGTACGCCGAGCGCCGCGGCGGGCGGTCCCGCTACGTGACCGGCGGCAGCGTGTGGGACGTCGAGGGCACCGTGGCCCTGCCGTGTGCCACCCAGAACGAGCTCGACGAGTCCGCCGCGCGGACCCTGCTGAAGAACGGGGTGAAGGCCGTGGCCGAGGGCGCGAACATGCCCTGCACCGAGGCGGCCTCCCACCTGTTCGTCGACTCCGGGACGCTGTTCGGCCCGGGCAAGGCCGCCAACGCGGGCGGCGTGGCGACGTCGGCGCTGGAGATGCAGCAGAACGCCTCGCGGGACTCGTGGAACTTCGACTACACCCACGACCGGCTCGAGCAGATCATGCGCGACATCCACGACCGCTGTGTGGAGACCGCCGAGGAGTACGGCACGCCCGGCAACTACGTGGCGGGGGCGAACATCGCCGGGTTCATCAAGGTCGCCGACGCGATGATCGCCCAGGGCGTGGTCTGAGTCCCCGCCCTGCCCCTTCCGTGACCCTCCGCCGCCCTGCGACATCACCGCCGTTCTGACGCGCGGTGATGTCGCAGGGCGGCGGTCGCTCGAGGGCACCCGACTCCTGCACAGGCTCCCCGACGTCGGGTGCCCTCCACCGCCGGCGCGGCCGACCCCTCGCGCCCCGGACGGGCCCACGACACTGGGCCGCATGACCCCGCTCTCCGACCACTCGCGTACGCTGCTCCCGGGACGCGGGCCCCTGCTCAGCGCGGCGGACCCTCACGACGGGGCGGCGCGGCGCCGTCTCGAACGCGCCTGGACCCGCGGGGTCCTCGTGCGGCTCTGCCCGCGCGTCTACATCAGCGTCAGCGACTGGGCCGCGCTGCGTCCGTGCGACAGGGCGGTCGTGTCCGCCGTCGCCCTCTCGATCGCCCGCCCCGCGACGGTGTTCACGGGCCTGACCGCGGCCCGGTTGCACGGTCTGGGGCCGGCCGTCGAGCCGCCCGCGCTCGAGCTGCGCGCCCCCTCGCCCGGGCATCACGGCTGCGGTCCGCTGACCCGCCGTCCCCTCGCCCCCTCCCTGGTGGCCCACGACCGCCGGCTTCCCGTCCCGCCGCGCCGCCGACCCCGGTGGGGGCTGCCGGAGGCGGCCCCCGCCGCGCCTCAGCCGGTCGAGGCCGTCCTGTCGGACGGGCAGAGCCTGGGAACCGTCCTGGCGGATCCGCTGCCCACGGTGCTGCTGGTCCTCGGAGCGGCCACCCCGTTCCGCGACGCCGTGGCCCCGCTGGACGCGCTCGTCCGAGCCCGGCCCGAGGAGGCCGCACGCTGGGCGAGGCAGGCGGAGAGCCGACTCGGATCGGCGGCCGCCCTCCGCCGATTCGAGCGGGCCTGGCACTTCGCGGACGCGCGGGCGGAATCCGCCGGCGAGTCCTACAGCCGGGCCATCATCCACGAGCTCGGCTTCGTCCCGCCCACGGCGCTGCAGCATCGCCACCGGGATGCGAACGGACGCGAGGTGGCCCGCACGGACTTCTGGTGGGAGCAGGTGCGGGTGTACGGGGAGTTCGACGGGCTGGGCAAGTACGACCTGTCGTTCTTCGACGGTGACGACACGGCCCGCCGCGCCAGCATCCGCCGGGAGAAGGAACGGGAGGTGGCCCTGCAGCTGGTCACCCGGGCGGGTGCGCATTGGACGTGGGGAGACCTCCTGCGGCCGGACCGGCTGGCGCGGATCCTCACCGCCGCGGGCGTCCCCCGCTCGGTCTGATCCACGGCCGTCCCACGGGCCCGGTCCCGACTCGGCGAGCCCGAGCGGTCGACCTCCGCTCTGCGACATCGCAGCCGTGCTGCACGGCGGTGATGTCGCTGGGCGGCTGCCGGGCAGTCAGCAGCCCACCTCGGCCCACCTCAGCCGGCCAGCGCCGCCCGCTGCTCGGGGCTGATGCGCACGGGGCGGCCCGTCTGCCCGTCGACGAACACCATGACGGACGTCGCGGTGGCGCAGAGGGTGTCGTCGACGCCGTCGTGCAGGGCGTAGCCCACGTGCACCGAGGCGGCCTTCACGGCGTCCACGCTCACCACCACGCGCAGCGGCACGGGGCGGTAGGGCATCTGGGCCCGGTACTTCACGGTGTGCTCGGAGATGAACGTCCGCACACCGGGGGCCACCCCCTCGAGCAGGTCGATCGGCGGGGCCTGCCCGCCACCGGCGCCGGTGTTCGCGGGCACGCCGAAGGCCGCCACGCGGGCCTCCTCCAGCAGCTGCACCACGGCGATGTTGTTCACGTGGCCGTAGGCGTCCATGTCCGCCCAGCGCAGCGGGATGCGGACCTCGACGGAGCGCGAGGCGGTCATCGGGCGGCCTCCTCGTCCGCGGGCCGGCCGTCGCGCTGCCCCGGGGCGTCGAGGGTCGCCGGCGCCTCGTCGTCACCGAGGATGTCCTCGCGCCAGGCCTCGGGCTGCACGTCCACGAACTCGACGGGCAGGATGCCCAGGTCCTCGAGCTGATTGGACAGCGTGGCCCCGTCCGGGCCGTAGCACCACGGGATGCCCGGGGTGGAATGGCGGGTGTCCTCCGCCCGGCCGCCCGCGAGCAGCGCCTGCGAGGGGGTCAGCTGCCGGATGACGATCGCCTTGACCCGGTCGGGGTGGCGCTGCGCGAACTCGGCGTAGATCTCGGGGTCGTGCTGGCCGTCGTCGCCAACCAGGATCCACTGGATGTCCGGGAACTGCTCGGCGAGGCGCTCGAGCTGGACCCTCTTGTGCTCCTGACCGGAACGGAACCAGCGGTCCCTCGTGGGCCCCCAGCTGGTCAGCAGCAGAGCGCCGAGCGGGTAGAGGTTGCGGCCCAGGAAGCGGGTGAGGGTCTGCGCCACGTTCCACGCGCCCGTGGACAGGTACAGCACGGGGGCCTTCGGCTCGAGCTCGGCGATCCGGCGCAGCAGCACGGCGATCCCCGGAGTGGGCGTGCGGGCGTGCTCGTCGATCACGAACGAGTTCCAGGCCGCCAGCAGGGGGCGGGGCAGCGAGGTGACCACCACGGTGTCGTCGATGTCCGAGACCAGGCCGATCCGCGCGCCCGGCTCGCAGATGTACAGGTCCATGACGGCGTGCTCCTCTTGGCCGCCGACGTGGAGGGTGGCGGTCTGCCAGCCGGGCTCCAGCTCGACGTCCAGCACGACGTCGACGACGCCCATCCGGTCCGTGCGCACCGTGGTGCGCAGGTCCCCCACCTGCACCTCCACCTCGGCGTAGGCCATGGGCGGGGCCACGAAGTTGCGCCAGCCGCGCACGCCGTCCGCCACCACCTTCGACAGCCGACGGCCGTTCATGAACTCCTCGTCGGAGGCGATCACCACACGGGAGAGGATCCGCACCCAGCTGGTGCTGCCGTAGCCCGTGAACGCCATGACCGTCGGCACGTTGCCGGCACGCAGCGCGCGGGCGCGGTGCCAACGGTTCCACCCCTCCTGCAGGTGCGTGGCGACGTTCTCCACGGGAGTGGGGTCACCGGAAGGGGCCAGGCGGCCGCGCCGGGGCGCGGGCGTGGGGGCGTCGGAGGCTGCGGGCATGCGCCCAGTATTCCGCACCGTGCGCTCTCAGCGGATCTCGGGGACCAGCGCGGTCAGGCGGTCCAGCATGCGGCCGACCTTGCCGTTCTCGATCGCGGCGGCCACGTGCCCGTCCGCGAACCGCTCGCCGCGCACCAGGTAGGTGAACAGCGTGCCGAGGTCGGCCAGGGACGCCTCGGCGATGCCGGCCTCGCTCACCCGGTCCACGTTCCGCAGGTAGTCGACGTCGATGCCCGCCAGCTCCTGCGCGGCCACGAGGCCGGGGAACACGCGGTCGTCGTAGTCCGGGTAGACGCCGCCGAGGGTGCCGGGCGCGGGGGCGCCGTAGGAGGCGATCGGCCGGGCCTCGGTGCCGTAGCCGGCGGCGAGCAGCTCGCGCAGCGCACGCACGGCGGCCACGCGCTGGGGCGTGGGGGTCTGCGGGCCGGTGAGGGTGGCGTCGTCGTCGGGGGTCGGGAGGGGGTGCTCGGTAATGGCGGCTCCTCTGCTCGGGGGGGGTCGGCCCCATTGTCTCGCGTGCGGTCCGACGTGTCCGGGCCCCCGCCTAGGCTCGGGGCATGAGCCCCGCCCTGCCCCGCCCCGCCGAGCTGCGCGCGATCGCCCTCGACGCCGCCCGCGCGGTCGTCGGCGACCTCGCCGCCGCCTTCCGCTCCCCCACCGCCATCGGGCCCGAGGCCAAGACCACGCACCACGACCTCGTCACCGTGCACGACCGACACACCGAGGCCCGGCTCGTCGCCGCGCTCACGACGGCGGTCCCCGGCTCCGGCGTGCTCGGCGAGGAGCTCGGGGCGCAGGCCGGCACCGGTGAGGCCGCCCGGCTGACCTGGATCGTCGACCCCATCGACGGCACCTCCAACTTCACACACGGCTTCGCGATGTTCTCGGTGTCCCTGGCCGCCGAGGTCGACGGCGAGGTGGTGGCCGGCGTCGTGCTGGACCCCGTGGGCCGGCTGGCGTTCTCCGCCGACGCGGACGGCGCCTACCTCACCCGCGGCGACGGGCCGGAGCGCCCGCTGGCCGAGGTCGGCCGGCCGGCGCCGGCCGGCGGC
This sequence comes from Micrococcus sp. UYEF5, assembly GCF_040546065.1. NCBI lineage: Bacteria > Bacillati > Actinomycetota > Actinomycetes > Micrococcales > Micrococcaceae > Micrococcus > Micrococcus sp. UYEF5. The sequence continues at coordinate 226,897 of NZ_JBEPNB010000004.1, forward strand.
GAGCGCGCCCAGAACCTCGTGACCTCCTATCCGGCGGGCGAGGCGCTCGCGCGCGAGGGCGAGGACGCGCTGCGCCGCTTCGGGCGGCTCGTGACCGCCCACGCGACCGTGCGCCGCACCGTCTCCGGCGCCCTCGAGCTCGCCCACACGGCGGCGGGCTGGGCCGACGCCGCGCTGTACGTGGACACCAAGCCCTGGGACGTCGCGGCGGGGCAGCTGATCCTGCGCCGCGCCGGGGGCAGGTGGCTCACGCCGGACCCGGCCGCGCCGTCGTCGGGCCGGCTCGTCGACGACGGCCCGCGCGCCCACACGTGCCCGTTCGCGCTCGCCGTCGCCCCGGGCCGCGAGGCGCCGACGACGGCGGCGGTGCTGGGTGACATCGTCGCCTCGCGGGCGACCGACCATGTATAGAGTGGATGTGAGCCCGATCTCAGCGCCGCGCCCGACGGCGCCCGTCCCGGCATGCCAGGAGGCCCCGATGACCCAGCAGCACCATGACACCGACGACGCCCCGTCGATGCAGCGCCCCGATCCGGTCGCGGAGCCCGGGGACCACCTGATGTTCGAGCACCCGGACGGCGAGGCCGTCCTGGTGCTGGACGAGGACCAGGTCTGGCGACTGCTGGGCCGCGTGGGCCACGCGCGCCTCGGGCTGGCCGTGGACGGGCGGCCGGACATCGTGCCGGTGAACGTGCGGGCCCACGACGGCGCCATCTACTTCCGCACCGCGCCCGGCTCGAAGCTCGCCGAGCTCACGGTGAACCCGCGCGTCGTGGTGCAGGCCGACGGGATCCTGGCCGACCAGGCCTGGTCCGTGCTCGTGCACGGCACCGCGCGCCGCCTGGACACGGAGGCGGAGATCGCGGAGGCCGAGTCCCTCGGCATCGAACCGTGGGTGCCGACGCTCAAGGACTTCTACGTCCGCGTGGACGTCCAGCGCGTGTCCGGCCGCCACTTCGTGTTCGGCCCGCACCCCGAGCGCAACGAGTCCCAGACCGACTGAGCCGCCGGCAGGACGCGTGGGCTGAGCCGGACGGCTCAGCCCACGTCCGCCGGGCTCAGGGCTGCGCCGGGGGCTGGCCGCCCTCGCCGCCCGCCGGGGGCTGGCCACCGCCGGGCCCGCCCATCCCGCCCTGCTCCTGCTCCTGCTCAGTGGTGGTGTCGATCGGGACGTCGATGGTGATGGCGAAGCCCTTCTCCACGGAGCCCGTGATCTGCGGCAGCTGCGTCTCGTAGCCGTCCGAGAAGACGTTGTCCGTCTCGAGGCTGACGTCGGCGAAGTTCTCCGTGGACCCGTCGTAGGCCGAGGTGGCGTAGACCTGCGCGGACTGCTCCTCGGGCATGGCGATCTGGGAGGTGAGGACGTTGTTCGTCGCGTCCGTGATGGACGCCTTGTCCGGGAACACCTCGAAGTGCAGGTGGGGCCACCGGCCGTCGTAGCAGCCGGGCCACACCGTGGTGAAGGTGACCGTGCCGTCGTCGCCCACCACCTGGACGCCGCGCAGGTAGGTCTCCTCCGTGATGCCGTCCGAGTACATCGAGTAGCGGCCCTGCGCGTCGGCGTGCCAGAGGTACACGGCGGCGCCGGTCATGGCGGCGTCGCCGTTGGCCATGTCGATCACGTTCATCGTCACCCTCAGCGGGACGCCCTCGGCGGCGGTGCCCGTGTCGATGCTCGTGGTCAGGTCGGAACGTTCGATGCCGGACGCGTCGAGCACGTCCGGGCCGTTGGAGCCGCCGCCCGGGTACGGGCCTGCGTTCTCGGTGACCATCTCGGTCAGGGTGGCGGACGGCGAGGCGCTCGCCGCCGACGAGGAGGAGGCCGCGGGTGACGAGGAGCCGGCGCTCGCCGACGTCGAGCCGGAGGAGGACGAGGCGCCCTCCTGGACACCGCACGCGGCGAGGACGAGGGCTCCCGCCCCCGCGCCGAAGATGCCCAGCGCGTTGCGGCGGGAGACGAGCGTGCCGACGTCGAAGGCGGCGCCCTGGTCCTCGACGTCCTCGGCCGGGCGGTGGAAGGCCCGGCCCTCGAAGGTGGGCGTGACGGCGGGGGCCTCGCCTCCCTCGGAGACCTGGGGGAAGGGACGGCGGGAGCGGATCGAGAGCCAGGGGGCCATGGAGTTCCTCTCGTGGGGCGCCCGCCGGGTGGCGGACCGCGTCGAGAGGCCAGCATGGCAACGGATGCCGGACGTTTTCGTGAGATCGGCGGGATGGTTCCAGGACATCTCCTGGGCGGTTTCTGACGCGGGCGGGACCGCCGGCGCCTCGGTCGACGTCTCAACTACCTGCCGGTCCAGCTCCGTTGCTGAAACATGCACCTGGAAAGGTGGCGCACACTCTCAGGGTCGAGTCAGCGATTCCGGCGCCGGGCCGCGTCAGACCTCCGGAGCCTCCCCCAGGTGGCTCGGCGCCCACATCGCCAGGCGGGTCTGCACCACGACGACGTTCGGCCCGTCCGCCTGGAACGCGCGCTCGAGCGCGCCGCGCACGTCCTCCACTCCCACCGTCTCGGCGGGCACGCCGAAGGAGGCGGCGAGGGCCTGGAAGTCCGGCCGGTCGAGCTCGGTGGCCGTGGCCTTGCCGAACGCGCCCTCCATGTACTCGCGCAGGATGCCGTACCCGCCGTCGTCGATGATCAGCCACGTCACCGCCGCACCGTGCTGCCGGGCGGCCGCGAGCTCGGCGAGGGAGTACATCGCCGAGCCGTCGCCGGCGACGGCGAGCACGCGCCCCTCGATCCCCGTGCGACCCTGGTGGGCCAGGCCCACCGCGCCGCCGAACGCGGCCGGGAACCCGTAGCCGAGCCCCCCGGCGCCCTGCGCCGAGTGGAACTCGCCGTCCTGCGCGTCCCAGCAGTTCCACGCCCAGTATGCGGCGATGGTCATGTCCCAGTACGTCTGCATGGTCGACGGGACGGCGGCCCGGATGTCCGCCAGGAGCCGGCGCTCCACGCCGAGGTCCTGGGCGTCGAGGCGGGCGGTGATGCGCGCGTTGACGTCGGCGACCACCTCGGCCGGGGTGCGGCCGTGCCAGACGGCGGCGTCCTGCGCCACCGAGCCCGACTCGCGCAGCGCCGCGGCGAGGGCCTCGAGCGCCTGGCCGGCGTCGGCGCGCACACCCAGCGTGGGGTGGTTGGTCTCCAGCACACGCGGCTCCGCGTCCACCTGGATGAGGCGGCCGCGCGGCTCGAGCGTGAAGTAGTTGGAGGTGACCTCGCCGAGCGAGGAGCCCACCACGAGCAGCACCTCCGCGTCCTCGAGCAGGTCCGTGACGAGGCGGTCCTCCACCCAGCCGCCGAGGCTGAGCGGGTGCCCCCACGGGAAGGCGGTGTTGCCGCCCGGCGAGCAGACCACGGGCGCCTGGAGCAGCTCCGCGACCTCCCGCAGGCTCTCCATCGCGGCCCGGCCGGAGCGGCGCACACCGCCGCCGGCCACGATCGCCACCCGCCCGGCCCCGCGCAGCCAGCGCACGGACTCGGCCACGAGCTCGGCGCGCGGCGGATGGTCGTAGGGCACGGCCAGGGCGTCCTCGACCGGGGGCACCATCACCTCGCCGAGCAGCACGTCCTGCGGGATCTCGACCCACACCGGCCCCTGCGGCACGGTGACGGCCTCGGCCCACGCGTCCTGGATCGCGGACGGGATGCCCGAGGCGTGGTGCACCGTGAACTGGGCCTTGGTGACGTTGCGGGCCGAGGCCTTCTGGTCGTCCAGCTGGTGCAGCATGCCCTTGCGCCGGGCGCCGAGCCCGGACAACGGGATCTGCGAGGCGATCACCAGCATCGGCACGCCCGTGGCGTAGGCCTCCTGCAGGCCGGCCAGCGAGGTGAGCGCGCCGGGGCCGGTGGAGAGGAACAGCACCCCGACCTCGCCGGTGGCCCGGGCGTACCCGTCGGCGGCGAAGGCGGCGTTGTTCTCCACGCGGTTCGAGACGAACTCCAGCGGGGAGCGGGACAGGGCGTCGAAGAGGCCCAGGGCGTGCTGGCCCGGGATGCCGAAGACCGTCCGTGCACCCAGGGCGTGGAGCGTCTCGACGGCGAGGTCGCCGCCGTTGCGCCGCGGGGCCGCCGCCGTCGTCGTCTGCTCGTCCGTCATCGGCCCGGCTCCTCACCGGCGGCCGCGCGGGTGGCGCGGCGGTCGGCCATCAGGGAGATGAGGTCGTACGCCACGTGGGAGGCGGCGACGCCGGTCAGCTCGGCGTGGTCGTAGGCCGGGGCCACCTCCACCAGGTCCGCGCCCACGATGTCCAGCCCGCGCAGGCCGCGGAGGATCTCGAGCAGCTCGCGGCTCGTGATGCCGCCGGCCTCGGGGGTGCCGGTGCCCGGCGCGTGCGCGGGGTCGAGGACGTCGATGTCCACCGAGATGTAGAGCGGCCGACCCCCGATGCGCTCGCGCAGCTGGTCCACGATCTCGTCCACGCCCTGACGGAACACGTCCGAGGAGGTGACGATGCCGAAGCCCATGCGGTGGTCGTCGTCGAGGTCCTTCTTGCCGTAGAGCGGACCGCGCGTGCCCACATGCGAGATGGCCTCGGTGTCCAGGATCCCCTCCTCCACGGCGCGGCGGAACGGCGTGCCGTGGGTGTACTCGGCGCCGAAGTAGGTGTCCCACGTGTCCAGGTGGGCGTCGAAGTGCAGCAGGGCCACGGGCTCACCCGCCCGGGCGGAGGCGGCGCGCAGCAGCGGCAGCGCGATGGTGTGGTCGCCGCCGATGGTCATGAGCGAGGAGCCGTCCTCGGTGAGGTCCATCGCGTCCTGCTGGATCGCCTCGATGGCCTCGCCGATGGTGAACGGGTTCACCGCCATGTCCCCGGCGTCCACCACCTGGGCCTGCGCGAAGGGCGAGGTGTCCGTGGCGGGGTTGTACGGGCGCAGCAGCCGCGAGGACTGCCGCACGTGGCCGGACCCGAAGCGTGCACCGGGGCGGTAGGAGACACCGGCGTCGAACGGGACGCCGACCACCTTGATCTCCGGGGCGACGCCGGCCGCGGCCGCCTCGTCCAGGCGCGGCAGCAGCGCGTAGGTGGGGGCGCCGCCGTAGCGGGGCACGAGGGCGGAGTTCACGGGGCCGAGGCGGCCGTTGTCCTCGACGCGGGGGATCTCGAGCATCTGGGATGTCCTCTCGGGGCGGTTCGGTTCGATTCGGTTCGGTCTGGTCTGTCCGGTGCGGGCGTGCCGCACGGGGTCACGCGTGGCCCACGAGGGTCCACAGCACGACGGCGGGGCGGTCGTCCGGATTGGCCCACGAGTGAGGCTCGCGGCCGGGGAGGGTGACGGTGTCCCCCTCCTCCAACAGGTGCACGGCCTCGGTGGTCCGCAGTTCGAGGCGGCCGGTGGCCACGTGCACCGCCTCCACGCGGCAGTCCACGGTGTACAGCTCCGCCTCCCCGCGGCCGTGCGGCGCGATGTCGGCGCGCAGGATCTGCAGGTCGCGACTGCCGCGCGGGGTGATCAGGCGCTCGCGGATGCCCTCGCCGCCGAGGCTGATCGCGGGGGCGTCGGCGAGGCGCACGACCGTCACCTCGGGCGCGTCCAGGACGTCGCCCGGGCTCGCGCCGAGCACCTGGCACAGGGTCACGAGCGTGCTCACGGACGGGCTCGTCAGGTCCCGCTCGAGGCGGGAGAGGAAGCCCTTGCTGACGCCGGCCGCCTCGGCCAGCTGGGCCACGGTGAGCCGCCGCGCCTCGCGCAGCGCGCGCAGCCGGCGGCCGATCAGCGCCTGGCCCGGGGTGGTCTCGAGCGGGAGGGCCTTCATCGCGCTCCTCCCGACGTCGGCCAGGCGACATCGCCGATGTCCCCCTGGACGACATGTTGTCTGATAAGCAACATGTGTTTACCGTAGACCCGGTTCGTGTGATCGGCAACACGCCGATCACTCCTGTCCCGCCGCGGCGCCCCCGCATCCGGCGCCCCGGATCCCCTCGCCCCAAGGACCGCCCGTGACCCTCAACCTGACCATCGTCGCCGTTTACCTGGTCGGCATGCTCGCCTTCGGCTGGTGGGGCAAGGCCCGCGCCGCCAGCTCGGAGGACTACCTCGTGGCGGGCCGTCGTCTCGGGCCGGTGCTGTTCACCGGCACCATGGCCGCCGTCGTGCTCGGCGGCGCCGCCACCGTGGGCGGCGTCGGCCTGGGGTACGAGTTCGGGCTCTCCGGCGCGTGGCTCGTGGCCGCCATCGGCGTCGGCGTGCTCATCCTGTCGGTGGCGTTCGCCCCGATCCTGGCCCGCCTGAAGATCTACACCGTCTCGCAGATGCTGCGCCTGCGGTACGGCCGCGGCGGGGCCTCGCACGCCTCCTCCTTCGTGATGCTCGCCTACACGCTCATGCTCGCCGCCACCTCCACGGGCGCCTACGCGTCGATCTTCGTGGTGCTCTTCGGCTGGGACCGCTGGCTGTCCGTCCTGGTGGGCGGCGGCATCGTGCTGGCCTACTCAGTGCTCGGCGGCATGTGGTCCATCACCCTGGCCGACATGGCCCAGTTCCTCATCATGACCATCGGCCTGTTCGCCCTCATGCTCCCCCTCTCCCTGGCCAAGGCCGGCGGCTGGAGCGCCATGCAGGAGCGCCTGGGCGCCGAGTTCTTCAGCTGGGACGGGATCGGCGTGCAGTCGATCGTCACCTACTTCGTGATCTACACCCTCGGCCTGCTGATCGGCCAGGACGTCTGGCAGCGCGTGTTCACGGCCCGCTCCCCCCGCGTGGCGCAGATCGGCGGCGCCACCGCGGGCCTGTACTGCATCGTGTACGGCGTCGCGGGCGCCGTGATCGGCATGGCCGCCCGCACGGTCACCGCGGACATCGCCACCCAGGACGACGTGTTCGCGTGGGTCGCCCAGAACCTGCTGCCCGTCGGCGTCGGCGGCGTGGCCCTGGCGGCCGCCGTTGCGGCCATGATGTCCACCGCCTCGGGCGCGATCATCGCGGCCTCGACCGTGATGCGCACGGACATCCTCCCCATCCTCCGCGGCGAGGCCACCGCCTCCGAGGACGGCGCCACCGCCGGGGACGAGGCCCCGGAGACCGCGGCGGAGCTCGCCTCGAACCGCGGCTGGGTGCTGCTGCTCGGCGCCGTCGTGCTGGGGCTGGCGATCGTCGTCCCGGACGTGGTGGCGGCCCTGACCATCGCGTACGACATCCTCGTGGGCGGCCTGTTCGTCGCGATCGTCGGCGGCCTCGTGTGGAAGCGCGGCACCGGGACGGCGGCCCTGTGGTCCATGGTGGTCGGGACGGTGGGCACCCTCGGCACCATGGGCTGGCTCGAGCTGAACGCGGCGGAGCCCTTCGAGGGCGTCTTCGCGAACGAGCCGATCTACGTCGGCCTGGCCGCCTCCGCCGTCGTGTACGTCCTCCTCAGCCTGATGACCCCGCCCACCGACCCCGCGGTCCTCGAGGCCTGGCGCGTGCGCTCCCGCCACGGCGTCGACGCCGTGGCGGGAGCGTCTCTGACCAGGAATCCCGGGGCCTGCGATCCTCCGATGCCCGCACGATGGTCAGGCCAGACGATGCGGCGGCGGGCGATCCTTCCTCAGGCTCCTCCCGGCCCCTAGTGTTTCCGTATAGCTCGGGACCGGGACGCCCCCTCGGGGCCGTTCCGGCTTCCATTCACCCGGGCCTCGCTGGAGACAGAAAGGCAACGGTTCCCATGACCACCAAGAATCGCGCCGTGGCATTCCACGGCATCAAGGACGTGCGCGTCGACGAGCTCGACTTCCCCAAGCTGGAGATGCCCGACGGCTCCGCCGCCCCGCACGGCGTCATCCTCAAGATCGTCGCGACCAACATCTGCGGCAGCGACCTGCACATCTACCGCGGGTCCTTCCCCGCACCCGAGGGCATGGTGCTGGGTCACGAGATGACCGGCCAGGTGCTGGAGGTCGGCAGCGACGTCCAGTTCCTGCAGGAGGGCGACCTCGTCTCCGTGCCGTTCAACGTGGCCTGCGGCCGCTGCCGCAACTGCCGCGCCGGCCGGACCGAGATCTGTGAGACCGCCAACCCGGAGCAGGCGTGCGCCGCCTACGGCTTCAATCTGGGCGGCTTCCAGGGCGGACAGGCCGAGTACCTGTTCGTGCCGTACGCCGACTTCCAGCTGCTGCGCTTCCCGGGCCAGGAGCAGGCGATGGAGAAGATCCTGGATCTGGCCGTGCTCTCGGACATCCTCCCCACGGCGTTCCACGGCCTCATGGAGGCCGGCGCCAAGCCCGGCTCCACCGTCTACATCGCCGGTGCCGGCCCCGTGGGCCGGTGCGCCGCGGCCGCCGCTCGGCTGCTGGGCGCCTCGTGCATCATCGTGGGCGACCAGGACGCCTCGCGGTTGGAGCTGGTGCGCAAGCACGGCTGCGAGACCATCGACCTCTCCGCCACGGAGAACCTGCAGGACGCCGTGAACGACATCCTCGGCGAGCCGATGGTGGACTGCGCGGTGGATTGCGTCGGCTCCGAGGCCCACGGCCTGGGCTCCGCGTCCGATGAGATGCAGCCGATCGCCGCCGTGAACCAGGTCCTGGACATCACCCGTCCGGGCGGCGCCACGGGCATCATCGGCATCTATGGGCCGGACCCGATCGCGGAGACGAAGGCCGAGCAGGAGGGCACCTTCCTGGTGGACTTCGGCAAGGCCTGGATCAAGTCGCCCCACATCATCGGCGGCCAGGCGCCCATCATGCGCTACAACCGCCAGCTGATGATGTCCATCCTGTGGGACCGGATGCCGTACCTGACGGAGATGGTCAACCCGCGCGTGATCAGCCTGGACGAGGCACCCCAGGCCTATGCGGAGTTCGACCAGGGCTCCCTGGAGAAGTTCGTCATCGACCCCCACGGCATGATCGCCCGCTGAGCGGTCCGCCTCCGGAGGCACGACGGCGCCCCTCACCTGCCCGCGCAGGTGAGGGGCGCCGTCGTCGTCCGCGGATCAGGCCGCGTGCAGCAGCGTGGCGGTGATCCCGAGGGCTGCCAAGCCCACCACCAGCGCGACCATGCAGGCCACCGACGCCAGGGCCGGCCGGGCCTGCTCCCGCGCGATTCCGTCCGCGTGCGCCACGTAGCGCCGGCGCTGCGTGGCCAGCACCGCCGCCCCGCCGACGGCCGCCACCACCGCAGGCCCGAACGCCCACGCGCCGACGGCCGGCCACCACCTCAGGAACGTGAGGCTGAGGACGCCCAGCGCCAGGACCGTGCGGCCCCAGCTCATCACGGTGCGCTCGGGCTGCAGCCCCGGGTCGTGATGCAGGCGCATCGTCTCAGCCTCGCGGAAGGACGACGGCGGCCAGCAGCACCACGACGGCCAGCACGACGCCCCCCGCGAGGACCGGGACGATCAGCGGCAGCGGCAGCGGACGGCCGCGGCGCATCGCCCGCTCCACCCGGAGCCAGCGCGCACCCGCGCCCAGGGCGAGCAGCGCCGCCAGGACGAGCAGCACCGTGCTCAGCACCACCCGGACCGGCGGCGCGAAGAGGGCACCGGTGAACGCCTCCACCGCGACCCCGCCGGCCAGCAGCGCCAGTGCCGTCCGGACCCAGGCCAGGAACGTGCGCTCGTTGGCGAGCGTGAACCGGGGGTCCGGCTCCTCCCCGCCCGCCAGGAGGCGGTGCTGCCAGGCCGGCCGGCCGCCGTCGTGGGCGGCGGTCTCGGGGCCGTCGGGGGTCTCTGCTGCGTCCATGCGGCCATGGTAGCGACGGCGTAGACTGGCCGGTCGGGCGCGCCCGGCCGCCGCGGCCGCGACGGCGCCGCCCCCCCCCGCCCATCCGATGGAGCCCCATGAGCCCCGCCCACACCGCCACTCCTGCGGCACGTCCCGAGCCGACCCGCGAACAGGTCCGACGCTGGCGCCGCTACCTCGCGGATGAGATCGCCGAGGGCCAGATCTACCGCGACATCGCCGCTCGCAAGGACGGCGTGGAGCGCGACATCCTGCTCGGCCTCGCCGAGGCCGAGCGCCGCCACGAACAGCACTGGCGGGCCCTCCTGGGCGAGCACGCCGAGAACCCGCCGCGCCCCTCCCTGCACCGCATCCTGCTGCGCTGGCTCGCGCGGATCTTCGGCTCCGTGTTCGTGCTGGCCCTGGCCCAGCGCGCCGAGTCGGACACTCCCTACGCGGAGGACCAGGACGCCCCCGAGGGCATGGTGGCGGATGAGGCCATCCACGAGGAGGTCGTGCGCGGCCTCGCCGCCCGGGGTCGCGAGCAGCTGGCCGGCAACTTCCGCGCCGCCGTCTTCGGCATGAACGACGGGCTGGTCTCCAACCTGGCGCTCGTGATGGGCATCGGCGCGACGGGCGTGGCGCCGTCCGTGGTGCTGTTCACCGGCGTGGCCGGCCTGCTGGCGGGCGCGCTGTCCATGGCGGCCGGCGAGTACGTCTCGGTGCGGTCCCAGCGGGAGCTGCTCGAGGCCTCCTCCCCCACCCAGATCACCCTCGAGGCGGCCCAGCACCTGGACCTGGACCACAACGAGCTCAAGCTCGTCTACCTGGCCCGCGGCATGACGCCCGAGGACGCCGAGCACCGCGCGCTCGAGCGCCTCGGCTATCTCACGTGCGACTGCAACCCGCAGTTCTCCGCCCGTCCCGACGGCTCCCAGGGCCCGGTGGACCACTCGGACTCCTTCGCGGAGATCGGCTCGGCGTGGAGCGCCTCCCTGTCCAGCTTCGCGTTCTTCGCCTCCGGCGCACTCATCCCGATCCTGCCGTACATCTTCGGCATGTCCGGGCTGTGGGCCCTGGGCCTGGCGGCGGCGATGGTGGGCGTGGCCCTGCTCTTCACCGGCGGTGTGGTCGGGCTGCTGTCCGGCTCCTCACCGCTGGCTCGGGGCCTGCGCCAGCTCGCGATCGGCTTCGGCGCCGCTGCCGTGACGTACGTGCTCGGCCTGCTCTTCGGCGCGAACGTGGGCTGACGCGGGGAGGGCGGTCTGGCGCCCCGGCCACGAGAAGAGGGTCCGGTCCTCTCCGTCCTCTCGGCGGCTCAGTTCCTCCAGAGCCCCGATGAGTGCACCGACAGCGGTGGGCCGGCCCGCTGTCGCAGTGTCGCTCTGCTCTGTGTCATGAGGAGCGGAAGGTGGTGACCATGCGGGCCTCAGGTACGCGGTTCCCACCGGAAGGTGCTCTTTGCCATGGCGAACGCCGCCACGACGAAGGCGAGGCTCGGCAGCAGCAGGCTGACGGCCTCGTGGAGGGCCATGCCGCTCCATCCCTCGATGATCAGCTCGGTCACCGCACCGCCGGGGAGCAGGCGTTTGACTCCGGCAAGCTCCTCCGTGCCGGTCAGACCGACCCACATGGAGGCGCCGAGGGCGACGACGAACAGGGGCAGCGTGGTCACCTGCGCGTGGTCCGGGGAGTTGGTGAGACCCGCCGTCGCGATGGCCGCGCCCACGAACATCAACTCCAGGACGACGACGGCGGCCACGACGGCCACGACCCCCACCGGAGGGGTGCCGACGACCGACAGGATCGCGACGATGACCCCGGCCTGCACCAGGTTCACCAGCGCAATCGGCAGCACGAGACCGCTCAAGATGGAGGCGTCCTTCGCCGACGTGGAGCGCAGCCGCTTGAGGAACAGGTTCTGGCGGCGGGAGGCCAGGGTGGTCGTCGCCGTGATGTAGGTGCCCATGGCGGTCACGGTGACCAGGATCAGAGCGGCCGTCACCGGGGTGCCCCCGAAGTTCTCGCGGTTGAAGATCAGGACCGCGCTGAAGGCGAGGGGGATGAACAACGACGAGGCTGCGACGAGGCGGTTGCGGACGAGCTGTGTCATCTCGCTGCGGGCGATGGCGAACATTGCGGGCTCCTCTTGTGGTGGTCGAGTCGGTCGTGAGGACGTGTGATCAGGCGTTAAGGGCGCGGAAGAGGGATTCGAGCCCCTCGGCTCCGACGTTCAGGCCCTCGAGCTCCACATCGCGGGAGCGGGACCACACCAGGAGGCGGTACAGGTCCTCCTGGAGGTTCGTGGTGGGGATGGTGACCGCGCCGCCGGGTGCGATCGTCGCGTCCTCGAACGGGACGGTGGGCTCACCACTCAGCCGGAAGCTGATGGTCGAGGGGAAGGCCGAGGTGAGCTCGGCGACTGTCCCCTGCCGATGGATGCGGCCGCTGTGCATGAGCGCGATGCGGTCGGCCCGCTCCTGGGCCTCCTCGAGGTAGTGCGTGGTGAGCAGGATCGTCGCGCCCTCGTCACGCAGCCGGTCCACGACGTGCCAGAGTGCGTCGCGTGCCTCGATGTCCAACCCCGTGGTGGGCTCGTCAAGGAAGATCAGCTCCGGTGAGCCGAAGATCGCCGTGGCGAAGTCGAGGCGGCGCTTCTCGCCGCCAGAGAGCTGCCCGGTCCGGGTGTCCCGACGCCGGCGGAGGTCCACGAGGTCCAGGACACGGTCGACGTCGTCGTCCCGCCGCGTCAGACGACCGATCAGCGCGAGGGTCTCGCGTACGGTCAGGTCCGGGGCGAACCCGCTCTCCTGGAGCATGATCCCCACCCGACGACGCAGGGTGCGGTCGCTCGGGTCCTGCCCGAGGACCCGCACGGAGCCGGCGGTCGGGGCCCGGTGACCCTCCATGACCTCGATGGTGGTGGTCTTCCCGGCACCGTTGGTGCCGAGCAGGCCGAAGAACTCCCCACGTCGGATCTCGAGATCGATCCCGTCGACGGCAGTGAAGTCCCCGTAGTCGACCCTGAGGTCGTGGATCTCGACGATCGTCTCCGTGCGAGAGTCGACGGCGGTGGGGGCGGGGAGAAGCGTCGTGTTCTGCATGTCCCCCACACAACCAACCGGAATCCGCCCCCGACAGTGAGGTCACGTCACTGCGCGGCATGACAGAGTTGGTGCGCAAGCATGACGCTGCGTCACTGGTGCGGGGCGGGCCGGTGACGGAAAGGTGGATGTCGTTCCGATCCCGCGGCACCCGCGGCGGATCGGGACCGCCGAAGAGAACCAACCATCGACCTGGACACGGGAGGCTCCCATGAAGACCATCCGGACCATCGCATTCATCCTGTTTCTCTGTGCAACCGCGTTCGGCGTCATGTTGACGCTGCACTACCTGCCCATCCCCGAGATCCTGCCCTCTGAGATCACCTCCTGGGTCCCCGCACGGGACACCGCCGACGCCACCTGGCTGATCGTCGGCATGGTGGTCGCCGTCGTCGCGACCGCTGTGGGGTTCTCGGCCAGCCACAAGGCCGTCGAGCGAGAGACGCAGGTGACCTCCTGAGGGGCACCCGATCCACGCGCTGACTGAACATGGAGTGCCCATGACCTCCGAGCACACGTCGGAGACGCGAAGGCTGCGCAGTAGGACGAGCTTCGTCCTGCTCGCAGTCTTCGGTGTTGCCGCCATCGTCGCCCTCCTGACGTCCGCTGTGGAGCCGTGGCCCCCTCTCGTCCTGGCACCCGGCCTCATCGCCGGCCTCTGGCTGCTGTCCCAGTGGCACCGGGAGGTGGCTGCTCCGACGCGTTGGGCAGTGCTCGCCCTGGGCACTCTCACCTGGGCGCTCAGCGCCCTCTGGGATCTGACTCCCCTGGGCGCCCTGGCCTTCGCCCTCGCCGGTGCGCTCGAGGTCATGTGGAGCCGACACGCCAGGGCCGTCGTGACCCTGCTGGTGCTCACTGTCGGGTCGGCGGCCGGCGCTCTCGTGTTCGTCACCGATCCCCAGGCCTTGTGGGTCTATGTCGGCATGGGCGCCCTGCTGACGGGCGTCGCGTGCGTGACCATCCCCGTTTCCCGAATCTCCTTCGACCTCATGCGCCTGCAGGACCAGCGTGCTGAGCAGGAGCGGGCAGCCTCTCTCGATGCCGAGCGGCTGCGCTTCTCCCAGGACCTCCATGACATCCAAGGCCATGCGCTGCACGTGGTGAAGCTCAAGATCGCCGTCGCCCAGCGGATGCTTTCCACGGACACCGACGCGGCCCAGCGGGAACTCGATGAGGCTCAGCAGACCCTGCGCCAGACCATGGCCGAGACCAAGGCGCTGGCACAGGACGGGCACACCTTGACCCTGCGCGGTGAGCTCGCGAACTCCGTCGCGCTGCTCGAGGCCACAGGCATCACCGTCACCACCGACGACGACGGCGGCCCGCGAGGCGAAGAGTTCGAGCATGTGGCCGGCGTCGTGATCAGGGAGGGGACCACCAACATCCTGCGTCACTCCGACGCCCGCAGGGTCGAGATCAGCCTTGCCCCCGGGCACGTGGTGATCTCCAATGACGGTGCGGCCGGTGTCTCCGCCGAGGACCACACGGGAGGGCTGGACAACCTCCGGTCCCGCCTCGCGGGGGTCGGAGGCCGCCTGGACGTCTCCTGTGTCGACGGACGGTTCACCCTCGGGGCACGATGGGAAGCGGACGAGGAGGAGTCGGTGTGAATGACATCAGGATCGTCCTGGCGGACGACGAGAAGCTCCTGCGCACAGCACTGGCCACTCTGCTGGAGATAGAGGGCGGCATCCGCGTCGAGGAGGTGGCCGCCGACGGCCATGAGGCGGTCGAGGCAGTGCGCCGCATCGATCCCGACATGCTGGTGACGGACATGGAGATGCCCGGTCTGGACGGCGTCGCAGCCGTCGCGACGCTCCGCGAGACCCACCCCGACCTCCCGGTGGTGATGCTCACCCGCCACGCCCGTCCCGGGGTGCTCCGACGGGCGCTGAAGGCTGGCGTCACCGGGTTCGTCACCAAGTCTGCGGAGCCGGGGGAAATCGCCGATGTGATCCGCAGGGTGAACAGCGGGCAACGATGGATCGATCCGGACACCACGGCCCGGGCGATCTCGGACGACTGTCCCCTCACCGACCGGGAGCTCGACGCCCTGCGTGCCACGGGCGAGGGGTACTCCGTGGCCAGGATCGCGCAGCAGCTGCACCTCGCGGAGGGCACGGTCCGCAACTACCTCTCCAGCGCCATGCAGAAGACCCAGACGTCCACGCGCCATGACGCGGCGCGGTTCGCCCGCCGCCACGAGTGGCTCTGACTCCGCGTCTCCCGTCATCTCACAGGACCTCACCACGACGACGGCCCCTCACCCTGGCGGGTGAGGGGCCGTTCGCTGTGGTCGCCGTGCCGTCAGGCCCGGCGGCCGAGGGTCGGGATCAGGCCTGGGCCTGCAGGATCTCCCGCATGAGCTGGGCGGTCTCGGACGGGGTCTTGCCGACCTTCACGCCCGCGGCCTCGAGGGCCTCCTTCTTGGCCTGCGCGGTGCCGGCGGAGCCGGAGACGATGGCGCCGGCGTGGCCCATGGTCTTGCCCTCCGGGGCGGTGAAGCCGGCCACGTAGCCGACGACCGGCTTGGTGACGTTGGCCTTGATGAACTCGGCCGCACGCTCCTCGGCGTCGCCGCCGATCTCACCGATCATCACGATGGCCTGGGTGTCCGGGTCGGCCTCGAACGCCTCGAGGGCGTCGATGTGGGTAGTGCCTATGACCGGGTCGCCGCCGATGCCGATGGCGGTGGAGAAGCCGAAGTCACGCAGCTCGTACATCATCTGGTAGGTCAGCGTGCCGGACTTGGACACGAGGCCGATGGGGCCGGAGCCGGTGATGGTGGCCGGGGTGATGCCGGCCAGGGCCTCGCCCGGGGTGATGATGCCGGGGCAGTTCGGGCCGATGATGCGGGTCTTCGGCTTCCCGTCCTCGCCGGTCTTCGACTGCGACAGGGCGAAGAACTCGGCGGAGTCCTGCACCGGGATGCCCTCCGTGATGACCACGAGCAGCGGGATCTCGGCCTCGATGGCCTCGATCGCGGCGTCCTTGGCGAAGGCCGGCGGCACGAAGGCCACGGACACGTCCGCGCCGGTCTTCTCCATGGCCTCCTTGACGGTGCCGAAGACGGGCAGCTCGACGGCGTTGCCGTCCTTGTCCTCGTGGGACACGGTGGTGCCGGCCTTGCGGGCGTTCACGCCGCCCACGATGTTCGTGCCGGCCTTGAGCATGAGGCGGGTGTGCTTGGTGCCCTCGCCGCCGGTGATGCCCTGGACGATGACCTTGGAGTCCTTGTTCAGGTAGATCGACATAGCTGTTTCCTCAGTCTTTCCGAACGGTCAGTTCGCGGAGTGGGCGAGCTCGGCGGCCTTGTCGGCGCCCTCGTCCATGGTGGCGGCCAGGGTGACGAGCGGGTGGTTCGCCTCCTGCAGGATGCGGCGGCCCTCCTCCACGGCATTGCCGTCCAGGCGCACGACCAGCGGCTTGGTGGCGGTGTCACCCAGGATCTCGAGGGCCTTGACGATGCCGTTCGCGACGGCGTCGCACGCGGTGATGCCGCCGAAGACGTTCACGAACACGGACTTGACCTGCTCGTCGCCCAGGATGACGTCGAGGCCGTTGGCCATGACCTCGGCGTTGGCGCCGCCGCCGATGTCCAGGAAGTTGGCCGGCTTCACGCCGCCGTGCTTCTCGCCGGCGTACGCGACGACGTCGAGGGTGGACATCACGAGGCCGGCGCCGTTGCCGATCACGCCGACCTGGCCGTCCAGCTTCACGTAGTTGAGGCCGTTGGCCTTGGCCTTGGCCTCCAGCGGGTCCTCGGTGCGCTCGTCGACGAGGGCGGCGTGGCCCTCGTGGCGGAACGCCGCGTTGTCGTCGAGGGAGACCTTGCCGTCCAGGGCGAGGATCGTGCCGTCGCCGGTCTTCACCAGCGGGTTCACCTCGACGAGGGTGGCGTCCTCCTTCTCGAAGACCTCCCAGAGCTTCTGGATGACCTCGGCGACGTCGGCGCGCAGCTCCTCGGGGAAGCCCGCCTCGGCGACGATCTTCTGGGCGGTCTCGGCGTCGATGCCGGTCAGCGCGGAGACGGGCACCTTGGCGAGGGCCTCGGGGCGCTCCTCGGCCAGCTGCTCGATCTCCATGCCGCCCTCGACCGAGCACATGGCCAGGTAGGTGCGGTTGGCGCGGTCCAGCAGCACGGAGAAGTAGTACTCCTCGGCGATGTCGGCGCCCTGGGCGATCATGACCCGGTGCACGGTGTGGCCCTTGATGTCCATCCCCAGGATGGCCTTGGCGTGCTCGTAGGCCTCGTCGGCCGTCTTGGCGACCTTCACGCCGCCGGCCTTGCCGCGGCCGCCGACCTTCACCTGCGCCTTGACGACGGTGACGCCGCCGATCTTCTCCGCGGCCGCCTTGGCCTCGTCCGGGGTCTGCGCAACGATGCCGGCCAGCACGGGGACGCCGTGCGCCTCGAACAGATCGCGCGCCTGGTACTCATACAGGTCCACGGTGGTGTGTCCTTCTTGGTCGAAGACAGGGTCTGCCGGCCTCGCCCGCGGGCGCGGCCGACGTCGACGCCCCCTCCGTGGCCGGGCCGGGCACGGGGGCACAGCAGGGCGGCGGACGGCGGCGTTCCACGGCTCACTCTAGTCCACACCCCGGAGAGACCGGGGAGTCGGCGGGCCGGTCCCGTCAGCCCTCGACCTTCGTCAGCGGGGCGTAGCGCAGCAGCAGCCGCTTCTGCGCCCCGGTGGCGTCGAAGGTGACGGTCGCGACGGTCTTGTCCCCCGCGCCCGCGACGGCGTCCACACGCCCCTCGCCGAAGGTCGCGTGGGAGACGCGGTCGCCCGGGCTGAGCGCCACGATCTCCTTCTGCGGCTGCACCCGGCTCGGCGCCTTCCCGCGCACCACACCGGAGGGCACCGTGAGGTCCGCCGGCTCGTCCCCGCGGGTGAGGCGCTGGGGCCGCGCGCCGTCGTCGTCCCGGGACCGCCAGGCCGGTCGCCCGCCGCCGAACCGCCCCGCGTAGCGCGAGGTGCCGGCGCCGGTCAGGCTCAACGACCCGGCCGAGCGCGTGGTGCCCTCCCGCTCCCAGTCGATGAGCGCCTCCGGGATCTCCCCGAGGAACTGGCTGGGCGGGTTGAACTGGTGCTGGCCCCACAGCGAGCGTGCCTCGGCGCGCGTCAGGAACAGGCGACGGCGGGCGCGCGTCAGGCCCACGTAGGCCAGACGGCGCTCCTCCGCGAGCTCCTTCTCGTCCGTCATCGAGCGGGCGTGCGGGAACACCCCGTGCTCCATGCCCGTCAGGAACACCACGGGGAACTCGAGGCCCTTGGCGGTGTGCAGCGTCATGAGCGTGACCTGGCCCTGCTGCTCGGCGAGCGCCTCGCCCTCCACGTCCGGGGCCGTGGGCAGCTGGTCCGCGTCCGCCACGAGCGCCACCTGCTCGAGGAAGTCGGACAGGGTGCCGTCCGGGTGCGTCGTCTCGAAGGAGCGGACGACGGCGACGAGCTCGCCGAGGTTGTCCGCGCGGGACTCGTCCTGCAGGTCCTCGGACTCGCGGAGGGCGGCCAGCATCCCGGACTGCTCGAGGACGGCCTCCAGGACGGTGGCCGGGCCGGCGGACTCGGCGACCTGGCCGAGGTCGTCCATCATCTGCACGAAGCCGCGGACGGCCTTGAGCGAGCGCGCGGCCATGCCGGGGGCGTTCTCGGCGTCGCGCAGGGCCGCGGAGAACGTGGAGCGGTTGCGCTCGGCCCACGCGGCGATGGCGCCCTCGGCCCGGTCCCCGATGCCCCGCTTGGGCTCGTTGAGGATGCGGCGCACGTTGACGTCGTCGTCGGGGTTGACGATCACCCGCAGGTAGGCGAGCGCGTCCTTGATCTCCTTGCGGTCGTAGAAGCGCGTGCCGCCGATGACCCGGTACGGGATGCCGCGCGTCACCAGCCGCTCCTCGAGCGCACGGGACTGCGCGTTGGTCCGGTAGAACACGGCGACGTCGGCCGGGCGGATCCCGTCCTCGTCCTGCAGCCGGTCGATGGTGGTGGCGATCCACTCCGCCTCGGCGGACTCGTTCTCCGCGGCGTAGCCGACGATCGCGGGGCCCTCCCCCTCGGCCGTCCACAGGCGCTTGGGACGGCGGTCCGGGTTGCGCTCGATCACCGCGTTGGCGGCGTCCAGGATGGTCTGCGTGGAGCGGTAGTTCTGCTCGAGCTTGATGGTGACGGCGTCCGTGAAGTCCTGCTCGAACTCGACGATGTTGCGGATGTCCGCGCCGCGGAACGCGTAGATGGACTGGTCCGAGTCGCCGACGACGGTCAGCTCGCCGCCGGGGGTCTCCACGCCCTCGGGGTCGCCCGCCGGGCCGGCGAGGAGCCGGATCAGGCGGTACTGGGCGTGGTTGGTGTCCTGGTACTCGTCCACGAGGACGTGGCGGAACCGGCGGCGGTAGTTGTCCAGCACGCGCGGGAACGCCTCGAACATGTGGACCGTCATGCCGATCAGGTCGTCGAAGTCCAGGGCGTTGGCCTGGCGCAGGCGGGCCGTGTAGTCCCGGTAGACGGCGGCGACGGCGCGGCCCCACGGGTCCCCCTCGGCCACGGTGGCGGCGTAGTCGTCCGCCTCCACGAGCTCGTTCTTCAGGGAGCTGATGCGGTTCAGCAGGGCCTTGGGCGCGAAGCGCTTCGGGTCCAGCTCGTGCTGCTTGGCGACGGTGGTGACCAGGCGCAGGCTGTCCGCCGAGTCGTAGATGGTGAAGGTGGACTTCAGCCCGATGTTGGCGGCCTCGTTGCGCAGCAGCCGCACGGCGGAGGAGTGGAACGTGGAGATCCACATCCGCTGGGCGGTGGGGCCGATCAGCCCGGCCACGCGCTCGCGCATCTCCGCGGCGGCCTTGTTCGTGAAGGTGATGGCGAGGATCTCGTGCGGCCGCGCCCGGCCGGTGGCGAGCAGCCACGCGATGCGGTGGGTCAGCACCCGGGTCTTGCCCGAGCCGGCGCCCGCCACGATCAGCAGCGGCGCCCCCGTGTGGGTCACCGCGGCTGCCTGCTGCGGGTTGAGCCCCGCCACGAGCGACTCGGGAGTGTGCGCCGGCGCGGCCGGCCGGGCGTCCTCGCCCCAGGCCTCGGGGTCCGCGGCCGCGCGCGTGACGGCCGGGGGCACGAGCCCGGGCAGGGCGGTCTCCGGGTCCGCCGGGCGGCGGGTGCGGTCGAGGTTCAGGGGCGTGCGTCCGAGCGCGGAGAAGAGGTCAGCCATGGCGAACCCAGTCTAGGTGTAGGAGGGCATGACGTTGTTGACTCGGGCCGGTGCCAACGAGGCCGGAGGAGCGTCTCCGCAGGAGGTATGAGGCCGATGGTAGTTGTAGTGG
>NZ_JBEPNB010000005.1:0-193781 GCF_040546065.1 Micrococcus sp. UYEF5
GACCAGCAGGGCCACCGCAGACGGCGCGGTGCCCGCGGCGGGCGCCCCGTCAGCCTCGACGCGGACGCCTACAAGGGCCGCAACGTCATCGAGCGCCAGTACGCGCACCTGAAGCAGTGGCGGGGTCTGGCGACCCGGTATGACAAGTACGCGATCATCTACAGGGCCGCTGTGGTCCTGAATGCTGTGATCGCATGGTCAAAACGATTGTCAGACATGCCCTAGGCGCTCGTGCACAGCGCGGACCGTCGGATTGCGCCATGCCTCGACCGTGACCATGAGCCAGTACTCCATCCGGTGGTGGAAGACGTTCGGCAGGATGGGGACCAGGTCGGGGTCATCGCCTGCGCAGAAGTCGGGCAGCAGCCCGATGCCGGCCCCGGCCCGGGTCGCCGCCACTTGGGCCATGACACTGGTCGAGCTGGCACCGGTCCGCATGTGTCGAAGCGACTCGCGCGCGGCGTCCAGGGATTCGGTGCTCAGTTCCGTCTCCACGTAGTAGACGAGCGGGTGGTCGCCTAGGTCGGCCAGGTCCTGTGGAGCACCGTGCCGTCGGACGTAGTCCTCGGACGCGTAGAGCCGGAGTTCGTAGTCGCGGAGGAAGCGGGTCAGGGCACGGGACTGCCCGGGGTGGCCGACGGTGACCACCATGTCCAGGTCCGTGTGTGACGTGCGGCCCCGCGCCGGGTTTGTCCGGATCTGGACCTGCAGGCGGGGATGAGCGGTTTGGAGCTCGGCGATGCTCGGCGCCGCGAATGCCACGGCGAAGGCCTCTGGAACTCCGAGACGGATGACCCCGTGAAGGTCGCCTCGGTGCCGACCCGTCAGAGGCTCCACGGCGGCTTCGAGCGCGCGCGCGGCAGCGAGCGCTTTTTCGCCCAGTGGCGTCACCTCCATCCCTGCAGGACCCCGGACGACGACCCGGCCGCCCAGGGCCGCCTCGAGCGCCTTCAAGCGGCGTGTGACCGTCGTCCGATTCACCTGCAATTCCTCTGCAGCTGCATCGAGGCGACCCTCTCGGACAACGAGGAGGAGGGTGACCAGCCCTTCCATCTGGGTGACGGCTTTCCAGCGCTCCATCGGCTGATGATGCACGAACGCACATCATCTGTGCAATTTCCCCTCTCGCAGATGCATTGATACCCACACACACCCCCCTTAGTGTGAGCTGCACCACAGCATGGCAACGCAGGAGGCTGGATTGAGATGACTCGTTTCGCGTGGATCGGACTCGGGAACATGGGTGCACCCATGGCTGGCAACCTGGTCGCGTCCGGCCATCCAGTCAGGGGTTACGACCTGAGTGACGCGGCGCGGGAGGACGCGCGGAGGGTGGGCGTGGACGTCGTCGGCTCCATTGCGGAGGCGGTCGCCGACGCCGACGTGGTGGTGACGATGCTTCCGAAGGGCCAGCACGTGCGCGACGTGCTCTCCCAGGACGGCGGGGTGTTCAGCAACGCCCGTCCGGGGACGCTCATCATGGACTCGTCCACCGTGGACATCGAGACGTCCCGCTGGTGTCACGAGGAAGCGCCCAAGCATGGCGTGCGCTTCGTCGATGCCCCGGTGAGCGGGGGCACGTCCGGGGCCGCTGCCGCGACCCTCGCGTTCATGATCGGCGGACGCGAGGCCGATGTCGCCGAAGCCCTGGAGCACGTGAAGCCGATGTCGGGCAAGGCGTTCGCCGCGGGCGGGCCGACGGCGGGCATCGCCGCCAAAATCGCCAACAACATGATGCTGTTCATCACGCAGATGGCGGCGTCCGAAGGGTCCCAGCTCGCGAAACACCTGGGACTGGACCCGAAGACCTTTTGGGAGATCACGACGGCCTCATCCGGCATGTCCTGGTCGCAGCAGACGTGGTATCCCGTCGCGGGGGTCGTTCCGAGTGCCGCCGCCAACAACAACTTCGAGGCCAGCTTCCGAGCGGACCTGGCCATCAAGGACGTCACCTTGGCGGTGGATGCGGGTAAGGCCGCTGGCCTTCACCTCGAGGCGGCGTCTCTCGCCCAAGAGCAACTGCACCGGCTGCGTGACGAAGGTCTGGGTGACAAGGACTGCACCCTCGTCGTGAAGTACGTGACGCCTGGCAAGAGCCAGGCCGAGATCTGAACGATTCCCCGCATACACGCAGGAGCTGAGCATGACCACCATGTCCGCAGGAAAGACCACCGTCATCGAACACTTCATCGGGGGGAAGGCTCGGGGCGGCGACCGCACCACCCCCGTTTACAACCCGGCGACGGGCCAGCAGATCGCTGAGCTCGTCCAGGCGCCGTCGTCCCGGGTCGACGAAGCCGTACGGGACGCGGTGCGTGCACAGCGGGAGTGGCGGCGCGTCGGGTTGGTGAAGCGTTCGAAGATCATGTTTCGGGCCGGGGAGATCATCAACGCGCGGAAGGACGAGCTGGCTCGGATCATCACGAGAGAACACGGCAAGGTCCACTCCGACGCACTCGGCGAGATCGCGCGGGGGATGGAGAACGTCGAGTTCTGCGCCGGGCTCCTGCATCACATGAAGGGAGAGTTCGCCGAGCAGGTGGCCGACGGTGTCGACGTCAAGCAGATCCGGCAGCCGGTGGGGGTGGTTGCGTGCATCACGCCCTTCAACTTCCCTGCCATGGTGCCGCTCTGGATGTTCACCACGGCGATCGCTGCCGGCAACGCCGTCGTCCTCAAGCCGAGCGAGCGCGACCCTTCAGCCGCCAACTGGCTGGCTGAGGTCTTTCTGGAGGCGGGCCTGCCTGAGGGCATCCTGAATGTCGTCCACGGCGACAAGGAGGCGGTGGACGCGCTCCTCAGCCACCCGCAGGTCAAGGCTGTCTCCTTTGTGGGTTCAACGCCGGTGGCCCATCACATCTACACGACGGCCGCGAACGAGGGGAAGCGCGTTCAGGCTTTGGGCGGGGCCAAGAACCACATGGTCGTCATGCCGGACGCCGACCTCGAGAGCGCGGCCGCCGCGGCTGTCTCGGCCGCCTTCGGTTCTGCCGGCGAGCGCTGCATGGCGATCTCGGTGGCGGTGGTGGTGGGCGACATCGCCGACCAGTTCGTCGACCGGGTCACGGAACTGGCCCGGGCACTCGTCGTCCGTCCGGGCGACCAGCCCGAAGCCGAGATGGGCCCGCTCATCACCCGCGACGCGCTGGAGCGGGTCACGTCCTATGTGGACGGCGCCGCGCAGGAGGGTGGAACGCTCGTGCTGGACGGGAGGACCCACGACGTGCCGACCGAGGGCTTCTTCATTGGGCCCAGCATCGTCGACCATGTCCGGCCGGGCATGAAGGTCTACGACGACGAGATCTTCGGCCCCGTGCTGGCGGTCGTGCGCGTTGACACGTATGAGGACGCGGTCGACCTGATCAATGAGAACCGGTTCGCGAACGGCACGTCGGTGTTCACCCGCGATGGGAAGACCGTGCGCTCGTTCGAGTACGACATCGAAGTCGGCATGGTCGGGGTGAACATCCCGATCCCCGTCCCGGTGGGCTCGTTCAGTTTCGGAGGCTGGAAGGACTCGCTGTTCGGGGACACGCACATGTACGGCCCCGAGGGGTTCAACTTCTACACCCGGCGAAAGGTCGTCTCCTCACGTTGGCCCGAGGCCAGCGAGTCCCAAGTCGACCTCGGGTTCCCCTCCCACTGAGCCGTCGGCTCACTGACAACCTCGTGAGATGAACACTCCATGATCATCGGATTCCTGGGCATCATCCTCTCCTTGCTCCTCCTCATCACCATGGCCTACCGGGGGACCTCGGTGGTCATCGCGGCCCCGGTGTGCGCCGCCGTGGCGATGGTCTTCTCGGGGGCGCCGTTCCTGGCGACATACACGGACATCTTCATGCCCGCGCTGGGCAAGTTCATCACCAGCTACTTCCCGATCTTCGTGACCGGAGCGATCTTCGGACGGCTGATGTCGATCACCGGGTACGCCCGCGCCGTCGCCCAGGTCATCACCCGGTGGCTGCGCCCTCAGCGGGCCATCCTGGCGACGGTGTTCACCGCCGCCATCCTGACGTATGGCGGCGTAAGTGTGTTCGTGGCCGTGTTCGTGATGTTCCCCCTCGCGAAGGAACTCTTCCGGATGGCTGACCTGCCGCGGCGGATGATCCCCGCCACGATCGCGCTGGGCATCCTGACCTTCACGATGACGGCCCTCCCGGGGACGCCGCAGATCCAGAACATCATCCCGGGGCAGTTCTTCGGCACAGGCACGTTTGCCGCGCCGATCATCGGCGTGGTGGGAAGTGTCCTGATGCTCGGCCTCGGCATGGTGTGGCTGCACTTCCGGGTCGGACGGCTCGTCGCGGCCGGGGAACGGTTCGGCCACCTGACCGACCTGGAGCGGGCGGCGGGTGTGGGTGAGGCGAACGCGGGGAAGGCCGCCGGCCCGACCGGTGACGCCGCCGTCGGCACTCTGGTGAAAGAGTCCGAGGCCGGGGAGGTGCTCCTTCCCGAGCCACGGAACGCGCTGCTGCCCTTCCTGCCGATCCTGGCGGTCTTCGTGGTCAACCTGCTGGCGACGACGGTTGTCTTCCCGGCCATGGACTGGGGGTATCTCCAGGAGGAGAAGTACGGTGGGGCCACTCTGGCCGGCCGGTCTGCGGTCTGGGCCGTCCTCTCGGCACTGCTGGCCGCCGTGGCGATCATCGTCCTGCTCAACGTCCGCCACCTGCGTGTGATCTGGGAGAACTTCATCGTCGGCGCCCAGCGGTCACTGGTGCCCATCTTCAGCACCGCGTCGGAGGTAGGCTACGGAGCGGTCATCGCCTCTCTGGCGGCCTTCGCCATCGTCAAAAATGGCATCCTAGCCCCCGGTATGAACGCCCTGGCGGCGACGGCGATCTCCACTTCGGTCATCGCCGGCATCACGGGTTCGGCTTCGGGCGGTATGACGATCGCGTTGAACGCCATCGGGGAGGACCTCCGATCTCTGGCGGTCGAGCAGGGCTACAGCCTCGAATTGCTCCACCGAGTCACCGCGATGGCATCCGGGGGGCTCGACTCGATGCCCCACAACGGGGCAGTGATCACTCTGCTCCTCGTGTGTGGCATGACGCACCGCGAGTCGTACAAGGACGTGGCGATGATCACGCTCGTGATCCCCGTACTGGCCGTCGCCGTGATCATCCTGGGGGCACTCGCCGTCGGCTGACGCCGACCCGATCCCTGCCCGGCGCCGCGCATCGTGACGGGCGGCTGAACCTCTCCGATCAGCCGCCCGTCACCGGCTGTTCACCGGACGGGCCGGCTGTGGCCGGAGGGGGGCCACCCGGCCGACACCCGGATCTGGCCCACTGGAGCGGTCATCCCCCCCCGGAAAGGACCGTTCCATGACCTCCGTCCGTCGTCACGCCGCCCGCGGCCTCGTGGCCCTCGCCGCCGCCGTCGCCGTCAGCGCCCCGCTGGCCGCCCCGGCCGTCGCCGCCCCCGCCGCAACGGAGACCCCGGCCGCCGCGCAGTCCGTCACGGGCAAGCCCGTAGTGCGTCCCGACGTCGTGGGTCATCGTGGTGCCTCCGGCTACCGCCCCGAGCACACCCTGGCCGCCTACGAGCTGGCCGCCGCCCAGGGCGCGGATGTGATCGAGCCGGACCTGGTCTCCACCAAGGACGGCGTGCTCGTGGTCCGCCACGAGAACCTGATCGACGGCACCACGGACGTCGCCCAGCGACCCGAGTTCGCGGACCGCAGGACCACCAAGGTCGTCGACGGCGTGGCCCTCACCGGCTGGTTCACCGAGGACTTCACCCTCGCCGAGCTCAAGACCCTGCGCGCCAAGGAGCGCCTGCCGCAGGTCCGCCCCGAGTCCGCGTCCTACGACGGCCGGTACCAGGTGCCCACCTTCGAGGAGGTGCTCGAGCTGCGGGAGCGCCTCTCGGCCCGGCACGGCCGCGAGATCGGCGTCATCCCCGAGATCAAGCACCCCACCTACTTCGACTCCATCGGCCTGTCCATGGAGGAGCGCGTCGTCGAGCTGCTCGACGAGCACGGCCTGAACAAGCGCAACGCCCCCGCCACCGTGCAGTCCTTCGAACTCGCCAACCTGCGCGATCTCAACGAGAACCTCGGCCTCAAGGCCGAGACGGTGTTCCTCTCCAGCGTCACCGGCGCACCCTATGACTCCGTGGCCGCCGGCGACGAACTCCGCGACTACGACTTCTACGAGACCGCCGCGGGCATGCGCGAGATCCGCGCGGCCGGCGTCGACACGCTCGGCCCGGCCTTCGCGCAGATCATCACCAAGGAGAAGGACGGCTCGATGGGCGAGGAGACCGCGTTCGTCTCCCTCGCCCACCGCGCGGGCCTCGAGGTGGTGCCGTACACCTTCCGCGCCGAGAACCAGTTCCTCTACACGGAGTTCCGCTCCTCCACGGACCGGAACGCACAGGGCGACATGGTCGGCATGATCCAGCCGTTCCTCGACGCCGGCATCGACGGCTTCTTCACCGACCACCCCGACCTCGGCGTGCAGGCCGTGGACGTCTGGATGCAGGGCAAGAAGGAGCACCCGGGCCGGGGCGTCGGCAAGACCGCCCAGCGGGGCCTGAAGGTGCGCTGACCCCGTCCCGACCGGAGACGACGCCGTCGCGCCGCCCGGCCCGGTGGGGGGCGCGGCGGCACGCGTGTTGCGTCGACCGATCCCGGCGGACCCGAGGTCTTCCGGCAGGGTCCCTGCGGTGCTTACCTTGGCGCTCAAGACCGGTGGACCCGGTGACGTGGACGGCCAGAAGGGCCGGCCATGAGGGACGCCGACCCGGACGAAGGAAGGCACAGCATGACGACGAACACGCCGAAGAACGCCCACGGCTCCTCAGCCGAGGGCCGTGACGCCAAGGACCAGGCGAAGGGCAAGGCCCAGCAGGCCGCGGGCGAGGCCCAGGGCCAGGCGAAGGCCGTGGCCCACGACGCCAAGGACAAGGCCCAGGACCTCGCGGCCACCGCCAAGCACGAGGCCGGCCAGGTGAAGGACGAGGCCGCTGACCAGGTGCAGTCGCTGGTCGGCTCCGCCCAGGAGCAGGTCGGCGCGCAGGTGCAGACCCAGCAGGAGCGGCTCGCGGGCCAGGTGCGCAGCTACACCGACGACCTGCACCGCGTGGTCTCCGGTGAGCAGCCGCAGACCGATTTGGTGCGCCAGGGCGTCGCCTCGGTGGCGGACCGTGCCGAGGCCCTGACCCAGCGCCTGGAGACCGCTTCCCCGCAGGACCTGCTGCAGGACGTGCGCGGCTTCGCCGCTCGCCGTCCGGGCACGTTCCTGGCCCTCGCCCTGGGCGCCGGGCTGGTGGCCGGTCGACTGACGCGCGGCATCCGCGACGCCGCCCAGCCCGACTCCACCGCCTCCACCTCGCCGCGCCGTCACGAGACCCGTCCGGACGCGGTGCACGCGGACGTGACTCCGCACCACCTGGACTCGCAGGCCCCGGCCTACTCGAGCGATTCGCTCTCCCAGGCCGACGGCCGCGTCGCGGACGGCGCCGGGCCCCGCCGCGCGGCCGGCGTCGGGGACGTCCCGTACGGCACGCAGGCACCGGTCCAGCAGGGCCTGACCGCCGAGCGGCCGTTCGACCAGACCCGGCCCGGGGGTGACGCATGAGCACCGCCCACGAGCCGTTCCGCGACGCGACGCCGCACTCCGGCGCGCACACCCCGCCGCCCACGCAGGCGGAGTCCCGCGCCGAGCACGAGAGCCTCGGCGAGATGTTCCAGAGCCTGTCGGCCAAGCTGTCGACGCTGGTCAGCCAGGAGATCGCCCTGGCCAAGGCCGAGGCCACCGAGTCCGCGAAGAAGGCCGGCAAGGGGGCGGGGCTGCTGGCCGGCGCCGCCGTCGGCGGCTTCTTCCTGCTGATGTTCCTGTCCCTCGCCCTGATGTACCTGCTCGACGTGTTCCTGCCGATCGGCTGGGCCGCGCTGATCGTGGCCGTGCTGTGGGGCATCGTGGCGGCCGTGCTGGCCGTGCAGGGCAAGAAGGACATCGAGAAGATCAAGGGTCTGCCGCAGACCCAGGAGACGCTTCAGGAGATCCCCGAGACCCTGAACCCCGCGAAGGAGACGCGATGACCACGAGCAACAACCCCGATGAGATCCGCGCCGACATCGAGCGCACGCGCCGCGAGCTCGGCCAGGACGTGGACGCCCTCGCCGAGAAGGTGAGCCCCACGAAGGCCGTGTCCCGGCAGACCAACCGCATCAAGGACGGCTTCATCCACGCGAAGGAGAACATCATGGGCTCCCCGGAGCAGCACCGCCACGAGCCCTCGCTGGGCGATCGCGCCCACGGGGTGATCGACGACGCCCGGGCCTCCGCGTACGACGCTGCCGGCCAGGCCCAGGACCGCCTGGGCGATGCCGGCGACCGCGTGTCCGAGTGGGCCGACGACGCCCAGCTCGCCCTGCAGCAGGCCCCGGCTCAGCTGCGCGGCCGCACCGCGGGCAACCCGCTGGCCGCCGGGCTGATCGCCTTCGGCGCCGGCCTGCTGCTCAGCTCGCTGATCCCCGCCTCACGCGTGGAGCAGCGCGCCGCGGAGGGCCTCAAGGAGCAGGCCGCCCCGCTGGTGGACGAGGCCAAGCAGGCCGCCCAGCAGCTGCGCGAGGACCTCGAGCCCGCCGCCCGCGAGGCCGCCGGGAGCGTGAAGGAGTCGGCTGCCGAGGCCGCGTCCCACCTCAAGGAGCAGGGCACGGACACGGCGCAGGACCTCAAGGCGGAGTCCCAGGACGCCGCCCGCCAGGTGAAGGACACCGCGAAGGACGCCTGAGCCCGACCCGAGCACGACGCCGGCCGGTCCCGTTGACGGGACTGGCCGGCGTCGCGCGTGGTGGGGCCGAATCCGGCCCGCGGCTCAGGCCTTGGACCAGATGCGCGTGGTGAGGCGGAAGTCCTCCCCGAGGCCCCGTGCCTAGACTCGGAGGGTGACCCCTCTCGACCGCGTCCCCGACCAGCGCCCCGTCCCCGCCGGCACCGGCCTGACCCTCGAGGACGCCCTCCCCGCTCCCGTGACGGCCGAGGCCGACGGCGTCTCCGCGCGCCCGCGTCTGGCCCGGACCGTCGCCGAGATGCGCTCCGCTCTCCGTGAGCTCGTCGCCCACGCCACGGACGACGGCGACGCCGAGCCCGTCACCGTCGGCCTGATCCCCACGATGGGCGCCCTCCACGGCGGCCACGCGGCCCTGGTGCGGCGGGCCCGCGCCGAGAACGACGTCGTCGCGGTCAGCATCTTCGTGAACCCGCTCCAGTTCGGCGATCCGGCCGACCTGGAGCACTACCCGCGCACCCTCGACGCGGACCTGGACCTGCTGGCGGCGGCGGGCGCCGACGTCGTGTTCGCCCCGGACGTGCAGGAGATGTACCCGGGTTACCCGGACGCGCCGATCGTCACCGTCTCCGCCGGCCGCATGGGGGAGGTCCTCGAGGGCGCCTCCCGCCCGGGCCACTTCGACGGCGTGGCCACCGTCGTGGCGAAGCTGTGGAACATCGTGCGCCCGGCGGCGCCGGTCCTGCGCAGCTACTTCGGCCAGAAGGACGCGCAGCAGCTCACCGTCCTGCGCCGCCTGGCCACGGACCTCGACATCGACGTCGACGTCCGCGCCGTGCCCATCGTCCGCTCGCCCGAGGGCCTCGCGCTCTCCAGCCGCAACACCCGCCTGGACGCCGCGGGCCTGGAGCACGCGCTCGTCCTCAGCCGCGCCCTGCGCTCCCTGGCCGACGCCGCGGCGGCCGGTGAGCCCGTCGACGTCCAGGCCGCGCGCCGGATGGTCGAGGACGAGCCGGGCGTCGAGCTGGACCACCTCGTGGTGGTGGACCGGGACACCTTCGCCGAGCTCGGTCCGGAGCTGCTGTGCCAGCCGCTGCGCCGCGAGGCCCTCGCCCTCGTGGCCGCGCACGTGCCGCCCGTCCGGCTGATCGACACCATGGTGCTGCCCGCCGCGGGGCCGCTGCCGTGACCCCGGAGCGTCTCGCCGCCGCCTTCGACGGCCCCTCGCCCGCGCTCGCCGCGACGCTGCTGGGGTGCCGGCTGACCGTCGTCGCCCCGGACGGCGCCGTCACCGTGCGGCTGACCGAGACCGAGGCGTACGGGAACGCGGGCGCAGACCCCGGCGCCCACTCGTTCCGCGGTCGCACCGAGCGCAATGCCGCGCTGTTCGGGCCGCCGCGGCGCACGTACGTGTACCTGAACTACGGCATCCACCGCTGCCTGAACCTGGTCGGCCACCCCGAGGGGGAGGCCGGCGGTGTGCTGCTGCGTGCGGCCGAGGTGCTCGCGGGAGGGGACCTCGCGGTGGCCCGCCGTGGCCGGGACACCGGCCCCAAGCTGCTCTCCGGCCCGGGCAACCTCGGCCAGGGCCTCGGCATCACCCTGGAGATGGGCCACGCGCCCGTGGAGATCGTCGCCGCGCCGCCGGAGGTGGCCGACGACGGTGGCACCTCGGCCCGCCTCGCCGCGCCGGCCGCGCCCGCCCGGTTCCTCCTGGCTCCGCCCGCGCCCCGCGATCCGGCCGAGCCGCCGACCGAGGTCGTGACGGGCCCGCGCGTCGGCGTCTCGGGGGAGGGCGGCTCCGTGCGCTTCCCGTGGCGGTTCAGCGTGGCCGGCCACCGCAGCGTGTCCGCGTTCCGGCGTGGGCGCAACGTGCCGGACTGACCCCCAGACCTTGTCGGCCGCCCCGGCCCCGTGCCTAGGTTGATGCCATGACCGAGATGAACAAGACCGCCCACGGCGAGACCCAGCAGACCGTCACCCGCACCATCGACGCCTCTGCCAAGGACGTGTTCGACTTCCTGACCCTGCCCGCGAACCACGCGAAGTTCGACGGCTCGGGCATGGTGCAGTCGGACGACAAGACCCAGCGCATCCAGAAGGTCGGCGACGTGTTCACCATGAACATGCACGCGGAGCACATGGGTGGCGACTACCAGACGGACAACCACGTGGTCGCCTACGACCCGAACAAGCTGGTCGGTTGGAAGACCGCCCCCGCCGGCACCGAGCCCAAGGGCTGGCAGTGGGTCTACCGGCTCGAGGACAACGGCTCCGGCAGCACGGACGTGTCCCTCACCTACGACTGGACCGACGTGACCGACCCGGAGCTGCTGGAGAAGAACCTCTTCCCGATGGTCTCCGAGGAGCAGATGGAGGAGTCGCTCGCGAAGCTGGCCGCCGAGGTCGGCTGACCCCCCGCTTCACGACGGCGGCCCCCGGGCCGGCCGTCCCCACGACGACGGGCACGCACCCGACCAGGGTGCGTGCCCGTCGTCGTGTCCGGTGTCACGGCTAGAGTGCCGTGCGAGACCGTCCCACCCCCCACGTCCAGGAGGATCCGCCGTGACCGCCACCGCCGAGCCCGAAGTCCCGTCGCCGCGCGAGGACCTGTACCGCCACGTCAACGCCGGGTGGCTGGACACCCACGAGATCCCCGCGGACCAGGGTGCCTACGGCGCGTTCCTCGAGCTGCGGGACGCGGCCGAGCTCGCCGTCCGGCACCTGTGCGAGGACGCCGTGCGCGAGGTCGGCGCGGGCTTCGACCCCGCCCAGGCGCGCGTGCAGGCCACGGCCGCGGCCGGCGCGCACCGGGACGCCCCGCTCGCGCCGCTGGATGCGGAGGACACGGAGGGCATGGAGCATCCGGAGCTCAAGCGCCGGATCGCCGCGCTGTACGCCTCCTTCATGGACGACGAGACCGTGGAGGCCCGCGGCCTCGAGCCGATCGCCTCGGACCTGGCGGCGGTGGCCACCGTGTCCACCCCCGCGGAGCTGCTCGCCCTGTCCGGGCGACTGCAGCGCCAGGGCGTCTCCGGCCTCATCAACACCGGCGCACTCAACGACGCCGGGAACCCGGACCGCATGCTCCTGCACCTGCTCCAGGGCGGCCTGGGCCTGCCGGACGAGTCCTACTACCGGGACGAGGCCTACGCCGAGATCCTCGCGCAGTACACCGAGCACACCGGCCGCCTGCTGACGCTGGCCGGGATCGGCGCGGACCGGGACGAGGCCGCCGCGCTGGGCGTCCGGGTGGTGGAGCTGGAGAAGCGCATCGCCGCCCTGCACTGGGACCTGGTCCGCACCCGGGACGCCGTGGCCCGCTACAACCCCATGACCCACGACCGGCTGACGGAGCTCTTCCCCCTGGCCGACGCGTGGCTCGAGGGCGTGGACGCCGCCGGCGAGCGCGCCGCGGAGGTCGTGGTGTGGCAGCCGGACTTCCTCTCCGGTGTGCAGGGGCTGCTCGAGGGACCCGAGGCCGCCGACCTCGAGGACTGGCGTCACTGGCTGATCCTGCAGGTGCTGCGCTCCTTCGCCGGCTTCCTGCCGGACGCGTTCGTGCAGGAGAACTTCTCCTTCTACGGCCGCCGCCTGGCCGGCACCGAGGAGGTCCGCCCCCGCTGGAAGCGCGCGGTCGCGTTCGTCAACGGGGCGGCCGGCGAGGACGTGGCGCAGCTCTACGTGGCCCGCCATTTCCCGCAGGGCCACGTGGCCGCGATGGACGAGCTCGTGGGCCTGCTCCAGGAGGCCTATCGCCGGTCCATCGAGGAGCTCGAGTGGATGGGCGAGGAGACCCGTCAGCGGGCGCTCGAGAAGCTGGCGATGTTCCGCCCCATGGTGGGCTACCCCTCGAAGTGGCTGGACTACTCCGCCCTCGAGGTCCACGCCGGCGACCTGCTGGGCAACGCCCGCTCCTCCTCGGAGCTCGAGTGGGAGCGGGACCTGCGCAAGATCGCGGACGGGCCGGACCCGGAGGAGTGGCACATCACGCCGCAGACGGTGAACGCGTACTACTCCCCGCTCGAGAACGCCATCGTCTTCCCGGCCGCCATCCTGCAGCCCCCGTTCTTCGACCCCGAGGCCTCGATGGCCGCGAACCTGGGGGCGATCGGCGCCGTGATCGGCCACGAGATCGGCCACGGCTTCGACGACCAGGGCTCGCGGTACGACGGCGCCGGCCGGCTCGAGGACTGGTGGACCGAGGAGGACCGCGCGGCGTTCACCGAGCGCACCTCCCGGCTGGTGGCCCAGTACAACGCGCTCTCCCCGGCCGAGGCCCCGGACCACCGCGTCAACGGCGAGTTCACCCTCGGGGAGAACATCGGCGACCTCGGCGGCCTGGGCATCGCCCACCGCGCCTTGGAGATCTGGCGGGACGAGGGCGACGGCGCCTCCCTCGACGCCGCGGCGGGGGACCGCGAGTTCTTCACCGCCTGGGCCACCGTGTGGCGTCAG
This sequence comes from Micrococcus sp. UYEF5, assembly GCF_040546065.1. NCBI lineage: Bacteria > Bacillati > Actinomycetota > Actinomycetes > Micrococcales > Micrococcaceae > Micrococcus > Micrococcus sp. UYEF5. The sequence continues at coordinate 13,207 of NZ_JBEPNB010000005.1, forward strand.
CTCACGCGACCGGAGGCCATGGTCACCCGCATCGCCTCGGACCCGCACTCGCCCAACGAGTTCCGCTGCAACCAGGTGGTCAAGAACATCGACGCCTTCCACGAGGCGTTCGGCACGCGCGAGGGGGATCCCATGTGGCTGGCCCCGGAGGAGCGCGTCACCATCTGGTGATCCCGCCCGCCGGCCGGGCCCCGCGGGTCCGGCCGGCGGCTCACTCGGACTCGGCGGGGTCCTGCATCCGGGTCTGACGCTCGGCGGCCAGCCGGTCCAACAGGCGCGTCAGCGTCCGGATGTCCTCGCGGTCCCAGCGCGCCAGGTCGTCGCGCAGCCCGCGACCCGCCGGGCCGCCACGCACCGCGTCGAGGCGGGCGAGCCCCTCGGGGCTGGCGCTCAGGAGGGCGGAGCGGCGGTCCCGCGGGTCCGACTCTCGGGTGATCAGCCCGGCGGCCTCGAGGTCGCGGACCATGCGGGAGACCTGGGCGCGGTCCACCAGCAGGCCCTCGGCCACGGCCGAGGGCGTCATGGTCCCCTCGTTGGCCAGCATCATGAACGCCTTCATCGCCCCGACGGACAGGGCCGGGCTGAGGGCCGCCGCGTAGCGGGCCATCACCTGGCGGTGCTGCAGGACCAGACGCGAGAACGCCTGCTCGAGCCCCTGGACGGCGGCCTCGAAGCCCGCGTCGTCGCCGCCTCCGCCCGAGTCCGGGGCGCCGTCAGCCACGGCGGGCCCGGACCAGCGCGGTGACGACGGCCGCCAGCAGGGCCGTCCCCGCCACGGCCAGCGCCGCGGGGACGACGGGCCGGCCGGCCACCGGCGACGCCGTCGCCGGGCGCTCGGCCGCCACCGCCCGGGACTCCTCCGGGTCCTCGGCCGGATGCTGCCCCTGCGCCGCGGTCACCACGGGGATCGGACCGGTCGCGGGCAGCGTCTGCATGGCCTCGGCCGTGGAGTGGGTGGCCAGGTCGGCGCGGGTGGCGTGGAGGCGCTCGGAGGTGGTCATGCGACCCAGCGGGATGTTCGGCAGGAACAGGATCGCGATCAGCGCGACGATCGCGAGGGGCACGCCCACGAGGAACGCGTGGGAGATGCCGGTGGCGTAGACGTCCTCGAAGATCGAGCGCAGGCCGTCGGGCATCTCCGCCACGCGTGGCAGGGTGCTGGACTGCAGGCTCTCGGACCACTCGGCGGCGTCCGGGCCCAGGCTGCGCAGGGCCGCGGCGAGGTCCGCGCGGCGCTCCTCGATGCGGTCCGGGACCACGTTGGACACCACGGCGCCCATCACGGCGACACCGATGCTGCCGCCCAGGGTGCGGAAGAAGGTGACGCCGGAGCTGGCGACGCCCATCTGCCGCGGGTCCGTGGTGTTCTGCACCACGAGCACGAGGTTCTGCATGGTCATGCCGACGCCGGCGCCGAGCAGGAACATGTAGAGGGACACCAGCCAGAAGGAGGTGTCGTAGTGCAGGGTGCCGAGCAGGGCGGTGCCGGCGATCAGCAGGACGGCGCCGATCACGAGCCAGCGCTTCCACACGCCGGTGCGGGTGATGAGGCCGCCGATCACCGTGGAGGACACGAGCAGGCCGAGGATCATCGGGATGGTCATGAGGCCGGCCTGGGTCGGCGTCGCGCCGCGGGCCAGCTGCATGTACTGGGCCAGGTAGACGGAGGAGCCGAACATGGCCAGGCCCGTGGCGATCGAGGCGATCGTCGCGAGGGTGAAGGTGCGGTCGCGGAAGAGGGTGAGCGGGATGAGCGGCTCGGCGACGCGCAGCTCGGTCACGACGAACAGGACGGTGGCGACGGCGGCGCCGCCGAGCATCCACGCGGTGGTGGTGCTGGCCCAGTCGAAGTCGCGACCGGCGCTGGTGACCCAGATCAGCAGCAGCGCGGTGGCCGCGGTCAGGAACACGATGCCGAGGTAGTCGATGGACACCTTCTGGCGCTCGCGGTGCGGGAGGTGGAGGGTGCGCTGCACCATCACCAGGGCGACGACGGCGAAGGGCACCGCCACGAAGAAGTTCCAGCGCCAGCCCCACAGGTCGGTGATCACGCCGCCGGCGAGCGGGCCGCCCACCGTGGCCACGGCCATCACGGCGCCGAACAGGCCCATGTAGCGGCCGCGCTCACGCGGGCTGATGATGTCCGCCATGATCACCTGGCTGAGCGCGACGAGGCCGCCGCCGCCCAGGCCCTGCACGGTGCGGCAGACGATCAGGAAGGTCGGATCGTGGGTGAACCCGGCCGCCGCGGAGGCGGCGACGAAGATCGCCAGGGCGACCTGGAAGAGGACCTTGCGGTTGACGAGGTCGGCCAGCTTGCCCCAGATCGGGGTGGCGATGGCCGTGGCGAGCAGGGCCGAGGTGATGACCCAGGTGTAGGCGGTCTGGTCGCCGCCGATGTCGTGGATGATCACCGGCATCGAGGTCGAGACCACCGTGTTGGCGATCATCGAGACGAACATGCCCAGCAGGAGGCCGGTCAGGGCCTGGAGCACGGAGCGGTGGCGCGCGGCGTCGGCGGCGGCGCGCTCGAGCGAGGGGGCGCCGGCCGGCGCGACGGCCTCGGGGGCGGGGGAGGTTGGGGTCATGGGGTCCTTCGGCGGGAGGGGCGGCGCGGTGATTGACATGAGTCAATGATTGACGAGAGTCAATCATAGGGGGCGTCGCCCCGGGCTGCACCCGCCATCCGCGGTTAGCCTGGTCACGCCGGACGACGCCGCGTCCTCCCCCCGATCCGAGAGTGAGGCCCCGCCGTGACCCCCCGTTTCCTGCTCATGACCCGCCTCCCTGAGCCCGGGCTCGGGATGCTGCGCGAGGCCGGAGAGGTGGTGGACGGCGCCGACGTCGGAGGGGACGCCGCGCTCGCGCGGCTGGTGGCCTCGGGGGACTACGACGTCGTCGTCGCGGCCCTGGACCAGAAGTTCACCGCCGACGTGCTCGCCGACGCGCGGATCAGGGGCATCGCCAACTACGCGGTCGGCTACAACAACGTGGACGTGGCCGCCGCGACGCGGCGGGGGATCGCCGTCGGCAACACCCCGGACGTGCTCACGGACGCCACCGCGGACATCGCGATGCTCCTGATTCTCGGTGTGACCCGCCGCGCCCCCGAGGGTGAGCGGATGGTGCGCGAGGGGCGGTTCCACGGCTGGGCGCCGGACCTGCTCGTGGGCCGGGACGTGCGCGGCGCGACCCTGGGCCTGGCCGGTTTCGGGCGGATCGGCAAGGCGGTGGCCGAGCGTGCGCTCGCCTTCGGCATGGACGTCGTGTTCGCGCCGCGGCCGCCCGCGCACCGGGAGGTCGCGGCCGCGGAGCTCGGCGACCTCGCCGGCCGCGTCCGTCAGGTCCGCTGGGAGGAGCTCGTCGAGGCCGCGGACGTCCTGTCCCTCCACGTGCCCCTGACGGACGACACCCACCACCTCGTGGATGCGGACGTGATCGCGAAGATGAAGGACGACGCCGTCCTCGTCAACACGGCCCGCGGCCCCGTGGTGGACGAGGCGGCCCTCGTCACGGCCCTGCGCGAGGGGCGGCTCTTCGGCGCCGGTCTGGACGTCTACGAGGACGAGCCCGCCCTCGCCCCGGGCCTGGCCGAGCTGGGGAACGTGATGCTCCTGCCGCACCTGGGCTCCGCCACCCGGGACACCCGCGCCGCGATGGCCGAGCTGGCCGCGCGCAACGCGATCGCCATGGCCACGGGCGCGGAGGTCCCGGCCCTCGTCAACCCCGGGGTGCGCGGCTGACCGGCGGGGCGCCGTCGGTAGACTCGGGGACCGTGACCACCCAGAACTCCGCCTCCGCCGCCGTCGACCACCACGATCAGCAGGCCGTCCGCGCCGCCAAGCGTGAGCAGCTGCTCGCCTCGGGCCGCGAGGCCTACCCCGTGCAGGTGCCGCGCACCCACGCGCTGGCCGAGGTGCGTGAGCGGTTCGACGGCCACGAGCCTGACTGGGCCTCGGGCGAGACCGTGTCGGTGACCGGGCGCGTCGTCTTCCTCCGCAACACCGGCAAGCTCTGCTTCGCCACCCTGCAGGAGTCCGGCGCGGACGGGGAGGCCGTCCGCCTCCAGGTCATGGTGTCCCTGGCCGCCGTCGGTGAGGAGTCCCTGGCCGACTGGAAGAAGGTCGTGGACCTGGGCGACTTCCTCTCCGTCACCGGCGAGGTGATCGTCTCGCGCCGCGGCGAGCTGTCCATCATGGCCTCGGCATGGGAGATGGCCTCCAAGGCGCTGCGCCCCCTGCCCGTGCTGCACGCGGACCTGAACGAGGAGACCCGCGTCCGCCAGCGCTACGCGGACCTGATCGTGCGCGAGGAGGCCCGCCGCATGGTCTACACCCGCGCCAAGGTCACCTCGGCGGTGCGGCGCACCCTCGAGGGCCACGGCTACGTGGAGGTGGAGACCCCGATGCTCCAGCTCGTCCACGGCGGCGCCCTCGCGCGTCCCTTCGAGACGCACCTCAACGCGTTCGACCAGCCGATGACCCTGCGCATCGCCACCGAGCTGTACCTCAAGCGCGCCGTCGTCGGCGGCATCGACCGCGTGTTCGAGATCGGCCGCGTGTTCCGCAACGAGGGCGTGGACTCGACCCACTCGCCCGAGTTCACCACCCTCGAGTCCTATGAGGCGTGGGCGGACATGCACGTCATGGCCGAGCGCATGCAGGAGATCATCCTCAACGCCGCGGACGCGGTGGGCGCCGGGCGTCGGCTCGAGACCGCGAAGGGCGTCATCGACCTCGACGGCGAGTGGGCCTGGGTCGCCGTGTACCCGGGGCTGTCCGAGGCCGTGGGCCGCGAGATCACCCCGGAGACGGACGCCGAGACGCTGCGGGCGATCGCCGCGGAGCACGAGGTCAAGGTGGACCCCGCGTGGGACGCGGAGAAGCTCGTGATCGAGCTGTTCGGCGAGATCGTGGAGCCCACCCTGATGAACCCCACGTTCGTGTACGACTACCCGCCGGCCGCCCAGCCGCTCGCGCGCCCGCACCGCTCGGACGACCGGGTCATCGAGGCCTGGGACCTGATCATCGGCGGCATGGAGCGCGGCACCGCGTTCTCCGAGCTGATCGACCCCGTCATCCAGCGCGAGCGCCTGACCGCCCAGTCGGCGATGGCGGCCGCCGGCGACGACGAGGCGATGCAGCTGGACGAGGACTTCCTGCGCGCCCTCGAGTACGGCGCCCCGCCCATGGGCGGCATCGGCCTGGGCATCGACCGCCTGGTGATGCTGTTCACGGACGCCGGCATCCGCGAGACCATCCTCTTCCCGCTGCTCAAGCCGGAGGCCTGACATGGCCGACTTCTGGGACTACTTCTCCGTCCTCGCCCCCTCGATCGGCCTCGGGCTCATCTTCTGGCTGGTGATGCGCTCCCTGCTGCGTTCGGACACGGGCGAGCGCGAGAGTCAGGCCCGCCGGCTCTCGGGCGCGGACGCGCGGGCGGCCCGCGAGGAGGCCGAGGCCCGTGAGTGGGCGGCCCGACGCCGAGCCGAGGGAGGGCCGGGGGCTGATCCGGAGGACCGCGCCCGGTGAGATTCCTTCCCCGGCGTTGAAGAGTCCTTCTGCCCGGCTTTGTTGCGGTATTCTTGAATCACCACAAGTGCACGGCCGGAATCGTGAGCACGCGGGAAGAAGCCCGAGAGCGAAGACCGGAACCCAGGGACACGCGCACGAGAGAAGAAAGTGGGAATCACCGTTGGCACAGAAGGTAGAAGTGGTCCTCGTGGATGATCTTGACGGTTCGCCTGCAGATGAGACCGTGAACTTCGCATTGGACGGTCGCAATTACGAGATCGACCTGTCGAAGGAGCACGCCGCGGAACTCCGTGAGTTCCTGAAGCCCTACATGAAGAAGGGCCGCGCCGTGGCACCGCCGTCGCCCAAGGTCGAGGCCGCCCAGATCCGCAAGTGGGCGGCCGAGAACGGCTACGAGGTCTCGAGCCGGGGCCGTCTGCACCGCGACGTGGTGGAGGCCTACCGCAACGCGAAGCGCAAGTGAGCGTCCCGCCCGGGTGCTTCGAGGAATCGGCGTCCCCGGGCCTCGTTCCGGCCCCTCCCGACGACGGCCGGGCCGCTTCTCCCGCTGGCGAACAGCCGCGCGGCACGCGGTCCGGGTGCGTAGTGTCGACCACGACCGTACGCAAGGAGTGTGCCCATGTTCGAGAGATTCACCGACCGCGCCCGTCGGGTGGTCGTGCTCGCCCAGGAAGAGGCGCGCATGCTCAACCACAGCTACATCGGCACCGAGCACATCCTGCTCGGACTGATCCACGAGGGTGAGGGCGTCGCAGCCAAGGCACTGGAGTCCATGGACATCTCCCTGGGCGCCGTGCGAGAGAAGGTGCAGGAGGACATCGGCCAGGGCCAGCAGAACCCGCCCGGCCACATCCCCTTCACGCCGCGCGCCAAGAAGGTGCTCGAGCTGTCCCTGCGCGAGGCGCTGCAGCTCGGCCACAACTACATCGGCACCGAGCACATCCTGCTCGGCCTGATCCGCGAGGGCGAGGGCGTGGCCGCCCAGGTCCTCGTGCAGCTCGGCGCGGACCTGAACCGCGTCCGTCAGACGGTCATCCAGCTGCTCTCCGGCTACCAGGGCGGCGCCCAGGGCGGCAAGGAGACCGCGGGTGCCGGGGTGGGCCAGGGCGGCGAGGCCGGCCAGAACGCCGGCTCCGTGGTGCTGGACCAGTTCGGACGCAACCTCACCGCGGCCGCGCACGACGGCAAGCTGGATCCCGTCATCGGGCGTGCGGGTGAGATGGAGCGCGTCATGCAGGTGCTCTCCCGCCGCACCAAGAACAACCCCGTGCTCATCGGCGAGCCCGGCGTCGGCAAGACCGCCGTCGTCGAGGGCCTGGCCCAGGCGATCGACCGCGGCGACGTCCCGGAGACGCTCAGGGGCAAGCAGCTCTACTCGCTGGACCTCGGCTCCCTCGTGGCCGGCTCCCGCTATCGCGGCGACTTCGAGGAGCGCCTGAAGAAGGTGCTCAAGGAGATCCGCACCCGCGGGGACATCATCCTGTTCATCGACGAGATCCACACCCTCGTCGGGGCGGGCGCGGCCGAGGGCGCGATCGACGCCGCCAGCATCCTCAAGCCGATGCTGGCCCGCGGTGAGCTGCAGACCATCGGCGCCACCACGCTGGACGAGTACCGCAAGCACATCGAGAAGGACGCCGCGCTCGAGCGCCGCTTCCAGCCGATCCAGGTCGCCGAGCCGTCCGTCGAGGACGCCACGGAGATCCTGCGCGGCCTGCGGGACCGCTACGAGGCGCACCACAAGGTCTCCATCACCGACGGCGCGCTCAAGGCCGCCGCCGGCCTGGCGGACCGCTACGTCTCCGACCGGCACCTGCCGGACAAGGCCATCGACCTGATCGACGAGGCCGGCGCGCGTCTGCGCATCCGTCGCATGACCGTGCCGCCGGAGATCAAGGCCTACGAGTCCCGGATCGCGGAGGTGCGCACCCAGAAGGAGGCCGCCATCGACGGCCAGGACTTCGAGGGCGCCGCCCGCCTGCGGGACCAGGAGCAGCAGCTCGGGGACGAGCGCCGCGAGAAGGAGCAGGCGTGGCGCACCGGCGCGGACGCCGACGTCGCCACGGTGGACGAGGACCTCATCGCCGAGGTGCTCTCCAAGTCCACCGGCATCCCGGTGTTCAAGCTCACCGAGGAGGAGACGGACCGCCTGCGCAACATGGAGGAGGAGCTCCACCGCCGCGTGATCGGCCAGGACGAGGCGATCAAGTCCCTGTCCCGCGCCATCCGCCGCACCCGCGCGGGCCTGAAGGACCCGAACCGCCCCTCGGGGTCGTTCATCTTCGCCGGCCCCACCGGCGTCGGCAAGACGGAGCTGGCCAAGTCCCTCGCGGAGTTCCTCTTCGGGGACGAGGACGCGCTCATCACGCTGGACATGTCCGAGTTCCAGGAGAAGCACACCGTCTCGCGTCTGTTCGGTGCCCCTCCCGGCTACGTGGGCTACGAGGAGGGCGGCCAGCTCACCGAGAAGGTCCGCCGCCGTCCGTTCTCCGTGGTGCTGTTCGACGAGGTGGAGAAGGCCCATCAGGACCTCTTCAACTCCCTGCTGCAGATCCTCGAGGACGGTCGCCTGACCGACTCGCAGGGCCGTGTGGTGGACTTCAAGAACACCGTGATCATCATGACCACGAACCTCGGCACCCGGGACATCTCCAAGGGCGTCATGACCGGCTTCCAGTCGGCCACGGACACCACCACCGGGTACGAGCGGATGAAGGGCAAGGTCAAGGAGGAGCTGCGCCAGCACTTCCGCCCCGAGTTCCTCAACCGTGTGGACGACGTGATCGTGTTCCCGCAGCTGCAGAAGCACGAGATCGTGCAGATCGTGGACCTGTTCGTCTCCCGTCTCGGCAAGCGCCTGGCGGAGCAGGACCTGTCCATCGAGCTCACCCAGTCCGCCAAGGAGCTGCTCGCGGACCGCGGCTACGATCCGGCCATGGGTGCCCGCCCGCTGCGCCGCACCATCCAGCAGATGGTGGAGGACCAGCTCTCGGAGAAGATCCTCTTCGGCGAGATCCCGGCCGGCTCCCTCATCACCGTGGACGCCACGGGCGAGGGGGAGGGCGCCGAGCTGACGTTCGCGTTCTCCGGCGGCCGGGAGGCCCTGGAGGGTGCGGACCTGGCCGAGCTCGAGTCCGGTGCCGGCGATCCGGTGGACGCCGACCGCTCCGTGTGACCTGCGGGGTCTGACCCACGACGTCGGACCGCGCGTCCGGTGCCCACGGCCCGCCGCCTCCTCCCCTCGGGGAGGAGGCGGCGGGCCGTCGTCGTGCCCCCGCGGGACGCCGGGGCCGAGGTCCGCGACACCGCCGCCGGCATCAAGGACGGCCTCTCGACGGACCGCTGAACCGGCCCGCCTCCCCGCAGGCACGAGAGGGGTTCCCTCGCGGCGGGATCGGTGCCACTGTGGTCTGTGACCGCTCGACGGTGGTCCTGTCTCCGCCTCGACCCGGCGCTCGCCGGGACGGCCGCGGAACAGCCCCGAGAAGAAGGAGGCCGCCCATGGGTATCGGTGACCTGAACAACCTCGCAAACCAGCACTCGGACAAGATCGACGAGGCCGTGGACAACGCTCAGGAGCAGCACGGCGATAAGCTCGGCGAGCACGGCGACACCGTGAACAAGGGTGTCGACGGCGCGCAGGAGAAGTTCCTGTCCGGGGACGAGGGCGAGCAGCAGGCCTGAGCCTGCCGTCGACGCCGCGGGAGCCCTCGCCCGGTCCGCCGGGACGGGGGCTCCCGTCTGTCCGGGGTCGGGATGTCCGTGCCTAGACTGGACCCCATGCCTGCCGACCGCCCCCTCACCCTCCGCTCGGCGCGGACCCAGGACGTCCCGGTCATCCAGGCGCTCGTGGAGCCGCTGGCGCGGGAGCGCGTGCTGCTCCAGAAGGAGGCGGTGGCCTACTACGAGGCCATCCAGGAGTTCGTGGTCGCCGAGGAGGCGGACGGGACCCTGGCCGGCTTCGGCGCCCTCCACGTGATGTGGCAGGACATCGCCGAGGTCCGCACCCTCGCCGTCTCGGAGGCCCACCGGGGGACCGGCGTCGGGCACCTGATCATCGAGGAGCTGCTGGACCGTGCGCGGGCCGTGGGCGTCGAGCGGGTCTTCTGCCTGACCTTCGAGGTCGAGTTCTTCCGCCGGCACGGTTTCGAGGTGATGGCGGACCAGTCCGCCGTGGACCCGGAGGTCTACGCGGAACTGCTGCGCTCCACGGACGAGGGCGTCGCCGAGTTCCTGGACCTCGCCCGGGTCAAGCCGAACACGCTCGGCAACACGCGGATGATCCGCCGCCTCTGAGCCGCCGCACCGCGGGCCGCCCCAGGCCCCGGCGAGGTCAGGCCGGGAAGGTGAGGCCGCCGTCGGCGCCCCGGGCCAGCAGCCCGTCCGACACGAGCCCGGCCACGCACCGCGCCCACTGCGCGTCCTCGGGGCGGTGCGACCCGAGCCGCCCCCCGGCCACGACGACGGCGGGCACCTCCGCCTCGGCCACGCGCCCGTGCTCGCGGACGGCGGCCATCACGGCCCCGCGCACCTGACGGTCCGTGCCGGCCCAGGCCTGGCCGCGCGGCACCTCCACCGGCGGCGGGGAGCCCGCCGCGACCCACGCGCACGTCTCCGCCAGGGGGCAGCGCTCGCAGGCGGGGGAGCGGGCGGTGCAGACGAGGGCCCCGAGCTCCATGACGGCCGCGTTCCACGCGTTGGCGCGGGTGGGGTCCTCGGGCATGAGGGCCTGGGCGCGGCGCATCTCGGCGCGGGTCAGCGACCTGCCGGGCAGGGCCTCACCCGCGACCGCGCGCGCGATCACCCGGCGCACGTTGGTGTCCACGACGGTCTCGGGGATGCCGAACGCGAAGCTCGCGACCGCCGCGGCCGTGTACTCGCCGATGCCGGGCAGGGCGCGCAGGGCGGCGGGGTCGGCCGGCACCCGGCCGTCGTGGCGCTCGACGACGGCCCGGGCGGCCTCCTGGAGGCGCAGGGCCCGGCGCGGGTAGCCGAGCCGGTCCCAGGCCGTGAGCACGTCTGCGGTGGGGGCGGCGGCCAGGTCCGCGGGGGTGGGCCAGCGCTCCAGCCACTCCCGCCAGCGGGGCAGCACCCGCACGACCGGGGTCTGCTGGAGCATGATCTCCGAGACGAGCACGCCCCACGGGGAGCAGTCCGGGCTGCGCCAGGGCAGGTCCCGGGCGTGGACGGCGAACCAGCCCAGCATCGCGTCGTGCAGGTGCGGCACGTCCACCGTGGGCGGGACGAGGGGGGCGGGCGCGGGCATGGCGTCCACTGTAGGGTGCGCCGCCGCCTACCCTGGATCGCATGCCGTCTCGTCCGACTTCCCCCGGGTCGAAGCCGTCCCCCGCCGTCTACCGCCGCCGGCGGCTCGTGGCCGCCCTGCTCGCCCTCGTGCTCCTGCTCCTGGTGGGGTGGGCCGTCGTGGCGCTCGTCCGAGCCGGGATCGGCGCCTTCTCCTCCGAGGACGCCGACCCCTCCGCCGCCCCGACGCCGGTGCACTCCCCGTCGCCCGCCCCGGCCACGGACGCCGAGTCCAGTTCCGCCTCGCCTACCGTGGCCCTCGAGGACGCCGCCGAGTGCCAGCCCTCGGATCTGCGGATCGCCGCCTCCGCGGACCGGTCCGAGTACCAGCGGGGCGAGGAGGCCGAGCTGCGCCTGGGCATCACGAACCTCTCCTCGACCCCGTGCCGCACGGATGTGGGCACGGCCCGGCAGGAGTTCACGATCCGCACGGCCGAGGGCGACGACGTCTTCTCCACCCGCATCTGCCAGGCGGACCCCGCGGAGGCCCAGCGGGTGCTGTACCCGCACGAGGAGCTCACCGCCGTGTACCGCTGGTCCGGCCGCGCCTCGAGCCAGGACTGCGGCCGCCTCGGCGCTCTCGCGGAGCCCGGGCCCCATCTGCTGACGGTCAGCCTCGGCGACGTCACCTCCCGCCCCGTCGCGCTGAAGATCCTCGAGGAGCTCGCCCCGGGGGCCCAGGACGGCGGCTCCTCGGCCGCCCCCTCCTCGGCCACCCCCTCCTCGGCCACCCCCTCCTCGAGCGGCAGCGCCTCCCCGTCGGGGTCCGCCTCCGACCCGGCGTCGGCCTCGACCACCGACCCGTCGCCGTCATCGTCCCGCTGAGCCGGCCGCGCCGTCAGCGGCCGGGGCCGGCCTCCGGATGCGCGGCCGGGCCGCCGCCGGTCCACGTGGGGATCGTGGCGAGGGCCTCGCCGATCGAGCCGACCTCCGCCACCGTGAAGCCCGCGGGGACGTCCCCGAGCGGCTCGGGGGAGCGGGGGACCAGGGCGCGGGTGAAGCCCAGGCGGGCGGCCTCGCGCACCCGTCGCCCGATGCCGGGCACGGGGCGCACCTCCCCGGCCAGCCCGAGCTCACCGACGGCGATCATCCCCTGCGGGACGGGGGCCGAGAGCTTCGCCGAGGCCACGGCGACGGCCACGGCCAGGTCCGAGGCGGGCTCCGAGAGTCGCACGCCGCCCACGGTGGCCACGTAGCAGTCGTCCTGGGCGACGGCGAAACGGGCCCGGCGCTGGAGCACGGCCAGGAGCATGTTCACGCGCGCCGCGTCCACGCCGGAGACGGTGCGGCGCGGGCTGCCGCCGGCGGAGGGGGTGAGCAGGGACTGCACCTCGGCCACGAGCGGGCGCCGGCCCTCGAGCGTCACCGTCACGCACGTGCCCTCGACCGGCTCCGAGACGCCCGAGAGGAACAGACCGGAGGGGTCGTCCAGGGACTCGATGCCGTCCTCCCGCAGGTCGAAGCAGCCGACCTCGTCCGTGGGCCCGAAGCGGTTCTTCACCGCACGCACCAGGCGCAGCCGTGAGTGGCGGTCCCCCTCGAACTGGCAGACCACGTCCACGAGGTGCTCGAGCAGCCGCGGGCCGGCGATGGTCCCGTCCTTCGTCACGTGGCCCACCAGGACCGTGGTGATCCCCTTCTCCTTGGCCGTGCGGATGAGGCTGGCCGCCACCTCGCGCACCTGGCTGACGCCCCCGGCGATCCCGTCCACCTCGGTGGACTGCAGGGTCTGCACGGAGTCCACGATCACCAGCTCCGGGTCCGTCCGCTCGATCTGCCCCAGTGCCCGGCCCAGGTCCGTCTCCGCCGTCAGACGCAGGGTGTCCGCGATCGCCCCGATCCGGTCTGCGCGGGAGCGCACCTGCGCCGCCGACTCCTCGCCCGTCAGGTACAGCACCGAGCGCGGACCGCCGCCGCCCGCGCCGCGCGCCGTCTGGGCGGCCACGTCCAACAGCAGCGTGGACTTGCCGATGCCCGGCTCGCCGGCCAGCAGGATCACCGCGCCCGGCACGAGGCCGCCGCCGAGCACGCGGTCCAGCTCACGCACCCCCGTGGAGCGGAACGAGGCCAGCGTGGCGTCCACGTCCGCGATGCGCGGCGCGACCTCCGCGACCGTGGCCGCGCGCGTGCGACCGGTGGTCGACGTCAGCCCGATCTCCTCGACCGTGCCCCACGACTGGCACTCCCCGCAGCGGCCGACCCACTTCACGGTGGTCCAGCCGCACTCGGTGCAGCGGTATCCGGGGGCACGCTTCGGGGCGGTCTTGGTGGCCATGCGCCCACTCTAGGAGCCGAGGCGGACGCGTTAGCCGGCACCGCGCGCGGTCCGACGTCGGCCGCCGGGGCCGTGCGCCGCCGTCGGGCTCAGACGCGGGGCAGGTAGCCGCGCGCCTCGTCGTGCTCGGCGCCCGTGGCCTCGATGAGGTCCACCATCATGGGCCGCAGCAGCATCACGAGCGCCTCGCCGTGCACGGACCCGCCGCCCAGCTGGTGCGGGTCCAGCGCGGACGCGGACGCCCCCAGGGCGTCCCGCGCCACGGACAGCGAGCGATGGCGGCCCTCGGCCTGCGGCTCCACGAGGGAGCGGTGCAGGATCTCGACGGCGTCCGCGGCGTCGTCGAACCAGGCGGCCAGGCGCTCGCGGTCGTCGTCGTCGAACACACCCTCGTCCAGGACCGAGACCACCCGCCGGGCCACGATCCGCAGGGAGCGCACCGCCAGGTCCGAGCGGTCCGCCGCGTTCACCGCGTCCTCCACGAAGGAGCGCGAGGAGCGGTGCAGCGGGTTGAACACGGTCTGCTCATGCGTGACGCGCAGCTCCTTGCGCAGCGCCTCCAGCGTGGTGTGCGTGCCGCGGCTGGCCACGAGCGCCATCCAGGCGGTGCGGGAGTCGTTCTCCCGCAGGGCCCGGGAGAGGTCGCGCAGCACCGTGGCGATCGAGTCGTAGAGTCCACCCAGCTGACGCACCGCGGGACGGCGCACGTCCTGGGGCGAGAGGAACGTGACGAGCAGGGCCAGGACGCCGCCCACGATCGCGTCCTGGCTGCGGACGAACGGCCCTCCCGTGCCGGTGGGCAGGAGGACCACGAGGACGGACTGCAGGGACATCTGCATCGTGAATGTGGCGCCGGAGTCCAGGAACCGGGCCACCATCACGGACACGAACAGGACCACCGAGGCCTGCCACAGGCCGCGGCCGAGCCCGACCATGAGCAGGTCCCCGATCAGGATGCCGACGGTGCAGCCGACGGCGACCTCGGCCACCTTGCGCAGCTTCGGCTCCCGTTGGAAGCCGAGGGCGATCAGCAGGGAGGTGGAGGCGAACAGGGGCTGCTGGTGGCCCAGGATGGTCTCCGCGAACCAATAGGCGCCCACCGCGCAGACCGCGACGAGGGCGGCCTGGCCCACGGAGGAGCGGACGCGGGACCAACCCGCACGGGCGCGCCGACGCAGGAAGCGGCCGAGGCGCTCCCCGCGGGTCTGGGGGTCGACCATCGGCACCGTGCCCGTGGCGGTGGCGAAGCGGTCCGTCATGCGGCCAGCCTAGTCCGACGCCGGGGAGCCCTCGCCGTGCGAGGCTCAACCAAGCATTGTGGTCCACGGCACAGATCATTCCTGCGAATGCCGCTCCCGTTCACCATCTGTTCACCCCGGCCGAGCACTCGATTCACCTCTGGACCGTACGGTCGGGTGCGGTGCAGAACCGGGCCAGCCGGACGCTCTGCCCTCACCGTCGTCATCCGATTGAAAGAGGCTCTTCGTGAAGGCTCACCGCTTCGGCCGCTCCGCCGCCCTCCTGTCCGTGGCCGCCATCGCCCTGACCGCCTGCTCCTCCGCGGACAGCGGCAACGGCGGCTCCGATGCCTCCGGCTCCGCCGGGGGCGAGCAGGGCACCACCTCCGAGGTCCAGGGCAACCTGGTCGGCGCCGGCGCCTCCTCGCAGGAGGCGGCCATGACCGCCTGGACCCAGGGCGTCACCGAGACCGCTCCGAACCTGACCGTGCAGTACTCCCCGGACGGCTCCGGTGCCGGTCGTGAGAAGTTCCTCGCCGGCGCCACCTCCTTCGCCGGCTCCGACGCGGCCCTCAAGGAGGAGGAGGCTGAGTCCGCCAAGGAGAACTGCGGCGACGAGGGCGCGTTCCACGTGCCGGCCTACATCTCCCCGATCGCCGTGGCCTACAACCTGCCGGGCGTCGATGAGGTCAAGATGGACGCCGAGACCATCGCCAAGGTGTTCTCCGGCGAGATCAAGAACTGGAACGACGAGGCCATCGCCGCGCAGAACGAGGGCGTCGAGCTGCCCGACACCCCGATCACCGTCGTGCACCGTTCCGACGACTCGGGCACCACCGAGAACTTCACCGCCTACCTCACCGAGGCCGCCGGCGATGCCTGGTCCTATGACGAGGTCGAGACCTGGCCGTCCGACATCACCGCCGAGTCCGCCCAGGGCACCAAGGGTGTCGTGGGCCTGGCCTCCCAGACCGAGGGCGCCATCACCTACGCCGACGCCTCCGCCGTGGGCGAGCTGGGCACCGTGTCCGTGAAGGTCGGCGAGGAGTATGTGAAGTACTCCGCCGAGGCCGCGGCCGCGACCGTCGAGAAGTCCGAGGCCAAGGAGGACGGCTCGATCGAGCTCGACCGCGCCACCGACGAGTCCGGCGTGTACCCCGTCGTGTTGGTCTCCTACCACATCTACTGCAACCAGTACGAGTCGCAGGAGACCGTGGACCAGGTCAAGGCCTTCGCCGAGTACGTCGTGTCCGAGGACGGTCAGAAGACCGCCGAGGAGTCCGCGGGCAACGCCCCGATCTCCGAGGACACCCGCAAGAAGGCCATGGAGCGCATCGAGGCCATCTCGGTCAAGGGCTGATGTCGCTTCTTGTCGGCTGACCCGCCGCCGCTTCGGCCGCCGGGCCCCACGGGCCCGGCGGCTGAAGCCGCGTCAGGGCTCTCGTTCGTCGCGGCCCGTCCATCACCACGCACGTCGATCTGAGGGAAGGCACTGTGTCCTCAACCACCAACGAGGCGGCACCGAAGCCGTCCAGCCTGCGCGGCCCCCGCCGCGGAGCCGCCGGAGACAAGCTCCTCTCCGGCGGGGCCCTGGCGGCCGCCGTCCTGATCCTGCTCGTGCTCGCCTTCGTGGCGGTCTTCCTCCTGACGGAGGCATGGCCTGCCCTGCAGCCGGGTGCGGAGCTCGTGTCCGCGGACTCCTTCTTCCAGTACGTGTGGCCGCTCATGGCCGGCACCGTGATGGTGTCGATCATCGCTCTGCTCATCGCCACCCCGGTCGCGATCGGTGTCGCCCTGTTCATCTCGCACTATGCGCCCCCGCGCATCGCGCAGTCGGTGGGCTTCGTGATCGATCTGCTGGCCGCGATCCCCTCCGTGGTCTACGGCGTGTGGGGCTGGCTGACGCTCGCTCCGCTGATGGTGCCGATCTACGGCTGGCTCAACGAGAACCTGGGCTTCATCCCGTTCTTCGGCGGCTCGGCCACCACCACGGGCCGTACCCTGCTGACCTCGGGCGTCGTGCTGGCCGTGATGGTCCTGCCGATCATCACCGCGCTCTGCCGTGAGATCTTCACCCAGACCCCGAAGCTCCACGAGGAGGCCGCGCTCGGCCTCGGCGCCACGCGCTGGGAGATGATCAAGATGACCGTGTTCCCGTTCGCCCGGGCCGGCATCATCTCCTCGATCATGCTCGGCCTCGGCCGCGCGCTCGGCGAGACCATGGCGGTCACCATGGTGCTCTCCGGCGGTGTCTTCTCCTGGTCGCTCGTGGAGTCCGGCAGGAACCAGACGATCCCGTCGGAGATCGCGCTCAACTTCCCCGAGGCGTTCAACATGCGCCTGCACGAGCTGATCGCTGCCGGTCTCATGCTCTTCATCATCACCCTGGCGGTGAACATGATCGCCCGCGCGATCGTGAACAAGCACAAGGAATTCTCGGGAGCCAACTGACATGAGCACTGTCTCGACTTCTCCCCGGGCCACCGAGGACAGCGTGACGCCGCGGCGTCATTCCCTGACCGAGGGTCAGAAGCCCGGCTGGACCTGGATGGCCGTCGCAGCTGCCGCGGCCGTCGTCGCCGCCGGCCTGACCGTGCTGCTCAGCGGCGCCTTCAACGTGGTCGGTTTCGTGATCATCGCCGCCATCCTCTACATCGCGGGGCTCTACGTGGCCACCCGCGTGATGGAGAACCGGCGCCGCGCCGCAGACGGCCTGTGTCGCAACCTCGTGTGGCTGGCGTTCCTCGTGGCCCTGGTGCCGCTGGTCTCCGTGCTGTGGTCGGTCCTCTCCGCCGGTCTGCCGACCCTGATCGCCAACCCGCAGATCATGGCGTACGACATGAAGGGCATCACCGGCATCGACGACTCGGCGTGGGTGGAGGACGGCAAGCCCGCCGGCGGGCTCGCGGGCGGTTTCGGCCACGCCCTGATCGGCACCGTCGTGATCACGATCATCGCGACCCTGATCTCCGTGCCGATCGGCATGCTCACCTCCATCTACCTGGTGGAGTACAGCCGCGGCGGCTGGTTCTCCCGCGCCATCGTGTTCTTCGTGGACGTCATGACCGGCATCCCCTCGATCGTGGCCGGCCTCTTCGCCTACGCCGCGATCACGTGGGTCCTGACCCTGGTCACCGGCAGCAAGTCCACCGCACTGCAGTCCGTGCAGATGGGTCTCACGGCCGCGATCGCGCTCTCGGTGCTCATGATCCCCGTGGTCGTGCGATCCACGGAGGAGATGCTCCGTGTGGTGCCCAACGAGCTGCGCGAGGGCGCCTACGCCCTCGGCGTGCGCAAGTGGCAGACCATCGCCAAGGTGGTCCTGCCCACCGCGATCTCCGGCATCGCCTCCGGCGTCACCCTGGCCATCGCCCGCGTGGCGGGTGAGACCGCGCCGATCCTCGTGACGGCCGGCTTCGCCACCAGCATCAACTGGAACCCGTTCGACAACTGGATGACCGCGCTGCCGGTGTACATCTACCGCCAGCTGGTCGCCCCGACCTCGCCTACGGCGGCGGACCCCTCGACCGCCCGCGCCTGGGCAGCCGCCCTGCTGCTCGTGACCATCGTCATGCTGCTCAACCTGGCGGCACGGTTCATCGCCAAGGCGTTCGCCCCCAAGAAGGGCCGGTGAGGCCCGGCCGCCCGGAATCCCCCGGGCGGCCGGCCCCGACCCCGTCGCACCCCCCCAGAGACTTCCACGAAGGAACAGAACCACTCATGTCCAAGCGCATCCAGGCCGTCGACGTCGATGTCTTCTACGGCAAGTTCAAGGCCGTCGAGGGCGTCAACATCGACATCGCCCCCCGCTCCGTCACTGCCTTCATCGGCCCCTCCGGCTGCGGCAAGACCACTTTCCTGCGCAGCATCAACCGCATGCACGAGGTGCTCCCCGGCGCCACCGTGGACGGCAAGCTCCTGCTCGACGGCGAGGACATCTATGGGCCCGGTGTGGACCCGGTCCGCGTCCGTTCCCAGATCGGCATGGTCTTCCAGCGTCCGAACCCGTTCCCCACGATGTCCATCCGCGACAACGTGCTGGCCGGCTACAAGCTCAACGGCACCCGCCTGAACAAGTCCCGTGCGGACGAGCTCGTGGAGAAGTCCCTGCGCGGCGCCAACCTGTGGAACGAGGTCAAGGACCGCCTCGACAAGCCCGGCTCCGGCCTCTCCGGCGGTCAGCAGCAGCGTCTGTGCATCGCCCGCTCCATCGCGGTGCAGCCCGACGTGATCCTCATGGACGAGCCCTGCTCCGCGCTCGACCCGATCTCCACCCTCGCCGTCGAGGACCTGATCAACGAGCTCAAGGAGGAGTACACGGTCATCATCGTCACGCACAACATGCAGCAGGCCGCGCGCGTGGCGGACAAGACCGCGTTCTTCAACATCCAGGGCGTCGGCAAGCCCGGCAAGCTGATCGAGTACGACGACACCGACGTCATCTTCAACAACCCCTCGAGCCAGCAGACCGAGGACTACGTCTCCGGCCGCTTCGGCTGAGCCGTCCCGCGCTCCGTCCCCGACCCCGTCCGGCCGCACGCCGGGCGGGGTCGCGGCGTCTGCGGGGCCGGGCGTCGTCGTCGGGCGCGGCCTCAGGCCAGCGGGACGAGGGCCAGCGTGCCGAGGAGGCCGAGAAGGGCGCAGGCCACCGGCGTGAGCACCCACCAGCCGACCACGCGCAGCACGGTGGGCCAGCGCACGGACGCGTAGGTCTGCGTCTGGCCGGCGCCCACGATGGCCGCCGTCGCCGTGTGGGTGGAGGACAGGGGCAGGTGGAACACCAGGGATCCGACGAACAGCAGGCCCGCGGGGATGACGGCGGCCACGGACGCCCGCAGGGGGTCGAGGCGCACGAGACGCTCGGTGAGGGTCCAGGCGATCCGCCAGGCGCCGCCCAGCGTGCCGAGCCCGACCGCGAGGGCGAACAGGAACGCGCCCCCCACGAACTCGGCCGTCAGGGCGTCCGGCGCCAGGACGGACCCGGACCCCACCAGCACGGCGGCCCACAGCACCCCCATGCGCTGACCGGCCTGCAGGCCGTGGCCCATGGCCATGGCGCTGGCGGAGATGCCCAACGCGACGCGGGCCCGGTGCTGGACGTTGACCGTGGTGCCCCGGGTGGCGAGCCGCATGGCGGGGGCGGTGAGCAGGCGGGCGAGCGCCCACGCGATCAGGGGCGAGAGCAGCAGGCTGAGCAGCACCTCGGCGCGGACGAGGTCGAAGATGGTGAGGGCGACGTCGATGTCCAGACTCAGGCGCACGGCGAGGTGGCTGCCCGCCAGCGCGGAGATCAGCGCGTGCGTGCTGGAGCCGGGCAGGCGCCGCCACCACAGCAGCAGACCCCACACGAGGGTCACCACGCAGGACACGCCCACGGCCAGGGGGCCGATCTCGCTGCGCACCGCGGGCGAGGTGAAGTAGTGCACGCTCAGCGTGATGAGCCCGATGCCCAGCAGCGCGCCCACGGTGTTGACCGCTCCGGTCAGGAGGAGGGCCCCGCGCGGTGTCAGCGCCCGGTACCGGACAGGCAGCGCCGCGGCGTTGGGGGCGTCGCGGAACCCCATCAGCGCGCCGACGGCGCACAGCAGCACGAGGACGACGGCGAGCCCCGCGGTCACGGCGCCTCCACCGGCTCAGGACTCACGGACGAGCACCATGCCCAGGTCCATGTTCACGCGGGAGAGGGCCTCGAGCGCCGCGTGCAGCGCCCAGGCGACCTCGCGCTGGCGGTTGTAGTCGCGCTGCAGCAGGTCCATGCCGAGGTCGGCGAGCCACTCGACCATGATCCGCTCCGTGCGGCGGGAGGCGCGCAGCAGCTGCATCCACGTGGCCTCCAGGGCGTCGAGGTCGCGCATCTCGGCGGCGCCGCGGGCGAGCAGCTCGGCCTGCCGCCCCACGGTCTCGAGGACGTCGAGGGCGTGCGTCGGCAGCTCCTCGAGGTCGGCCCGCTGGATCAGCACGCCCGCCGACACGACGCGCCGGGTGGTCGCGTGCACGCCGCTGGCCAGCCGGTAGAGGTCCTGACGGGGCAGCGGAGTCACGTAGGCGCTGCGCAGCGCGGTGAGGAAGGCCATGAGGGTGGCGCTCGAGGACGAGTCGAGCTCCTCGAGCTCACGGGCGGCACGGTCCGCCTCGGGTCCGCGGGTCCCCGCGACCTGGGCCACCAGATGCACGGACCGGTGCAGGGCCTCGGCGAGGTCCGCCATGTGGCGCAGCGCCGGGGTGTCGCGCGTGAAGAGCCAGGGCATGCGGGGGGACATGGGCAGCGGTCGCTCTCTCGTCGACGGGTGGCGAAGGGGTCGACGACGACGCCGGACCGGGAACGCCTCTCGGCGGAAGGCCGCTCGCAGCGGCTATGTGTTGGAGCCCGGGGTTACCAGCGGCCCGGCGCCGTCCCCATCAGTCTAGCGATCCGTCCCGAAACGCTCGACCCGCCGCCTCCAGGGCGTCGGCGGTGCTGACCAGGCGCGCGGCCCGGCGGGTGAGGGCGGCGGCGCGGTCCGGGGCGGCGGCCTCGGAGCCCTCGGCGTGCTCGACCTGGCCCAGGGCCACGACGCGGGCGTAGGCGGCGGCGCGCTCGAACGCGACGTCGATCTCGGAGCGGTAGGCGCCCGTGAGGATCGTGTCCGTGAGGCGGCGCAGCTCGGCCGGCCCCGGCGGCTCGACGGCGCCCGCCACGACGCGCGAGGCGTAGGCGGCATGCCCGGCGCGGTACCAGGCGGCCCAGCGCTCGCCGTCGCGGGTCGTCGCCTCCTGGAGTGCGTACAGGCGCCACAGGGCGCCGGCGAGCGAGACGGGCGGGGCGTCCGCCCACAGCTCGGCGAGCGTCTCGACGCCGAGCTCGCGGACCAGCCCGACCAGCCGCTCGACGACGGCCGGGTCCTCCTCCGCGCGGCCGCCGGCCACGAGGGCGTGGGCCAGGCGCGAGGCCGCCGCGGCCACTTCCTGCGGGTCTTCGCCGCCGGCGAAGTGCGTGAGCTCCTGCGGCTCCGAGAGGCGGGGCCGGTGCGGGCGCAGCACGCCCGCGGCGCTCGAGCTGGCGCCGCGGCCGGCGGGCAGGCGGTGACGTGCCATGGGCGGGCTCCCTTCGAGGGCGCATCGGGGTGGGGATGTGGTCGCCGGAGGCGGCGGCCCCGTCCACGGTAGTGCCCCGGGCGCCTGGGCTACCATCGGAGGGCACCCGTGAGGGTCGCCGTCGTCGGCCGCGCGCCGTCGTCGTCGGCCGCGGGTGAGGGCCTTTAGCTCAGCTGGCAGAGCATCGGACTTTTAATCCGCCGGTCGCGGGTTCGATCCCCGCAGGGCCCACCCGAGAGCGGCCCCTGACCAGGCATGACGCCCGGTCAGGGGCCTCTCCCTAGGATGGAGCCATGAGCCCCACGCCCACACCAGTCACCGAGACGATCAGTTCCGGCCACAGCGTGGTGTGGTCGCGCCCGCCGGCGGAGCGCGCGGGCACGGACCTGGTGCTCGTGTTCCACGGCTACGGCTCCAACGAGGTCCGCGCGGCGCGCCGCCACTTCCCGATGCTCCCGGAGCGGTGCACCGGCCTGGCGGTGCGCGGCGGCTTCGAGATCGACGAGACGGCGTCCGAAGGCCCGGGCGACCCCGGCGCGCACGGCTGGTTCCTGCTCGACCTGCTGCTGCAGTCCGACTTCGCCCAGGTGCTCGCCGCCGCCCACCGCGTGTTCGACGTGCTCTCCGCCGAGGAGGTCGTGGCGGCCGGCTTCCGCACGGTCTCGGTGCTCGGCTTCTCCCAGGGCATGGCCATGGCGACGACGGTCCTGCGTCTGCGCCCCGAGGCGTTCACCTGCGGTGTGGGCCTGAGCGGCTTCGCCGTCGACAACGAGCTGCTGGCCATGCTCGACTCCCCGGCCGAGGGACCGGGCCCGCGCCCGTTCTTCTGGGGCCGGGACGCCGAGGATCCCGTGATCCATCCGGACGCCGTCGCCCACACCCGCGCGTGGGCCGAGGAGCACACCCGCCTGACCGTGCGCACCTACCCCGGGATCTTGCACGGGACCGGCCCCGACGAGGTCCGTGACGTGCGCATCTTCCTCGAGCACTCCCTGCGCGCGGCGACGCCCGGGTCCTGACCGCGGGGGTCGCGCGCCGATACTGTGGCGCGCATGGCAAAGAACTCGACGATCGGCCGGTACGCGTCCGGGAAGGTGAAGGACTTCGGGCTGAAGTCGGCACTCGATGAGAACGGCGAGCCCACGGAGGGCTTCGAGAAGGCCCTCTCCACGGTGTTGGCGGTCCAGCGCCCCCTGGTCCTGAAGAACATCCAGCGCATGGCGGCGAAGCACCCGGGGGAGAGCCCGGAGCGTCTCGCCGAGCGGCTCGGGCAGCAGTACCTGACCACCGTCACGGGGGCCGGTGCCGCCGTGGGCGGCACCGCGATCGTCCCGGGCATCGGCACCGTGGCCGCGCTCGGCCTGTCCGGTGTCGCGGTCGCCGGCTTCATGGAGGCCACCGCCCTCTACGCGCAGTCCCTCGCCGAGCTGCACGGCATCACCACGCAGGACCCGCAGCGCGCCCAGGCCCTCGTCATGGGCCTCATGCTCGGCGACGACGCCAAGGAGCTGCTCCGCGAGGCCGCCGCCAAGGCCGGCCGTCCCTACGACCCGCAGTCCAGCCTCAACGCGCTCGCGGGCACCGCATCGGGCACCGGCATCAGCGCGTTCGTGGTGGATCGCCTCAAGAGGACGTTCATGCGCAAGATGCGCCTGCGGCAGGGTGCCGGCTTCGTGGGCCGCGCCGTGCCGTTCGGCGTGGGCGCCGTGATCGGCGGCGTGGGCAACCGCGCCATGGGCAAGGCCGTGATGGAGAACGCCGCGGAGCTCTTCAGCCCCCTGCCGATGGTGATCCCCGGCGAGATCCGCGAGGGCGCCGCACAGGGGCGCGCCGAGGGGGAGTCGGCGGGCGCCAAGGACGACGGCGGCGTCTTCGGCGCGATCCGTCGCGCCCTGCCCGGCGGCAAGGACGAGAAGGACGACAGGCAGAAGAAGGGCAAGCCCGCCGCCTGACGGCCCCGCCCCCGCGCGTCCGTCGCCCCCGCCCCCGCGCTTTCGAACGTGAGAGAGGCCCTATCTCACGTTCGAAAGCGCCCATTCGCCCCATGTCACGTTCGAAAGTGCGGGGCAGCGGGTCCGTCTCAGAGGAACAGTGTCGCCACCCCGTGGATCGCCAGGCCCGCGAGCGCGCCGACGACCGAGCCGTTGATGCGGATGAACTGCAGGTCCTTGCCCACGAACAGCTCGAGGGTGCGCGCGGTCTGCTCGCCGTCCCAGCGGGCGACCGTCTCCTCGATCACCCCGGTGAGCGCCGGGCCGTAGGAGCTCAGCGCATACGCCGCGGCGCGGCGGGCGTGGCCGTCCACGCGGTCGCGCAGCTCGGGGTCCTCCTGCAGGCGGGCGCCG
This sequence comes from Micrococcus sp. UYEF5, assembly GCF_040546065.1. Taxonomy (NCBI): domain Bacteria; kingdom Bacillati; phylum Actinomycetota; class Actinomycetes; order Micrococcales; family Micrococcaceae; genus Micrococcus; species Micrococcus sp. UYEF5. The sequence goes on from NZ_JBEPNB010000005.1 coordinate 36,977, forward strand.
AGGTCGCGCAGGGCGGCCACGAGCGCGCGATGCAGGTCGGAGGACGGGTCCTCGAGCGCGTCCAGGAGCGAGTCCCGCAGGGAGACCCAGGCCCGCCCGGCCCACGCACGCAGCCGTTCGTCCGCGAACAGGTTCCGCTTGAACCGCTCCACCGAGGCGCGGGTGGCCGGCTCGTTCCGCATCTCGTCGGCGAGGCGGTCGAGCCAGTCGTCGACGGCGCGGCGGGCCTCGTGCTCCCGGTCGCGGCGGATGCCGGCGAGATACTTGAGGGTCTCGGCGTGCAGTCGCTCGGCGAGGAGGCGGTCCACGAGGTCCGGGCTCCACTCGGGGGAGCGACGGCGCACCGTCTCGACGAACAGCTCGGGGTGGGCGGCCACCCAGTCCCCGGTGTGGGCGACCACGAGGTCCACCACGCGCTCGTGGTGCCGTCCGGCCACCACGTCCTCCAGCACGCCCGCGAGCGTGGGGGACCAGTCCGGGGCCACCATGTGGCGTTCCATCAGCTGGCGCAGCAGCTCCTGGACGGCGTCGTCGTCGGCCGCGGCCATGGCGCCCCGGGCCGCCGTGGCGATCTCCCGGGCGGTGCGGGCCGCGTTCTCCTCACGTCGCAGCCAGCCGCCGGCGACCTCGGCCACCTTCAGTCCGTCGACCTTCTCGTGGGCGACCTCCGAGTCCAGGAAGTTCTCCTGCACGAACTCGGTCAGCGCGGCGCCGAGCTGGTCCTTCTTCCGCGGGATCAGGGCGGTGTGCGGCACGGGCACCCCCATCGGGTGGCGGAACAGCGCCGTGACCGCGAACCAGTCCGCCAGCGCGCCGACCATGCCGCCCTCCGCGGCGGCGCGCACGTAGCCCCACACCGGGTGGGTGTCCTGCAACGGGAACGCGACCACGAACACCACGGCCAGCAGGATGAGCAGCCCCAGGGCGACGGCCTTCATGCGCCGCAGGCCCGCCGCGCGTTCGAGGGCGCCGGCGCTGAGCAGCTGCTGGGCGGGGTCGGGGGAGAGGGACACGGGAGGCTCCTGATCGCGCGCACCGAATGGTCCCCACCAGTTAACCAGCCGGGCACCCTGCGGTGACGTGGCCGGCACTCGCGCTCCCTAGCCTGGCCGCGTGCCCGCTCTCGTGATCGCACACCGCGGTGCCTCCGCCGCCTTCCCCGAGCACACCCGCGCCGCCATGCTCCACGCCCTCGCCGTGGGCGCGGACGGTCTCGAATGCGACGTCCAGCTCACGCGGGACCGCGAGGTCGTCTGCTGGCATGACCCCACCGTGGACCGCACCTCGGACGGGCGCGGCGCCGTCGCGGACCACACGCTGGATCGTCTGCGCGGCCTCGACGTCCTCTCGTGGCACGCCCGGCGTCCGGGGGCCGAGCCCGCCACGACGACGGCGCCGCCCGCCGTGTACGGCGGCGCGGGGGAGCAGGTGCTCACCCTGGCCGACCTCCTGGCGATCGCGACGGCCGCGGGCCGGCCGCTGCACCTGGCCGTGGAGCTCAAGCACCCCTCCCCGTTCGGGCACGAGCTCGAGGAGCGGGTGCTGCGGGAGCTGCTGCGGGCCGGCTGGGACCCGGAGACCGGCCGGGTGGGTCAGGTGCAGGTGTCCCTCATGAGCTTCCACCCGGACGCGCTGCGCCACGTGGCGCCGCTGGCCGGCACGGACCCCCTCTGCCCCCTGATGGACCTCATGCCGACGGAGCTGCCGACCCGGCTCGCGCGGGGGCCGCTGAGCCGGGCGGCGGTGCGTGCGGCGGCGCGTCAGTCGCTGGCCGGGTCCGAGGCGCTCGTCTGGCGCGGCCGGGCCGGGCTGGCGGGGCCCTCCGTGGCCTACGTGCGGGAGCACCTGGCGGACGTGAAGGCGTGGCTGGCGGCGGGGCGGCGGCTGCGGGTGTGGACCGTCGACGAGCGCGAGGACGCCGATTTCCTCCTCGCCCAGGGGGTGCAGGAGCTCACCACCAACCGTCCGGAGGACGTGCTGCGCTGGGTCCGCGAGCGGGCCGCCGCGCGTCGGGAGTGGGTGCCCACCGGGGCCTGAGGGCGCCGTGCCGCACGCGCAGACGCGGCCTGCGTTGCGTTCCTGCCCGCGCTTGTGGCTATAGTCACGTCCAGGAGCGTGCCCGAGGTCACACCCGACGGCGCGGTCCCCTCGCACCCGCGTCTCGGCTGAGACCTCTCCCGGAGGAGCCCCCATGGCCACCCGTCTGCGTCACCGACTCCTGTCCGCCGCCGCGCTCACCGCGGCCGGCGCCCTGCTCGTCACCGGCTGCGCCCAGAGCCAGCGCGACGGCGGCGGCTCCGGCGGCTCGGGCGGGGGCGACGCCGCCCAAGTGGACGGCTCGTTCATCTTCGCCGCCTCCTCCGACCCGAAGACCCTGGACCCGGCCTTCGCCTCCGACGGCGAGACCTTCCGGGTCTCCCGTCAGATCTTCGAGGGCCTCGTGGGCACGAAGCCGGGCACCGCGGACCCCGCGCCGCTGCTGGCCGAGTCCTGGGAGTCCTCGGAGGACGGCCTGACCCACACGTTCCAGCTGAAGGAGGGCGTGACCTTCCACGACGGCGAGCCGTTCAACGGGGAGGCCGTGTGCGCCAACTTCGACCGCTGGTACAACTTCACGGGCATCCAGCAGTCGGAGACCCTCTCGTACTACTACGGCAAGCTGTTCCGCGGCTTCGCGGACAAGCCCGAGGACGCCGTCTACAAGGAGTGCGAGGCCACCGGCGAGCACGAGGCGAAGATCACGCTGGCGCAGCCGTTCGCGGGCTTCATCTCCTCCCTGTCCCTGCCGGCCTTCGCCATGCAGTCGCCGAAGGCGCTCGAGGAGTACAAGGCGGACGAGGTCGGCGGCACCGCCGAGTCGCCCCAGATGTCCGAGTACGCCCGGGCACACCCCACCGGCACCGGCCCCTACAAGTTCGAGTCCTGGAGCGTGGGCGAGGACGTCAAGCTCACCGCCAACGAGGACTACTGGGGCGAGGGCGGCGAGGTCACGGACATCACCTTCCGCGTGATCGACGACCCGGTGGCCCGCCGTCAGGCGCTCGAGGCCGGGGACATCGACGGCTACGACCTCGTGGCCCCCGCGGACACCGCGGCCCTGTCCGAGGCCGGCTTCAACGTGGTGGCCCGAGACCCGTTCACCATCCTCTACCTGGGCCTGAACCAGGAGAAGGAGGAGCTCCAGGACGTCCGGGTGCGCCAGGCGATCGCCCACGCGATCGACAAGGACGCCCTCATCGCGCAGACCCTTCCCGAGGGCACGGAGCCCGCCACCCAGTTCATCCCGAAGTCGGTGAACGGCTACAGCGAGGACGTCACCACGTACGAGCACGACCCCGCCAAGGCCAAGGCGCTGCTCGCCGAGGCCGGCTACCCGGACGGCTTCACGATCGACTTCAACTACCCCACCGGCGTCTCGCGCCCGTACATGCCGACCCCCGAGCAGGCGTTCTCCAACCTCTCGAGCCAGCTGGCCGAGGTGGGCATCACGGTGAACGCGAAGCCGGCCAAGTGGAGCCCGGACTACCTCGACCAGGTGCAGGGCACCGCGGACCACGGCATCCACCTGCTGGGCTGGACCGGCGACTACAACGACACGGACAACTTCGTGGGCGTGTTCTTCGGCCAGGAGAAGCCCGAGTTCGGCTTCACCGACGAGGAGCTGTTCTCCGCCCTCGAGGAGGCCCGCCAGATCCCGACGCTCGAGGAGCAGACGCCGAAGTACCAGGAGATCAACGAGCAGATCTCCGAGATCGTCCCGGCGGTCCCGCTCGCCCACCCGGCCCCGTCGCTGGCCTTCGACAAGCGCGTGGCCTCCTACCCGGCGAGCCCGGTCAACGACGAGGTCTTCAACGAGATCGACCTGACCGAGTGAGCCCGGCGGGCCGGGGACGACCCGCCCCACCGGCGACGACGGCGCCGCGCCCCGGCGCCGTCGTCGCGGGCCCGCCCGCCACCGCCCGTCCCTCGCACCGACCGGCCCGGCCCCCGCGCCGGCATGGAGGCCCCTCGTGCTCAGACTCATCGGCAAGCGCCTGCTGCTGCTGATCCCCACCCTGTTCGGACTGTCCGTCCTGCTGTTCGTGTGGGTCCGCAGCCTGCCCGGCGGCCCCGCCACCGCCCTGCTCGGCGACCGCGCCACCCCCGAGGCCGTGGCCCGGGTGAACGCGGCGTACGGCTTCGACAAGCCCCTGCTCGAGCAGTACGTCACCTACATGGGGCGGCTGCTGCGCGGCGACTTCGGCACGTCGACCATGACGAATCGGTCCGTGGTCGAGGAGTTCGCGGACCGCTTCCCGGCCACGCTGGAGCTCTCGATCTTCGCGATCGTGTTCGCGGTGGCCATCGGCATCCCGCTCGGCTACTGGGCCGCCCGCCATGTGGGCCGGTGGCAGGACGACGTCGCCGTCGTGCTGTCCCTGATCGGCGTGGTGGTGCCCGTGTTCTTCCTGGCGTTCATCCTCAAGTGGGTGTTCGCGGTGAAGCTGGGCTGGCTGCCCACGGACGGCCGGCAGGACCCGCGGATCGACGCCACCCACTACACGAACTTCTACGTGTGGGACGGCATCATCACCGCCGAGTGGGACGCGGCCCTGAATGCGCTGACCCACCTGGTGCTGCCCGGCATCGCGCTGGGCACCATCCCGCTGGCGATCATCGCGCGCATCACCCGCGCCTCCGTGCTGGACGTGCAGGACGCGGACTTCGTGCGCACGGCCCGCGCCAAGGGCCTGGCCCCGCGCCTGATCCGGGACCGGTTCATCATGCGCAACGCCCTGCTGCCGGTGAGCACCACGCTCGGCCTGCAGCTGGGCCTGCTGATCTCCGGGGCGGTGCTCACCGAGACGGTGTTCGCGTTCAACGGGATCGGCCGGTTCCTCGCCCAGGCGATCTTCCAGCTCGACTTCCCGGTGCTGCAGGGCTTCATCATCTTCATCGCCCTGCTCTACTCGCTGATCAACCTGGTCGTGGACGTCTCCTACGGCCTCATCGACCCGAGGGTGCGTGTCTCATGAGCGTGAACCTGCCCCCCAGCCCCGGCGGCGGACCCACCGAGCACGCCGTCGACCACGCGCTGGCGCCCGTCGAGGCCGGGGCCACCCAGGCGTCCACCGAGGCCGCCGCGGACGCCCGCGGCACCTCCGTGTGGGGCGCCGCGTTCCAGCGGCTGCGCCGCAACCCGGCCGCGATCGCCGGCACCGTGATCGTGCTGCTCTTCGTGCTCGTGGCCGTCCTCGCCCCGGTGCTGGCCCCGTACGCGGGCACGGCCACACCCGGCATGCGCGAGATTCGCCCCACCCACGTGCCCGGCCCCGGCGAGGTGGCCGGCTACCCGCTGGGCCTGGACCGCTTCGGCGGGGACGTGCTCTCCAAGCTGATCTGGGGCGCGCAGGCCTCGCTGCTCATCGGCGTCATCTCGACGGCGTTCGGCCTGGCCGGCGGCATGCTGCTCGGCCTGCTGGCCGGCACGTTCGGCGGCTGGGTGGACTCCGTGGTGATGCGCGTCGTGGACATCCTGCTCTCGGTGCCCAACCTGCTGCTGGCGGTGTCCATCGCGGCGATCCTCGGGCAGACCCCGTTCGCGGTGATGATCGCGATCGGGGTGGCGCAGGTGCCCGTGTTCGCGCGGCTGCTGCGTTCCTCGATGCTCACGCAGAAGGGGTCGGACTACGTGCTCGCGGCGCAGACCCTCGGCCTCTCGCGCGGGCGGATCACGATGTCCCACGTGCTGCCGAACTCGCTGGGCCCCGTGATCGTGCAGGCCACGCTCACCCTGGCCACGGCCGTGATCGACGCGGCCGCCCTGTCCTTCCTCGGCCTCGGCGGCGGCCGCCCCGAGACCGCCGAGTGGGGCCGCATGCTCACCTACGCGCAGGCCGAGCTGGGCATCAACCCGTGGCTCGCGTTCCTGCCCGGCCTGTGCATCGCCATCACCGCGCTCGGCTTCACCCTGCTGGGCGAGTCCCTGCGCGAGGCCCTCGACCCGACCTCCCGGAGGCGCTGACCATGGACCCCAAGCACGACGACGGCGCGCCCGGCCCCGGTGCGACGCCCGCGGTCCCCGCGGTCGGCGCCCCGCTGCTGGAGATCCGCGACCTGGATGTGGAGTTCACCACCCAGCAGGGCACCGTGCAGGCCGTGGAGGGCGCGTCCCTGACGCTGCCCGCCGGCGGGACGCTGGCGATCGTGGGCGAGTCCGGCTCGGGCAAGTCCACCACCGCGATGGCCGCGATCGGCCTGCTGCCGGGCAACGGCCGGGTCACCGGCGGGTCCGTGCGGTTCGCGGGCGAGGAGCTCGTGGGCCTGTCCGACGCGAAGATGCGGCGCATCCGCGGTCGGCGCATCGGCCTGGTGCCGCAGGACCCCATGTCCAACCTCAACCCGGTGACGCGCGTGGGCCAGCAGATCGGCGAGACCCTGCTGACCCACGGGCTGGCCACCAAGAAGGACGTGGCCGGCAAGGTCGTGGAGGTCATGGAGCGCGCCGGCATCCCCGAGCCGGCGCGGCGGGCCAAGCAGTACCCACACGAGCTCTCGGGCGGCCTGCGCCAGCGCGTGCTGATCGCCATCGGCCTGGCGTGCCGTCCGCAGCTGCTGATCGCGGACGAGCCGACGTCGGCCCTGGACGTGACCGTGCAGCAGGTGATCCTCGACCAGATCGGCGAGATGACCCGGGAGCTGGGCAGCTCGGTGCTGCTGATCACCCATGACCTCGGTCTCGCGGCGGAGCGCGCCCAGCAGCTCGTGGTGATGCACCGCGGGCGCGTGGTGGAGTCCGGCGACGCGCGGGCCATCCTCGAGGACCCGCAGCACGCGTACACCCGGTCCCTCGTGGCCGCGGCGCCGTCCGTGGCGGCGGCCCGGCTGCTGCCGGAGGCGTTCGACCCCGCGCCGGCGGCGCTGAAGGAGGACGACACGGCGGCGCTGTCCACCGTGGCCCTGGCCAAGAAGGACCTCACGCCGCTCGTGGAGATCCGCGACCTGACGAAGGTCTACCCGGTGCGCGGGCACGAGGACTTCACGGCCGCCAAGGACGTGTCCCTGAAGATCCCGCGCGGGAAGACCGTCTCGATCGTCGGCGAGTCCGGCTCCGGCAAGACGACGACGGCGCGCATGCTGCTCAAGCTGATCGAGCCGACCTCGGGCGAGATCAGCTTCGAGGGCAAGGACGTGCTGGCGCTGAAGGGGGAGGGGCTCAAGGACTTCCGGCAGCGCGTGCAGGCCGTGTTCCAGGACCCCTTCTCCTCGCTCAACCCCTCGTTCACGGTGGGCCGGATCATCGAGGAGCCGCTGCAGACGTACCGGCGGGGCAACGCCAGGCAGCGGCGGGCGCGCGTGCTCGAGCTCATGGACCAGGTGGCCCTGCCCTCGCACTTCCACCGCCGGTACCCGGCCGAGCTCTCGGGCGGGCAGCGCCAGCGCGTGGCGATCGCCCGTGCGCTCGCGCTGAACCCCGAGCTGATCGTGTGCGACGAGCCGGTCTCCGCGCTGGACGTGCTCGTGCAGGACCAGATCCTCACGCTGCTGCGCCGCCTGCAGGACGAGCTGGGGCTGAGCTACCTGTTCATCTCGCACGACCTCGCGGTGGTGCGCCTCATCTCGGACTACGTGTGCGTGATGAAGGACGGCGAGGTGGTGGAGGCGGCCAGCTCGGAGGAGGTCTTCACCAACCCCCGGCACCCGTACACCCGCCGCCTGCTCGCCTCGATCCCGGGCAACGAGCTGGGCATCGCCGTCGAGGCGGACGGCACCCACGTCTGAGCGCTGACCGGGCCGGACGGTCGGGTGCAGAAGCGCCCCGTTCGTGTCGACCGAGCCGCAGCGACATCACCGCCGGGCGGACCGGCGGTGATGTCGCTGGGCGTCGGTCGGACGGTCGGGCGCGGTGCTCAGCGGGCGAGCTCCCACGTCAAGCGGGCGATCGCCTGCTCCTCGTCCGTGGGGACCACGAGCACCGGGATCGCCGACTCCGGCGCGGAGATCGTGTGGGGCCCGGCCACGCGGGCGCGGTTGGCCTCGGCCTCGTAGGCCACCCCGAGCGCCTCGAGCCGGTCGAGCACGCGCGCCCGGAACGGAGCCGAGTTCTCGCCGATCCCGGCGGTGAACACGATCGCCTGCGCCCCGCCCACGGCCACGTGGTAGCCGCCCACGTACTTGGCCAGCCGGTAGGAGGCCACGTCCAGGGCGTTGCGGGCGCGGCCGTCCCCGGAGGCGGCGTTCTCCAGCACCTGGCGCATGTCCGCCTCCCCGGCCAGGCCCAGCAGGCCGGAGCGCCTGTTCATGAGGGTGTCCAGCTCCTCGGCGTCGTAGCCGTGGTTCCGCATGAGGTGGGTGACCACGGAGGGGTCCAGGTCGCCGGAGCGGGTGCCCATCACCAGGCCGGCCAGCGGGGTGTAGCCCATGGAGGTGTCCACGGAGACGCCGTCGCGGATGGCGGTGGCGGAGGCGCCGTTGCCCAGGTGCAGCACCACGGCCCGGAACTCCCCCCGCGGGATGCCCAGATGCTCCGCGGCGAGGCCGGTGACGAGGTCGTGGCTCGTGCCGTGGAAGCCGTAGCGGCGGATGCCGTGCTCCGTGTAGACCTCGTCCGGCAGGGCGTACTGCCAGGCCTCGCGGGGCATGGTCTGGTGGAACGAGGTGTCGAACACGACCACCTGGGGCATGTCCGGCCAGCGCTCGGCCATGGCGCGCAGCCCCTGGGCGGCGGCGGGGTTGTGCAGCGGGGCCAGCGGGGCGAGGCGCTCGATCGCGCGGATCACCTCGTTGGTCACCCGGGCCGGGGCGGTGAACCGCTCGCCGCCGTGGACCACGCGGTGGCCGGCGGCGTCGATGGTGCGCCCGCCGGTCGCCTCGGCCAGCTCGGCCTCCACCTGCTCGAGGGCGGCGGCGTGGTCCGGCACGCCGGAGCCGGGGACGCCGATGCGCTCCACCAGGCCCTGGGCGAGGACGGGCACCGGGGCGTCCGTGCCGTCGTCGGCCAGCTCACGGAGCTGGTACTTCAGGGACGACGAGCCGGAGTTGATGACGAGGACGAGCACGGGGGACTCCTTCCGGGGCGTCAGCCCTGGGCCTGGGCCTGGATGGCGGTGATGGCGACGGTGTTGACGATGTCCTCCACGGTGGTGCCGCGGGAGAGGTCGTTGACGGGCTTGTTCAGGCCCTGCAGCACGGGCCCGACGGCGACCGCCCCGGAGGACTGCTGGACGGCCTTGTAGGTGTTGTTGCCGGTGTTCAGGTCCGGGAACACGAACACGGTGGCCTGGCCGGCCACCTCGGAGCCGGGCATCTTCGAGGCCGCGACGGAGGCGTTGACGGCGGCGTCGTACTGCAGCGGGCCCTCCACCTTCAGCTCGGGGGCGCGCTCCCTCACGAGCTCCGTGGCGGCGCGGACCTTGTCCACGGACTGCCCGGAGCCGGAGGCGCCCGTGGAGTAGGAGAGCATGGCGACGCGCGGGTCCACCCCGAACTGGGCGGCGGTGGCCGCGGACGCCACGGCGATGTCCGCGAGCTGCTGCGCGTCCGGGTCCGGGTTCACGGCGCAGTCGCCGTACACGAGGGCGCGGTCCGGCAGCAGCATGAAGAACACCGAGGAGACGATCGAGACGCCCGGCTTCGTCTTCACGAACTCCAGCGCGGGGCGGATGGTGTTGGCGGTGGTGTGGGCGGCGCCGGAGACCATGCCGTCCACGTCGCCCAGGTGGACCATCATCGTGCCGAAGTAGGCGCCCTCCTGCATGACCTCGCGGGCGCGCTCGGCGTCCACGCCCTTGTGGGCGCGCAGCCGGGCGTACTCCTGCGCGTAGCGCTCCAGGTCCGGGGAGTCGGCGGGGTCCACGAGCTCGATCCCGCTCAGGTCCACGCCCTCGCGGGAGGCCAGCTCCCGCACGGCGGCGGCCGGGCCGAGCACCACGAGGTCGCAGACGTCGCGGCGCTGGAGGATCTCGGCGGCGCGCAGCACGCGGGCATCCTCGCCCTCGGGCAGCACGATCCGGCGGCGGTCCGCGCGGGCGCGGGAGACCAGCTCGTGCAGGAAGCGCAGAGGGGTGACGACGTCGGTGCGTGGCAGGTCGAAGCGGGCCAGCAGCTCGTCCCCGTCCACGCGCTGGTGCCAGGTGCCCAGGGCGGCGGCGGTCTTGCGGGGCTGGGCGCTGGAGAGCTCGGAGCGCACCCGGGAGACCTTCGCGGCGGTGGTGAACGTGTCGTCGTGGGTGACGAACACGGGGAAGGCCGCGCCCAGGTAGAGCCGCTGGAGCTGGCGGTTCGGGAGGATGCCGTTGGTGAGGATCATGCCGGAGGGGGTGGGGAAGTCCGGGGTCAGCGAGGAGGCCACGGTGGCCAGGATCGCGTCGGAGCGGTCGCCGGAGACGATCACGAGCGCGCCCTCGCGCAGGACCTCGAGGAAGTTGCCGCCCTCCATGGAGACGGCCTTGACCTCGGCGACGTCGCGGTCCAGCGTCTCCTGCCCGGCCATCTGCTCGAGCCCGAGCGCGTCCGCCACCTCGGCCACCGAGGGGTGCGCGAGCTCGGTCAGCTCGGGCAGCACGTACACGGGCCAGGCGTGGCGGCCGGGGCGCACGGCCGCGCCGACGGCGTCGAGGTCACGGGGGTCCGCGCGGTTGACCATGACGGCCAGCAGCTCGACGCCGGCGTCGTCGAGGGTGCGCCGGGCCAGGTCCACGACGTCGGCCGCCTGCTCGGGTGTCAGGTCCGCGCCGGAGACCACGGCGACCACGGGGGTGCCGAGGTTGCGGGCGAGCTGGGCGTTGAGGTCGAGGTCGGCGGCCGGGTCCGGGCTGATCAGGTCGGTGCCCTCCACCACCACGACGCCGCCCGCCGCCCGCATGGCGTCGTACTGCTCCACGCAGCGCTGCTGGACCTCGTCGCCGCGGCCCTCGGCCATGAGGGTGCGGGCCTCGGCCGCGGTGAGGCCGCCGCGGGCCTGCTCCGGGGAGAGGCCGTACTGCTCGCGCATCAGCAGCACCATGGGGTCGGTCTCCACGTCGTCGCCGGGCACCACGGGGCGGAAGTAGCCCACCGTGCCGGAGCGCCGGTACAGCGAGTCGGCCAGGCCCAGGCTGACGAGGGACTTGCCGGCGCCGGTGGACGTGGTGGAGACGAAGATTCCCTGGGGCATGGCGGACCTTCCGGTGGAGGACGGGGCTCGTCGTTCACGGTACCGAGGCCGCGGCGTCGGGGCCCGTCCCGGCCGACGCGGATCGACGTGAGTGAGGCGTGTCTCTCACGCGCGTGACACACATGACTGCACTCGCCCCGTCAAGCATCAAGGACCCTCCCATGGCAACGAGAGCCGACCGCGGCCGCCCCGTGCACAACCCCGACATCATCGGGTTCACGGACGCCGAGCTCAACGAGACCCCCATCCGGCCGAAGTGGAACTCGCTGGGACCCGGCATCGTGGCGGCCGCCACGGGCGTGGGCGCCGCGGACCTCGTGGCCACCCTCACCGCCGGCTCCCGCTACGGCTACATGCTCCTGTGGGCCGTGATCCTGGGCGTGATCTTCAAGATCGTGCTCGTGGAGGGCGTGGGCCGCTGGTACCTGTCCACCGGCAAGACGATCTTCCAGGGCTGGCGCACCCTCGGGGCCTGGACGTCCTGGTACTTCGGCCCGTACATCCTCATCTGGGGCATCGTGTACGGGGCGACGGCGATGTCCTCCACCGCCCTGCCGCTCGCGGCGCTGTTCCCCGGTGTGGACAGCAAGGTGTTCGCGATCGCCGCGGGCCTGATCGGCCTGGGACTGGTCTGGCTGGACAAGTACCGGCTCATCGAGTGGCTCATGACGGTGCTGATCGGCGTCATGTTCGTGACCGTGCTGCTCTCCGCGGCGCTGACGGCCCCGAACCTGGGCGAGATCCTGGCCGGTCTCGTGCCGCGCCTGCCCTCCGGCGACCCGGACGTCATGTTCTACGTGCTCGGCCTCGCCGGCGGCGTCGGCGGCACCATCACGCTCGCGGCCTACGGCTACTGGCTGCGCGAGAAGGGCTGGAACGTCCCGAAGTACCTGAAGGTCATGCGGTTCGACAACGCGACCTCGTACATCCTCACGGGCATCTTCGTGATCGCCACCATGATCATGGGCGTGGAGCTGCTGCACTCGGCGGGGCTGGCGATCTCCTCGGGCGACAAGGGCCTGCTCGACCTCGGCGGCGTGCTGGCCGAGCGCTACGGCTCGGTGTGGTCCACGGTGTTCCTCATCGGATTCTTCGCCGCGTCCTTCTCCTCCCTGCTGGGCGTGTGGCACGGCGTCTCGCTGATGTTCGCGGACTTCTGGACGAACTTCCGCCGGCCCGCCGCGGAGCTGGACCAGGACGACGCGCCGTCGCTGTCCTCGAAGCCCGGCCGCTTCTTCCTGCTGTGGCTGACCCTGCCGCCCATGGCGCTGCTGTTCCTGGACCGGCCGATCTTCCTGATCCTGCTCTACGGCACGCTCGGCGCCCTGTTCATGCCGTTCCTGGCCGTGACCCTGCTGTTCCTCAACAACACGAAGGACGTGCCGCGGCAGTTCCGCAACGGCTGGGTCCGCAACACCCTGCTGGGCCTGAACGCGGCCGTGTTCGTGGCGATCGGCGTGAACGAGCTGATCAAGGCCCTGCAGCCGGTGCTCGGGGGGTGAGCCGGCGGCGGGGGCGGGGCACACTGGTGCCATGATCGTCGCCTTCTCCGTCGCCCCCTCCGGCCAACCCGCCGACGCCGAGCACCTGCCCGGCGACGCGGACACCGCGTCCGTGCACCGGGCGGTCGCGGCCGCCGTCGCCGTGGTGCGCGCCTCCGGCCTGCCGCACCGCACCTCCTCGATGTTCACCGAGATCGAGGGGGAGTGGGACGAGGTGATGGAGGTCGTGCGCGCCGCCGTGGACGCCGTGTCCCCGTACGGCACACGCGTCTCGCTCGTGCTGAAGGCGGACATCCGCCCCGGCCACACCGGCGAGCTGGACGGCAAGCTCGAGCGTCTCGAGTCGGCCCTCGCCGAGGACGAGGAACGGCGCGCCGCCCCGGCCCCGCACGACGGCGACGCCGGGTGACCCCCCTCCCCGCTGCCCCCCGGACGCTTTCGTTCGAGAAACGGCGGCGTGTCGAGGCGCTTTCGTTCGAGACATGGCCGCCGCGCCGGCGGCCCGGAGGAGCAGTCCGTGCCTGAGCCCGTGGCCGTGCGCCCCGCCGCACCCGGGGACGTCGAGGCGCTGCTGCGCGTCAAGGCGCGGTCGTGGCGGGAGGCCTACGGCGCGCTCCTGCCGTCCGCGTACCTGGACGCGATCGAGGCCCGGATCCCGGAGGACGTACCCGCGTGGACCGCGCTGATCGGACCGGACCGAGACCTCTGGGTCGCCGACGACGGCGGCCGGCTGCTCGGCGTGGCGCTCGCGGGCCCGCGTCGCTCGGCGGCGGAGACGGGCCGGACGGGCGCAGACGACGCGGCCGCATCGCCCGCCGACCTGCCCGATGTGGAGCTCATGGTGCTCTACGTCCTGGCCGAGGCGTACGGGACCGGCCTGGGAGCGCGCCTGCTGGACGCCGTCGTCGGGGAGCGTCCCGCGATGCTGCGCGTCCTCGCCGAGAATCCGCGGGCCGTGGCGTTCTACGCCAAGCACGGGTTCGCGGCCGTGGGGGCGCCGGAGCCGATGACCGGCCCGTGGGCCGGCCTGCACGAGCAGCTGATGGTGCGCCGTCGCCCGCACGACGGCGGTGCGGCGTGAGCCGCCGGTCGTCGGCGCGCCGGGGCCGGGCCGCGGGCGGATCCGCCGGCCCCGCCGGGATCGAGCCGGGCGTCCACGCGATCACCCACGGCACCGCCGAGATCCGCGAGGACGCCTTCGAGCCGGACGCGTTCATCCTCTACGTCAACGGCGTCGAGTCCTCGCCGCTGGACCCCGAGCGCCCCGAACGCATGGCCTTCGAGTACATGCGCTGGGCCGCCGCGGCCGTCCGGGCGCACTGGCCGGAGCCCACGCCGCTGCGGGCCCTGCACCTGGGCGGCGCGGGCTGCGCGCTCGCCCGCTGGGTGGACCACGCGTACCCGGGCTCCCACCAGACCGCGGTGGAGATCGACGCCGGCCTGGCCGCCCTCGCCCGCGAGCGCTTCGGCCTGCCCCGCGCCCCGGCCCTGCGCATCCGCGTGGCAGACGCCGCCGAGGTCCTGGCCACGGCCCACCCGGCCAGCCGCGACCTGATCATCCGCGACGTCTTCGCCCCGGACCCCACGGACCTGACCGGTGCCCGCCACATCACCCCGCCGGGCCTCACCGGCCTGGACGCGGCCCGCGCCGCCGCGCGGGTCCTCGCCCCGGGCGGGCTGTACGTGCTCAACGTGGGCGGCGGGCCGGACCTGACGTCGGTGCGGGCGGACGTGGCTGCCGTCGTCGCCGCGTTCGAGCACGTTGAGGTGATCGCGGATCCGCCCATGCTCAAGGGGCGGCGCCGCGGCAACGTCATCGTGGCGGCCTCGGACGCCCCCGTGGCCCGCCCCGCCGCGGACGCCCCGCCCGGCTCCGACCCCCGCGACCGCCTGGCCCGTGCCCTGCGCATGGACGCCTTCCCAGCCCGGCTCGCGGAGGATCCACGCGGCTTCCCCGCGGGCGTCGCGCCCGGGATCACGGGACTCGTCCCGGGCCCCGAGGCGTAGACTGGAGGCACTCGGCCGGGTCCGCCCGGGGCCCGTCGAGCCTGACTCGAGGAGGTCGCCATGTCCGCCCAGACCCAGCCCGCCGCCACCCGCCGTGAGGACGCACCGCTCGGCGTCCTGGTGGGTGTGGACGGCTCCGACCAGTCCGTCTCCGCCGCCCGCTGGGCCCAGCGCGAGGCCGGCCTGCGCGGCGAGCCGCTGACCCTCGTCACCGCCTACTCGATCCCCGCGTACTGGGGTTACGGCGCGGACGCCGGCGGCGCCGTCCTGGACGACTCCCGCCTCCGTGAGGGCGTGCAGGCCCTCCTGGAGGAGGTCGCCGGCAAGCTCGACGCCGACGGGGTGCGTCCGGAGCTGCGTGTGGAGATCGGGGACGCGGCCGGCGTCCTCGTGGAGCTCTCCGCCGAGGCCTCCCTGCTCGTCTCGGGCGCGCGCGGCCGCGGCGGCTTCATGGGCCGCCTGCTCGGCTCGGTGGCCGCCGCGCTGCCCGGCCATGCGCACTGCCCGGTCGCCCTCATCCCCGCCGGGGTCGAGGCCAGCCGCGCGGGGGACAGGACCGCCGTCGTGGTGGGCGTCGACGGTTCCGAGCAGGGCCGTGCCGCCGCTCTCGAGGCCGCTGAGGAGGCCCGCCTCCGCCAGGCGCCGCTGAAGCTCGTGTGCGCCGTCCCGCCCCTGGGCGCGAACGCCGCGTGGCTGGCCGTCAGCCTGGACGAGGAGGCCCGCGAGCGGGAGCTGCGCGAGCGCCTCGACGCCGGCGCCGCGTGGATCAGCTCCGAGTTCCCCGGCCTCGAGGTCCTCACCGAGCTCGTGGACGGCACCCCCGTGGACGTGATGGTGGACCAGACCGCCACCGCCCGCCTCACCGTGGTGGGCACGCGCGGTCTGGGCGGCTTCGCCGGTGCGATCGTCGGCTCCACGAGCCGCGGCGTCGCGGACCACGCGAAGGGCCCGGTGCTCGTTGTCCCGTTCCGCGAGGACGTCCGCCTCGGCCGCCGCGCCTCGTTCGGCCCGGTCCAGGACCAGCCGGAGTCCTGACCGGCGTTCAGCCCCAGCCGAGCTCGTGGAGGCGCTCCTCGGAGATGCCGAAGAAATGCCCCACCTCGTGCATGACGGTGACGGTGATCTCGTCCTCGAGCTCGGCGCGGGAGGTGCAGTGGCGGGTGAGTGGACCGCGGAACACCACGATCCGGTCCGGCAGCTGCCACGCGAGCTCGGCGCGCTCGGTCAGCGGCACGCCCTCGTAGAGGCCGAACAGCTCGGTGGCCGGGTCCTCCCAGCGCTGCGGCTCGTACTCGTCCTCCACCACCACGACGACGTTCGTCAGCAGCCGTGCCAGCTCGTCCGGGATGCGGGTGAGGGCCGCGGAGACGGCGTCGTCGAACTCCTGCTCGCTCATCCACGTGGCGGCGGGCTGCTCGGGCGACGGGCGGTGGTCCACGGCGGCTCCTGGGGGTGCGGGGCTCCGCGGTGCGGAGGGCGGCCGGCCGGCGGCCGGACTTGCCGGAGGGTGTGCGGCCACCATAGACTCCCAGGGTCCACCTCGGGAATCTCGACATCGGACCTGCCCCTATCGTCTAGAGGCCTAGGACACCGCCCTTTCACGGCGGCGACACGGGTTCGAATCCCGTTGGGGGTACGCAGAACGGCCGCCCTCGGCGGCCGGAACGGCACGTGGAGCGTGGATTTGCACGACGCTCGGAGGCTCTGCTAGAGTTTCCACTCGTTGCGAAAGCGGCGAGAACAACAGAACATGGCCCTGTAGCGCAGTTGGTTAGCGCGCCGCCCTGTCACGGCGGAGGTCGCGGGTTCAAGTCCCGTCAGGGTCGCTCGGATCGTCCGATCACCGGCATTCGGAAACGGAGTCCGGTGACGCATGGTCCTGGTGACGAAGGTCGCCGGGCTCTGTAGCTCAGTTGGTAGAGCGTACGACTGAAAATCGTAAGGTCACCGGATCGACGCCGGTCGGAGCCACCACTTCGAGAAGGCCCCCCGCAGACGCGGGGGGCCTTCGTCGTCCGGGGCGACGGGCCGCTGACAGGCGGCGACGCGGTGGGCACACTGGGTCGATGCCCGATTCCCCCTCCCCCCGCGCGACCGGCGGCGAGACCGCGCTGGTGGTGATCGACGTCCAGCACAGCTACTTCGAGCATCCCGCGCTGGCCGCCCATCAGGCCGAGCTGACGGCGGCGGTCGTGGAACTGCTCCGGACCGCGCACGAGGCCGGCCGTCCCGTCTTCCTGGTGCGGACCGAGCACGCGCGGGACCGCTCCACGTGGACGTTGAACATGCTGGCCGACGGCGAGGGCTTCGCCTTCCCGGGCACCCGGCAGGCCGCTCTGCTCGACGGGGTCGCGGCGGCCGCCCCGGACGCCGTCGAGGTCGTGAAGACCCGGGACTCCGCCTTCCACGGCACCGGACTGGCGGCCGAGCTGCGGGGCCGCGGGGTGGATCGGCTCCTGCTGTGCGGCGTCTCCACCCACAGCTGCATCGCCGAGACCGCCACGGCCGCGTTCGCCCTCGACTTCCACGCCGCGATCGCGACGGACGCGATCGCCTCCGAAGAGCCGGCGCTGGCCGCCGCGATGCTCGACTTCCTCCGCGCCGAGATGCGTCAGCCGCTCCTCGGGCAGGACGAGGCGCTCACCCTCCTGCGCACCGGCCTCGTCCCCGACCGGGGCTGAGGGGCGGTCACAGGATCTCGACGTCGCCCTCGTCCGCACGCGTGCGGTCCTGGGCGTCCTCCTCGATGTGCATGGCGGCGGACTCCGCATTGCGCAGGGAGTCCGGGGCACGTCCCTCCCCGGCCCAGTGCTGCGGGTCGTCCGAGCCGCCGCGCACGGGCTGGCCGTCGCGGCCGTCCTGCGGCGCGGGGTCGCCGGCGGCGTTGGGATCGGCGAGCAGGTCCGTCTCGAGCTCTCGTTCGTCCTCGCGGTCCTCGAAGGGGACGTCGGTCATGGTGCGGTCCTTCCTCTCGCGGGCGGGCCCGTCCGGCGCCGCCGTCGTCGTGGTGTCCCACACCCTAGTGAGGCCGCCCACGCCTCACCAGGGGATGCCCGCGCCGGGGCCGTGGGCGCGGTCACCCCGCCGGGTGAGACCGTCCACTCGGCCGCGTCTCAGGCAGGGAGCCGGCGTGCGGGACCACGTAAGGTCGGGAGGATGAGCGATCCGACACCGCCCTCGACCGAGCCCATGATCCCCGAGCAACCCGGGAACCATCCGTCCTCGGCGACCGCCCCCGACGCCGGCGTCGCCCCTGCCACCTCCGCCGCGGCCGCCCGCGACCGCGTCCTGCTGCCGTGGGTGTTCTGGCCCTCCGCGGTCATCGTGCTCTCCTTCGTGGGGGCCACGCTGCTCGCCCCCGACCAGATGACCGTGGGCATCGGCCTGGTCCAGCAGGCCATCATCACGAACTTCTCGTGGTGGTACGCGCTCGTCGCTCTGTTCTTCGTGCTGTTCTGCGGCTACCTCGCGTTCTCCCGCAAGGGCGGGATCACGCTGGGCAAGCCCGATGAGAAGCCCGAGTTCTCTACGCTGTCCTGGTTCTCCCTGCTCTTCGCGGCGGGCATGGGCATCGGCCTCGTGTTCTTCGGCATGACCGAGCCGCTCATGCACTTCACCGATCCGCGGCCCGACGTGGCGGCCGCCAACCCCACCCAGGCGGAGGCCGCCCAGTCGGCGCTGGCCACCACGTTCCTGCACTGGGGCCTGCAGCCCTGGGCGATCTACGCGGTGGTGGGCGTGGCGGTCGCGCTGGCCATCCACCGGCGTGGCCGTCCCCTCGCGCTGCGCTGGGCCTTCGAGCCGCTGATCGGCGAGCGCCGCGTGCGCGGCGGCTGGGGCCACCTGATCGACAACATCGCCCTCATCGGCACCGTCTTCGGCGTGGCCACCTCGCTGGGCCTCGGGGTCACCCAGATGTCCGCGGGCCTGCGCGCGCTGGGCATCGTGCCCGAGGACAGCCCCTGGCTCGAGTACGCCATGATCGGCGCGGTCACCTGCGTGGTGCTCTACACCGTGGTCTCCGGCGTGGAGCGCGGCATGAAGTGGCTGTCCA
Source organism: Micrococcus sp. UYEF5 (assembly GCF_040546065.1). NCBI lineage: Bacteria > Bacillati > Actinomycetota > Actinomycetes > Micrococcales > Micrococcaceae > Micrococcus > Micrococcus sp. UYEF5. The sequence goes on from NZ_JBEPNB010000005.1 coordinate 55,674, forward strand.
ACACCAACCTGATCCTGGCCGCCGGCCTGCTGCTGTTCATCGCGATCGTGGGACCCACCGCGTTCCTGTTCAAGGAGATGGTGCAGTCCCTCGGCTCCTACATGCAGTACTTCTTCGCGAACTCGCTCAACGTCTCCGCGTTCTACGGCGCCGAGGGCGACGCGTGGCAGGCCGGCTGGAGCGCGTACTACTGGGGCTGGTGGATGTCCTGGACGCCGTTCGTCGGCATCTTCATCGCCCGCATCTCGCGCGGTCGCACCGTGCGCGAGTTCATCGCCGGCGTGCTGCTGGTGCCCACCATGGTGGGCGTGGTCTGGTTCGGCATCCTGGGCGGCACCGCGATCTTCCTCGAGACCACCCGCCCGGCCGGGTACACCTCCGTGGTGGGCGCGGACGGCGCCATCGACTCGAACACCGCGCTCTTCCAGGTGCTCGAGCAGCTGCCCGCGGGCACGATGCTCGTGGTCGGCGCCATCATCCTCTCGGGCATCTTCTTCATCACCTCCGCCGACTCGGGCTCGCTCGTGATGGGCATGCTCGCCACGGGCGGCGACGTGAACCCGAAGGCCACGGTGAAGATCTTCTTCGCCATCGCCACCTCGCTCATGGCCGCGGCCCTGCTGGCCGCCGGCGGCCTGTCCGCGATCCAGGTCCTGGCCATCACCATCGGCCTGCCGTTCTCCGTGATGATGCTGCTGATCTGCCTGGCCACGTTCCGCTCGCTCGGCTACTCCGTGGCGCGGGTGGAGGCGGTGCGCCGCCAGGCCATGCTGGCCTCCATCAAGGACCGCCTGGGCCTCGAGTCCGACGACGACGAGGTGGTCGACTCCGGCCCCGTGGCGGCCTCGCAGTGGTGGGCCTCGCTCAGCCGCGACCACCAGCAGCGGATCGCCGATGCGGCCGCCGGCGTCCCGGCCTCGGAGGGGCCTCGCCGCACCCGGCTGCGCCGCCACGAGCACTGACGTCCGCCCCCGGGCGCCCTCCCGGCCCCGACGAGAACGGCCCCTGTCCCGCGCGGGACAGGGGCCGTCGTCGTCGTGGGGGTCAGTCCTCGTGGGACTGGCGGGTGCGGACCACCGGCAGGGTGCCGGTGCGGCTGTGGGCCGCGGCCGACGTGCGGGTGCCCGTGACGAACCAGGCGAGGGTCAGGACCGCGACCCACACGAGACCGATGATGAGCGCGCGGCGCGAATCCGGGATGGTAGCCATGGTGATCACCACGGTGGCCACAAACGCCAGGCCCAGGTAGGTGCCGACGTTGCCCAGCGGCATGGGGAAGGGGGACGGCTCCGCGCCCTGCTCCGCGACGCGCCTGCGCATGGCGCGGTGGGACAGGAAGATCATGGCCCAGGTCAGCACCACGGCGAACGAGGCGACGCCGGCCACCAGGCTGAAGGCGTTCGGGTCCACGGTGATCAGCACCGCGCCGAGCACCATCACGCCCAGCGTCACGGCCACGGACAGCCACGGCACGCCGCCGCGGTTGGTGTGGGTGAAGGCCCGGGGCGCCTGGCCGTCATGGGCCATCGCGTAGAGCAGGCGACCGGACGCGTAGATGCAGGCGTTGATCGCGGAGACGGCGGCCGTGAGCACCACGAAGTTCAGCAGGTGCGGGGCGAAGGGGACGCCGAGGCCCTCGAAGATCTGCACGAACGGGCTGGCCTTGCCGTCCACCTGGTTCCAGGGGACGAGGGCCATGATGACCGCCATCGTCAGCACGTAGAACAACAGGATGCGGATCGGCACCGTGTTGATGGCCTTGGGCAGCACCTTCTCCGGGTTCTTGGCCTCGCCCGCGGCCACGCCGAGGGTCTCGATGCCGCCGAAGGAGAACGTCACGATGGTGAGCGCGGTCAGCACGCCCAGGATGCCGTGCGGCAGGAATCCGCCGTGGTCCACGAGGTTCGCCAGGCTGGCTTGGGTGCCGTCCGCGGTGGAGGCGCCGGTGAAGAGCAGGATCACACCGCCGAAGATCATCGCCACGATGGCCCCGACCTTCACGAGCGTCAGCCAGAACTCGGCCTCGCCGAAGTTCCCGACGTGCGTGAAGTTGATCAGGCCGACCACGAGGATCGTGGCGGCGACCCAGGCCCAGGCCGGGACCCCCGGGAACCAGAACGCCATGTACGTGGTGATGGCGGCGGTGTCCGCGATGATCACGACGGCCAGCTCGAAGACGAAGGTCCAGCCGGTCACGTAGCCGGCGAAGGGGCCGAGATAACGGGAGGCATAGGCGGCGAAGGAGCCGGAGACGGGCTCACGGAGCGTCATCTCGCCGAGGGCGCGCATCACGAGGAACACGGCGGCGCCGGCGACGAGGAAGGACAGGATCACGCCCGGCCCGGCGGCCTGGATGCCGCCGGCCGAGCCGTAGAAGAGGCCGGTGCCCACCGCCGTGCCCAGGGCGATGAACATGATGTGCCGCTGGCTCAGGCCGCGGTGCAGCTGCCCGCGGTCCGTGGTGGCCGCGTCGGGCTCGGCGACGCGGGAGCCGGAGGGGGAGGTGCTCACGTGAAGTCTCCGCTCGAAGGGGGTGGATCAGGACACGCCATGGTGACTCGTGACACAGCGTTCATGCCACTTTGTCCGGTGTGATGCGAGTCATCGTGGACGTTACGTCGAGTTCATCCGACCGTGCCGGATGATGTGGCCTCGGCCACCGCTGATTCCTCGCGGAAGATCTGTGGCGCCCCGGCGGGTCCCGGGGCGTGCCCGGCTCAGTCCATGAGCAGCCACGCGGCGGCGTCGTGCGCGAGCTGCCCGTCCTGCACGGCCTCTGCCTCCTCGAGGGAGAACAGGGCCCGGGAATGGCCCGCGGGCAGGTCGACGGGATCGGTCGACAGGTTCGCCATCACGAGCACGGTGCGCGCCGGGATCGGCTCGCCCGAGCCCAGGTGCCGGCCACCGCCCGAGGTGACCGTGAACGCCAGCACCCCGCGTGCGGGGTCGTGGTGCTCGGACCACGCGAACGTGCCCGTGCCCAGGTCGAGCTCGCCGCGGATCTGCAGCAGACGCCGGTACAGCTCGAACACGGAGCCCTCGACGCCGACCTGCCGGTCCGCCGCCAGCGCCCGGAAGGACGCGGGCTGGGGCAGCCACGGCGCGGCGACGCCCTCGGCGGCGGACGCGGGGCCGTCGTCGTCCGCGGGGGTCGAGAAGCCGTAGGACGTCTCGTCCGCGGCCCACGGCAGAGGGATGCGGCAGCCGTCGCGGCCGGGCTCCTTGCCGTCCGTGCGGAAGAAGTACGGGTCCTGGCGATGCTCGGCGGCGAGGGTGGTGTGCTCGGGCAGGCCCAGCTCGTCGCCCTGGTAGATGTACGCGGAGCCGGGCAGGCCCAGCTCCACCATCGCGGCGGCGCGGGCCCGACGGCGACCGACCGCCTCGTCTGGCTGCTCGTCCTCGGCCGTGATGCCGGCGGGGTAGGAGCTCGGGTCGGCGAGGCCGTAGCGGGAGGCGTGGCGCACCGTGTCGTGGTTCGAGAGCACCCAGGTGTTCGGGGCGCCGACCCGGCCGGCCTGCTCGAAGGACCGGTCGATCGCGTGGGTCAGCGAGGCGGCGTCCCAGCCGGCCATGAGGTAGGTGAAGTTGAAGGTCTGGTGCATCTCGCCGGGGCGGACGTACCGGAACATCCGCGAGAGCGGGGCCACCCACGCCTCGGCCACCATCATCGGCTCGTGGTCGTAGGAGTCCAGGACCCGCCGCCAGTCCCGGTAGACCTCGTGGACGCGGTCCTGGTCCATGAACGGGGTGAGCGGCTCGAAGGTGTCCGGGTCGAACGTGGGGTCGGCGTCCTCGCCCGCGTCCGTGACCATGCCCATGCGGGAGTGCTCGGCGTCCGGGTAGCCGGGCTGCTTGATGAGCCCGTGGGCCACGTCCACCCGGAAGCCGTCCACGCCGCGGTCCAGCCAGAACCGCAGGATGGAGCGGAACTCCTCGCGCACCTCCTCGTTCTCCCAGTTCAGGTCCGGCTGCGTGGTGTCGAACAGGTGCAGGTACCACTGGCCCGGGGTGCCGTCCGCCTCGGTCACACGGGTCCAGGCCCCGCCGCCGAACGTGGACTCCCAGTTGTTGGGGGGCAGCTCGCCGTGCTCGCCGCGGCCCTCGGCGAAGTGGTAGCGGGCGCGCTCGGGGGAGCCGGGGGCGGCGGCCAGGGCGGCCTGGAACCACGCGTGCTCGGACGAGGTGTGGTTCGGCACGAGGTCCACGACCACGCGGATGCCGGCCTCGTGCGCGGCGGCGATCATCTCGTCCGCGTCCGCGAGCGTGCCGAACCGCGGGTCCACGGCGCGGTAGTCCGCGACGTCGTAGCCGGCGTCGTGCTGCGGGGAGAGGTAGAAGGGTGAGAGCCAGATCGCGTCCACGCCGAGCTGGGCCAGGTAGTCGAGGCGCGAGGTGACGCCGCGCAGGTCGCCCATGCCGTCCCCGTCCGCGTCCGCGAAGGAGCGCGGGTACACCTGGTAGATCACGGCGTCCACCCACCACGGGGTGACGGGCCGGTTCCGGGCTTCCGAGGGCGGGGTGCTCAGGCGCTGCGTGGTCATGGGATCCACCCTAGGCCCGACGCCGGGGCGCGCGCCCCGCGTGAGCGGCGTCGGCGGCGTGGTGTGCGTCTCGAGCACCCGGGTCGGCCCCACCCCGGTGCGCCGGCGGCCGGCTCAGGTCAGCCGGGCCAGCATCCCGACGGCGGCCCAGCGACGGTTCAGCCGTTCCTGCGCGACGCCGGCGGTCGCCTCGTCGCCCTCCTCGAGGGCGTCGATGAGCGTCCACAGGTCGAAGACGGAGTCGTCCGGCCACACGTGCCGCGTGAGGCCGCCGTAGTCCAGCTCGACCCACGAGTCGGGGTGGAACGCGCCGAGCCACTCCACCATCACCGTGAGCTCGCCGATCAGCTCCGCATCCGGGGCGTGCCGCGCGAGCACCGCGGCCGCGTGCCCGGCCCGCTCCCGGGCGGCCACGATCGGGGCGCGCCGGTACGCCGTGCGCTCGCTGTCCACGAGGCGCTGCACGGGCTCCTCGGGGTCGAACACCGTGAGCCAGCCGTGCGGCACACCCCACGTGGCCGTGCGCGTCTGCACGCGGTGGTGCTCCGGCGCACCGTCCTCGTCCTGCGGGTCCTCGACCGCCGCGTCCGGGTCGGGGGAGAGGCCCCACTCGTCCTCGAGCGCCACGAGCGCGCGGCCGCGGTTCATGGCGCGCGCCGCCGGCGGGATGGCGGCCTCGTGCAGCCGCGGCAGCATCGTCTCCTCGAGCATGGCTGCGGCCATCTCGGCGCGCAGGCCCCGCTCGTCCGGGCAGTAGAAGGCGGAGCGGTGCTCGTCCTGGAGGACCCGCACGAGGTCGTCCTCACCGGGCTCCGGGAACGGGTCGGCCACGGGCCGGGCCAGGCGACGCCGGGCCCGCTCCGCCGCCTCGGCCTCCACCTCGGCACGGGTGCGGTGGCCGCCGGCGATCAGCCGCGCCTGGACCGCGTCCGGGAACGCGGCCAGCGGCTGGAAGACGCGCAGGTGCGCGGTGCCGCGCGCGACACCCGGGGGCGGGCCGCCGTCGTCGTGGGTCATCGCGGGCTCGTCCGTGGTTCAGCCCAGCTCGACGACCACGGGCGCGTGGTCCGAGGCGCCCTTGCCCTTGCGCTCCTCGCGGTCGATCCAGGCGTCCGTGACCGTCCGTGCGAGGGCGGGGGAGCACAGCTGGAAGTCGATGCGCATGCCCTTCTTCTTGGGGAAGGCCAGGCCCGTGTAGTCCCAGTACGTGTACACGCCGGGGCCGGGGTGGCGCGGGCGCACCACGTCCACCAGCCCGGCGTCCTCGAACGCGCGGAACGCCGCGCGCTCGGGCGGGGAGACGTGCGTGTAGCCCTCGCGCTGGAACAGCTCGATGTCCCACACGTCCTCGTCCTGCGGAGCGATGTTCCAGTCGCCGGTCAGGGCGAGCCGGGTGTCCGGGTCCTCGGCGAGGCGAGCGGCCGCGTGCTCCTGGAGCACGCGCAGCCACTCGAGCTTGTAGCCCATGTGCTCGTTCTCCAGGCCGCGCCCGTTGGGCACGTACAGGCTCCACAGGCGGACCGGGGCGACGCCGTCGGCCGCCTCGGCGCCCACAGTCGCCCCGATGGCGCGGGACTCCTCCTGCGGGTCCACGCCGCCCTTGCCGAAGTGCGGCTGGCCGGGGAAGCCGCGCTGCACGTCGCTCAGGCCGACGCGGGAGGCGATGGCCACGCCGTTCCACTGCGAGGTGCCGTTGTGCACCACCTCGTAGCCGGCGCGCTCGAAGAGCTCCCACGGGAAGTTCTCGTCCCGGCACTTGGTCTCCTGGATGGCCAGGACGTCGATGTCATGGCGCTCGAGGAAGGCCTCGACGCGGTCGGCGCGGGCACGGAGGGAGTTGACGTTCCAGGTGGCGATCTTCACCCGGCCAGGCTATCGAAGGGCGCGGACACCGTGGGATCGGCGCCTCAGCGCCACCAGTCGTCGTGGATCGTCACCGGCGTGGTGCGCTTGTGGCGGCTGCGGAGCCAGATGCCCTCGAGCTTCTCCGCGACCTCGGTCGGGACGTCCTTGCCCTCGAGGTAGTCGTCGATGTCCTCGTACGTCATCCCGAGTTCGGCCTCGTCCGTCTGGCCCGGCGTGCCGTCCAGCAGGTCCGCGGTGGGCACCTTGTTCCACAGGGGCTCGGGGGCTCCGAGTTCGCGGCCCAGCGCCCGCACCTGCCGCTTGTTCAGGCCGGCCAGCGGCAGGACGTCCGCGCCGCCGTCGCCGAACTTCGTGTAGAACCCGGTGACGGCCTCGGCCGCGTGGTCCGTGCCGATCACCAGCTGCCCGTGGGCGCCGGCCACCGCGTACTGGGCCGTCATGCGGATGCGGGCCTTCACGTTGCCCTGGTTGTAGTCCGAGATCGGCTCCCCCACGGCCTCAGCGAAGGCGGCGGCCAGACCCTGCACGGCCTCCGCGATGTTCAGGGTGACGTCCTGATCCGCACCCACGAAGTCCATGGCCGCCCGGGCATCCGCCTCGTCGTGCTGCACCTTGTAGGGCAGGCGCACGGCGGTGAACCGGGGGTTCTCGCGGGAGGGCACGACGTCGGCGCCCACCCCCGCCTCACCCGGCGGAGTGGTGTCGGGGCCGCCCAGGGCGACGGCGTCCGTGACGCCGAGCTGGGCGCGGCGACGCTCGACGGCGAGCTGGGCCAGCCGGCCGCCCACGGTGGAGTCCACGCCGCCGGAGATGCCCAGGACGAAGCCGGACGCGCCCGTGGCCGCGAGGTAGTCGGCGAGGAAGGCCACGCGCCGTTCGACTTCGGCCGCGGGGTCGATCTCAGGGAGGACGCACTGCTCGGCGATGATCCGCTGCTGGAGTTCACGCATGCCGGTCAGCGTAGGACCGGCGCCGCGCACGGGGACAGGGGCGACCGGCGACGGCGGCTCACGCGTCCGGGTGCCCCAGGTTGCGGGCGGTGCGGCGCAGGACGCGGACGGCGTCGTCGATCTGGTCCCGCGGGACGTCCGCCGTCGCCTCGGCACGCAGGGCCTCGACCGCCTCGCCGACGCGGGCGCCCGCGGTGCGGCCCGTGGCGGTGAGGGTGTAGAGGTCGCCCTCGACCGTCACCCAGTGGGACTCGACCAGCTCCTCGATCTGACCGGACACCGCGCCGCGCTGCTCCTCCTCGAAGCCGGCCTCGAGCTCGGCACGGGACTGCGGGGCCACCGTGAGGGTGTTCAGCAGCTGCCACTGGGCGCGGGTCAGGCCGTGCTCCTCGAGGCTCTCGGCCACGCGCGCCGCGATCAGGCCCTCGGTGAGGGTGAGCCAGTGCGCCAGGGGCAGGCCGGAGGGGTGCTGGACGGCGGTGTCATCGTGCGGAATCTCGCTCATAACCCGAGCCTAGCCAGGCCGGGACGGAAGCGGCAGGGGTGGCCGGGCCCGCACTAGCATGGGCGGCATGACCGACGCGCAGACCCCCACCGTCCCCACGCCCCAGCAGGACCGCGAGCGGCTCAAGCAGCTCATCCAGGAGCTGGCCGTGGTGCACGGCCGGGTGACCCTGTCCTCCGGCAAGGAGGCGGACTACTACGTGGACCTGCGTCGTGTCACCCTGCACCACGAGGCCGCCCCGCTGATCGGCCGCGTGATGCTGCGCCTGCTCGAGGAGAACGGGATCGGGTGCGACGCGGTGGGCGGGCTGACCATGGGTGCGGACCCCGTGGCCACCGCGATGATGCACCAGGCCGGCGCCGCGGGCCGCGCGCTCGACGCGTTCGTGGTGCGCAAGGCGCAGAAGTCGTACGGCATGGGCCGGCAGGTGGAGGGCCCGGGCGTGGACGGGCGCCGCGTCGTCGTGCTGGAGGACACCTCGACGACGGGCGGCTCCGCGCTCACCGCCGTCGAGGGCGTGCGCAACGCGGGCGGCGACGTCCAGGCCGTGGCTGTGATCGTGGACCGTGCGACCGGCGCCGCCGAGCGCGTGGCCGAGGAGGCGGGGGTGCCGTACCTGTACGCGTTCGGCAAGGACGAGCTCGGCCTCGACTGAGCCTCGGCCGGCCCCGCGCCGCCCGCCTAGAGCCAGTCCGCGCGCTTGAACAGCACGAACAGCGTGAGGGCCACCGCCAGCATGAGTCCCAGGGCGAACGGATAGCCGAACGTCCAGTGCAGCTCGGGCATGCCGTCGAAGTTCATGCCGTAGACCGAGCCCACCAGCTGCGGCGCGAAGATGATCGCCGCCCAGGACGAGATCTGCTTGACCTGTTCGTTCTGGGCGATCGACTGCTCGGCCAGCCGCTTCGACGCCAGCGTCGAGTCCAGCTCGAGGGCGTTGTTGAGCATCTGGCGCATGGTCGTCACGCGCTCGTTGATCTGGACGGCGTGGTCGTGGACGTCGCGCAGGCGGCGCAGGTTCTCCACCTCGAGGCGCGCCTGATCGCTGAGCTCCTCGTCCTCCCAGGCGTGGGCGTCGTCGCGCGGGGGCAGGCCGTCGGCGTCGAGGCGGCGGGTGTCCTCGTGCAGGCGGGTGCGCACCTCCTCCTGGAGCTGCTCCACGATGGACGGCAGCGCGCGGATGGCGTGCTGGAAGTTCAGCACCTCGCGGGAGAGCTCGTAGATGCGCCGGGAGACGTGCCCGTCGCCGGCGAAGACCTGGTCCTCGATCTCCGCGATGTCCTGTTCGAGGCCGTCGGCCACCGGGAAGTAGTCGTCCACGACACGGTCCAGGATCTCCAGGGTGACCTGCCACGGCCCCATCGCGAGGCGCTCGCGGCCCTCCGTCTCCAGGGACCGTCGCACGGCGGCCAGGTCCGGCTCCTCCGCGTGACGCACCGTCACCACGTAGTGCTCACCGGTGAAGACGCTCAGCTCGCCGAACTCCACGGTCTCGGTGCGGTCGACGTAGCGGGCCGGGTGCAGGACCATGAACGAGTCCTCGCCGTAGCGGTCCAGCTTGGCGCGCTCGCCTCCGGCGAGGGCGTCCTCGACGGCGAGCGGGTGCAGGCGCAGCTCCTCCGCGACCGCTTGGAGCTCGGCCACGTCCGGGCGGTACAGGCCCAGCCAGGCCATGCCGCCGGTGCGCTCGCACTCCTCCCAGGTGTCCTCGAGGGTGGAGGGGGCGTGGACGCGCCGCCCGTCCACGTACACGGCGTTGTCGATCATGCTCACCCGGACATTCTCCCCGACGGCGGCCCCCGGCGGATTCCAGGATGCGCGCGCTACGGTGGCGCCATGAAGACTCCGCGTCATGCCCCGCCCGTCGTCCGCGACGGCAAGACCCTCCTCCCCGCCCACGCCGTCTCCACGGCCCCGGTCACCGCGTTCGGTCTGATCGGCGGCTACCTGACCGCCCGTGAGACCGGCATCCGCCCGCTCGGCGGCGTCGTGCTGGCCGCCGCCGGCCTGTACGCCGGGCGCACGTGGCTGGCCAAGCGTGGGCCCGCCGTCGCCGGTGGCCTGGCCGCCCTGTACCTCGGCGGCTTCGGCGCCTCCCACCCGCTGGCCAAGAAGATCGGTGCGTGGCCGGCGGTGCTCTCCGTGGCCGCGGTGTCCGCCGGGGCCGCCTGGGCCGCCGTCGACCGGTCCGAGGCCGGCCGCTGAGCGAGCCCGCGCCGGCCGAGGACGGCGCCGCGCCCCGCGAGGTCGGCGTCGGCCCGTGGACCGGCCCGTGGCCGGAGGACCCCCGCTACGACCCGGAGCTGCTCGCGCACGGCGACCGCCGCAACGTCCTCGACCGCTACCGCTATTGGCGCCTCGAGGCGATCGTCGCGGACCTCGACGCGCGGCGGCACCCGTTCCACGTCGCCATCGAGAACTGGCAGCACGACCTGAACATCGGCACCGTCGTGCGCACCGCCAACGCGTTCAACGCCGCCGGGGTGCACATCATCGGGCGGCGCCGCTGGAACCGGCGCGGCGCCATGGTCACCGACCGCTACCTGCACGTGCGCCACCACGAGACGGTGGCGGCGTTCACGGAGTGGGCGGCGGGGGAGGGGCTGCCCGTGCTCGGCGTGGACCTGTTCCCCGAGTCGGTGCCGGTGGAGACCTTCGACTTCCCGCGTGCCTGCGTGCTCGTCTTCGGGCAGGAGGGGCCGGGGCTCTCGGCGGAGGTGCGGGCGGCGTCGAGCGCGGTGTTGTCCATCGCGCAGTACGGCTCCACCCGTTCGATCAACGCGGGCGTGGCCGCCGGCATCGCGATGCACGCGTGGATCCGGCAGCACGCGGCCGTCCCCTGAGTCCGGCGCGAGCCAGACGATTCCGCGCTGAAAGGAGCCTCTGGACCGCAGATTCGTCTGGCTCGCGGCGCAGGATGGCGCAGGACCGCGCAGGACCGCGCCGACGACGTGCGGCGTGACGGCCTCAGCCCGCGAAGGGCCGGGCCGGCAGGCCCGTCACCCCCGGGCGGACGGCGAACAGGGCCCCGGCCAGCGGGTCCTCGCCGCGCTCCAGGTTCTCCCAGGAGGTGGTGATGTAGAGGGTGCCGAGGTCGTCGCCGCCGAAGGTGCACGCCGTCGTCTTCTGCACGGGCACCTCGACCACCTCGTCGAGCGTCCCCTCGGGCGTGTACCGGTGGATCTGCCCGTGGCTGATCACGGCCACCCAGATCCCGCCCTCGGCGTCCACGGTGAGTCCGTCCGGCTTGCCCTCCCCGTCGAGCACGTCCACGAGCACGCGGCGGTTCGTCAGGCCCTCCTCGCGGGAGTAGTCGAACACGGCCACCTGCCGTGTGGGGGTGTCGTTGTAGTAGGCCCGCGTGCCGTCGGGGCTCCACTCCAGGCCGTTGGACGTCGTCGCGCCGGTCAGCACGACGTCCACCTCGCCGGCGCCGCCGTCGGGTCCGGGGGCGAGCCGGTAGAGGTTCGCGGCGCCGGGGGTCTTGGCGTACGCCATGGTGCCGCAGTGGAACCGGCCGTCCGGGTCGCAGCCGCCCTCGTTCATCCGGATCCCGGCGTCCGCGCCCCACAGCTCGGGCAGCGTCGTCAGCTCGCCCTCGGGCGAGATCAGGGCGAAGCCCCGCTCCACCGCGACGACGGCGCCACCCCCCGCACGCGGGCGCAGCGCGGCGGCCACGTCGCCGACGTGCGTGCGGTCCACCGTCCCGTCGGTGCGCAGGGACAGGACGTCCCCGGCGAGCATGTCCACCCAGCGCAGGCCGCCGCCGGCGGTCACGCCCTCGGCGGCGCTGCCCCACGAGGCGGCCCAGACGGGGCCCTCGCCGTGGTAGGCGATGGGATCGGTGACCTGCTCGGCGCGCATGACTGCTCCTTCGGTGGGCGGGACGGTCCTGGCCCCGACGCTAGCCGAGGCTCAGAACCACCCGCACGAGTCGGCGGTCCAGCGGTCGGCGAGGGTCGCGTCCAGGAACGCCCCCATCCGCGGCAGCGAGGCCACGTGGCCGCCCACGTGGGTCGGGGTGAGGAGCGGGTCGAAACGCACCCGCGCGCCCTCCGCGCACCAGCGGCGGCCCAGGTCGCGGCCGGTGCGGTACGGGATGACGTCGTCCGTGACGGAGTGCGCGATCATCACCGGCACGTCCGGACGGCGGCCCGGTGCGCCGATCCGCTGCTCGGCGAGGATCCCGGCCAGCTCGGCATCGGAGCGGACGAGCTCAGGGAAGTCCTGCCCCGTGTGGGTCAGTGTGGCGGAGTCGAGGTGCGCGTAGGCGAGGCTGCCCACCATGCAGGTCTCGGCCGCGCCGGCGAGGGCCGTCAGGCCGGTCTCGTTGAGGTGCGTGGCCGGGTCCACGTCGTACGCGGCGAGCTGCCCGGCCATCGCGTAGAGCAGGAAGGCCGCGTACAGGCCGCCGTCGATCCGGTCCGCGACCTGCACGAGGTCGGCCGGCGGGGCGCCCACGTAGGCGCCCTTGAGGTCCAGCTCCGGGGCGTAGTCGGACGCGAGCTCGGCGGCGGCCGCGGCCGCCCCGCCGCCCTGCGAGTAGCCCGCGAGCGCGACCGGCGCGGTCGCGGTGACGCCCGACCCCGACACCTGGGCGGCCGCGCGCACCGCGTCGAGGACGGCGTGCGCCTGGGCCTCCCGGACCATGTAGGTGTGCGTGCCCGGGGTGCCCAGGCCCTCGTAGTCGGTGACGACCACGGCGTGGCCGCGACTCAGCAGGGAGGTGATCCCCACGCCTTCGTACTGTTCGCCGGTCGAGAGGGTCCGCGAGGGGGCGCAGCGGTCCGCCGCCCCCTGGGTCCCCACCGCGTAGCTGATCACGGGACGCTCGCCGCTGCCCGTCCAGGGCGCGGTGGGGGTCAGCACGGTGCCGGTCACGGCGATGGGTCGGCCCTGGGCATCCTGCGAGGCGTACATGATGCGCGTGGCGTGCGCCGGCACCTGCACCAGCCGCACCGGGTCCAGGTAGAAGGCGGTGGGCTCGGTGCGGATCAGGGCGCCGGGGGTCGCGGGCACGGTGGCGGGCGGCAGGTAGAAGGGGTCGTCGGCCGAGGCCGCCGCCAGGGTGTCCCGGGCCGCGTTCCAGCGGGCGTCCTCGGCCGTCGTGGCCGGCTGCGAGAGGTCCGCGACGGCGGAGCTCACCTCCGGTGCGTCCGGGGCCGGGGCGGACTCCTGGGCCAGGGCCGCGTGTGGCGCGCCGAACCCGGCGACGACAGCCAGGGCGGCGGCCAGGGCGAGGGGGCGGGAGGGGCGGTGGGCGGGGGCCATGGCGGTCTCCGGTCTCTCGGATGCGAATGTGACGCCGCTCACCCTAGGCAAACGGCGGGGTCGTGCCCAGGCCGGCGTCGCCGTCGGGTCCGGGACCCTGGGGCGGGTCCGGCCGCGCGGATAGGATGTGCCCGAGGGTGTCGCGCTCGCCGCGCTCCCCCGCCTGCCCGAGTCGACGACGCCTAGGAGCTGCAGCATGCCCATCGCATCCCCGGAGAAGTACGCCGAGATGATCGACGCCGCCAAGAACGGCGCCTTCGCCTTCCCGGCGATCAACGTCACCAGCTCCCAGACCCTGAACGCCGCCATCCGCGGCTTCGCCGAGGCCGGCTCGGACGGCATCGTCCAGGTCTCCACCGGCGGCGCCGCCTACTTCTCCGGCTCCTCCGTGAAGGACATGGTCGCCGGCTCGCTGGCCTTCGCCGCGTTCGCGCGCGAGGTCGCCAAGAAGTACTCCGTGAACATCGCCCTGCACACGGACCACTGCCCCCAGGACAAGCTCGAGGGCTTCGTCCTGCCCCTGCTGGACGCCTCGGAGGCCGAGGTGAAGGCCGGGCGCGACCCGATCTTCAACTCCCACATGTGGGACGGCTCCGCCGAGACCCTCGAGGAGAACCTGCGGATCGGCCGCGAGCTGCTCGCGCGCACCCACGCCAACAAGCAGATCCTCGAGGTGGAGATCGGCGTCGTGGGCGGCGAGGAGGACGGCGTGGCCCACGAGATCAACGAGAAGCTCTACACCACCGTCCAGGACGGCATCGCCACGGTGGAGGCCCTCGGCCTCGGCGAGCACGGTCGCTACCTCACCGCGCTGACCTTCGGCAACGTGCACGGCGTCTACAAGCCGGGCAACGTGAAGCTGCGCCCGGAGATCCTGCAGGAGATCCAGCAGGCCGTGGGCGAGAAGTTCGGCAAGGAGCGCCCGTTCGACCTCGTGTTCCACGGCGGCTCCGGCTCCGCCGCCCAGGAGATCGCCGACTCGGTGGAGTACGGCGTCGTGAAGATGAACGTGGACACGGACACCCAGTACGCGTTCACCCGCCCGGTGGCCGGGCACATGTTCGAGAACTACGACGGCGTCCTGAAGGTCGACGGCGAGGTCGGCGACAAGAAGCAGTACGACCCCCGCGTGTGGGGCGCCAAGGCCGAGGAGGCCATGGCCGCCCGCGTGGTCCAGGCCTGCACCGAGCTGAACTCGGCCGGCAAGAGCATCGGCTGACCCCGCCGTCCGCCGCGCCGGCCCGCACCCTCGCGTGAGGGTGCGGGCCGGCGTCGTCCTCAGCCCTCCCGCTCCTCCTGGGCCTGGAGGAACTCGAAGACCTCGCGCTCGTCCACACCGGGGAAGGTCTGCGTGGGCATGGCCGCCAGCAGATGCGCGTGCATGCGGGCCGCGGGCCACACGTGCCCGCCCCACGCGGCCTCGAGCTCGGGGTCGGGGCGGCGGCAGCAGCGCGGATCCGGGCACGTGGAGGTGACCCGGTGGCGGGTGTCCGCGCCGCGGAAGTACCGGGCATGCTCGAACGGGGTGCCCACGGAGAGGGCGAACAGTCCGTCGGGGCCGTTCTCGATCATCGAGGTGCACCAGAACGTCCCGTTGGGCGAGTCCGTGTACTGGGCGTGGGCGCGGAACCGGTCGTTGCGGGAGAACGCCTGCCGTGCGCCCCACTTCCGGCACGCCTGCTGGCCCTCGATCGCACCGGTGTGGTCGGCGGGGAACACGATCCCGTCATTCTCGTAGGCCTTGTGGATCACCCCGGTCTCGTGGACCTTCTGGAAGTGGCAGCGGATGCCCAGGTCCACGGTGGCCAGGTTGGTGAACCGGTGCGCGGCGGCCTCGTAGGAGACGCCGAACGCGTCCTTCAGGTCGTCCACGGACAGGTCCCGGCGCTTCTGGGCGGCCCGCAGCAGCGACGACGCCGCCCGCTGCGGCATGAGCAGCGCGCCCGCCAGGTAGTTCACCGCCACACGCTGGGCGAGGAAGTCCTCGTAGTCCCGCGGCTCGCCGTGGCCCAGGACGGCGGCGGCGAGGGCCTGGAGCACCACGGTGCGGCGGTCATGGTCTGAGGAGCGGGAGCCGCTGATGTGAATGCGCCCGTGCTTGAGGTCCGTGACGGAGCGCGTGGAGTGCGGCAGGTCCGGGACGAAGCGCAGGGTGAAGCCGAGGTGCTCGGCCAGCTCCGAGACCGCGTGCAGGCCCAGCGGCCCGCCCGTGTGGCCGATCGCGTCGAGCAGCCGATGCGCCTCGGCCTCGAGGTCGGGGTAGTGGTTGTCCACCGCGCGCATCTGGGCGCGCAGCTGGGCGTTGGCGCGGCGCGCCTCCTCGGGGGTGGCGGCCTGCTCCTCCAGGCGACGGCGCAGCTCGGCCTCCAACCCCGCGATCACCTCGAGGACCTCGGTGGGGGTGCGGGGCCCGATGCGCAGCGGCGGCAGGCCGAGGGAGGCGTAGTGCTCCGAGCGCGCGAACCGTTCGACCTCGATCTCCAGTTCGGCCCGCCGGGTGGGGGCCCGGCCGGTGAGCAGGTCCTCGACCGGCACGCCCAAAACCTCGGCGATCCGCTGGACCAGCGAGAGCCGCGGCTCGCGGCGGGCGTTCTCCACGAGGGACAGGTGCGAGCCGCTCACTCCCGTGCGCTCCGCGAGCTGGTCCAGGGTGAGGCCGGCCTGCTTGCGCAGGTGCCGAACGCGGCGGCCCAGCGCGACGGCGTCCACGGTCGCGCTGTCCTCGGGAAGCGGGCGGGTCATCATGCGCGGAACTGTAGACGGAACCGGGGAGGAGATCACGTGTTTCGGAAAGAAAGTCACATTCTTGACAAGCGGGGGGCCGTTGCCGTGATCCAGGCCACATGGGGGCGCAAGGACCGTCACGTTCTGACCCAGTGGCAGGAACAGCCGGAGTTTCCACCGATTTTGTGCTCCAGAGGGCCTTGCCCGGGGCCAAGGTGGATGTCAACGGCAGCGACGGACACGTCGCACCGAACCCTTCACGAACCGGACCGATCCTCAGGAGGACGTCATGACCACCCAGCCCCACCACTCCACTCCCGCCTCCGCCGAACAGCTCCAGCACGACTGGGACAACAACCCCCGCTGGGCCGGCGTCGAGCGCAGCTTCACCGCCGAGGACGTCGTCCGTCTCCGCGGCCGCATCCAGGAGGAGCACACGCTGGCCCGCCGCGGCGCCGAGAAGCTGTGGACCCAGCTGAAGGACGAGAACGCCCGCGGTGAGTTCACCAACGCCCTCGGCGCCCTCACCGGCAACCAGGCCGTCCAGCAGGTCAAGGCCGGGCTGCGCGCCATCTACCTCTCCGGCTGGCAGGTCGCCGCGGACGCCAACCTCTCCGGCCACACGTACCCGGACCAGTCCCTGTACCCGGCCAACTCCGTGCCGCAGGTGGTGCGCCGCATCAACAACGCCCTGCTGCGCGCGGACCAGATCGAGCACGCCGAGGGCGTCAGCAGCGTCGAGGACTGGCTCGTGCCGATCGTGGCCGACGCCGAGGCCGGCTTCGGCGGCCCGCTCAACGCCTACGAGCTCATGAAGTCGATGATCACCGCCGGCGCCTCCGGTGTGCACTGGGAGGACCAGCTGGCCTCCGAGAAGAAGTGCGGCCACCTCGGCGGCAAGGTGCTCATCCCCACCGGCCAGCACATCCGCACGCTCAACGCCGCCCGCCTGGCCGCCGACGTCGCCGACGTGCCCAGCGTGATCATCGCCCGCACTGATGCCGAGGCGGCCACCCTGATCACCTCGGACGTGGACGAGCGCGACGCCGAGTTCATCACCGGTGAGCGCACCGCGGAGGGCTTCTACAAGGTCCGCAACGGCGTCGAGCCCTGCATCGCCCGCGCCAAGGCCTACGCCCCCCACTCGGACCTGATCTGGATGGAGACCGGCACCCCGGACCTCGAGCTGGCCCGGAAGTTCGCCGAGGCCGTCAAGGCCGAGTTCCCGGACCAGATGCTGGCCTACAACTGCTCGCCGTCGTTCAACTGGAAGAAGAACCTCGACGACGACACCATCGCCAAGTTCCAGCGCGAGCTGGGCGCCATGGGCTACACCTTCCAGTTCATCACGCTGGCCGGCTTCCACGCCCTGAACCACTCGATGTTCGACCTGGCCAAGGGATACAACGAGCGCCAGATGTCCGCGTACGTCGAGCTGCAGGAGCGCGAGTTCGCCGACGAGGCCCGCGGCTACACCGCGACCAAGCACCAGCGCGAGGTCGGCACCGGCTACTTCGACGCCGTGTCCACCGCCATCAACCCGGACAGCTCCACGGTGGCCCTGGCGGGCTCCACGGAGTCCGGCCAGTTCCACTGATCCGCTCAGCCGAGACCGCGAGGAGGCAGTCCCATGAGCCCGCAGACCACGACCCCCACCCTGCACGAGATCCATGCCGACGACGTTCGGGAGCACACGCCCCTGCCGCATGACGTGAGCACCCAGGCCATCCCCGTCGTCATCCCCGAGGGCGCCGCCCCCGTGGTGACCGTCCACGGGCCGGTCGACGGGCGGCAGGCCGAGATCCTCACGGACGAGGCGCTGGCGTTCCTCGGCCGCCTGCACCGGCTGGCCGAGGACCGCCGCCGGCGGCTGCTCGAGGAGCGGGAGTACACCCAGCGCCGCATCACCGACGGATGGAACCCGCACTACCTGCGGTCCACCCGCCGGGTCCGCGAGGACGACTCCTGGCGTGTGGCGCCGCTGGCCCCCGGCCTGCAGGACCGCCGCGTGGAGATCACCGGCCCCGTGGATCGGAAGATGACGATCAACGCCCTCAACTCGGGCGCCTCGGGCTGGCTCGCCGACTTCGAGGACTCCTCGACGCCGTCCTGGGACCGGATGCTGGACGGGCAGGTCAACCTGTTCGACGCGATCCGCGACCAGATCGACTTCACCTCCCCCGAGGGCAAGGAGTACCGGCTGCGCGAGCGCGAGCTCACGGACCGGCCGACCATCATCGTCCGCCCGCGCGGCTGGCACCTCATCGAGGACCACATCCGTGTGGACGGCGAGCCGATGGCCGGCGCCCTCGTGGACTTCGGCCTGTACTTCTTCCACAACGCCCACGAGCTGATCCGCCGCGGCCACGGCCCGTACTTCTACCTGCCCAAGCTCGAGTCCCATCTCGAGGCGCGGCTGTGGAACTGCGTGTTCGTGGCGGCGCAGGACGAGCTGGGCATCCCCCAGGGCACCATCCGGGCCACCGTGCTGATCGAGACGATCACCGCGGCGTTCCAGATGGAGGAGATCCTGTACCAGCTGCGCAACCACGCCGCGGGCCTCAACGCCGGCCGCTGGGACTACATCTTCTCCATCATCAAGAACTTCCGGGACCGCGGGGCCGAGTTCGTCCTCCCGGACCGCTCGGAGGTGACCATGACCCAGCCGATGATGCGGGCCTACACGGAGCAGCTGGTCCGGGCCTGCCACCGGCGCGGCGCCTCGGCGATCGGCGGCATGTCCGCCGTGATCCCGGACCGCCGGAACGAGGAGGCCAACGCCGCCGCGCTGGAGAAGGTGCGCGCGGACAAGGCCCGCGAGGCCGGCGACGGCTTCGACGGCTCGTGGGTGGCGCACCCGGACCTCGTGCCGGTCGCCCGGGAGGAGTTCGACGCCGTGCTCGGCGAGGCCCCGAACCAGATCCGCACCCGCCGTCGCGAGGACGTGGAGCCGGACGAGGCCGCCCTGCTCGACGTCGCCGCGACCACGGGCTCGGTGACCGAGGCCGGCGTGCGGATGAACATCGAGGTCGGGATCCGCTACATCGAGTCCTGGCTGCGGGGGAACGGCGCCGCCGCGATCCACGGACTCATGGAGGACGCCGCCACGGCGGAGATCTCCCGGTCCCAGATCTGGCAGTGGGCCCACAACGGCACCGGTGTGCAGCTGACCGAGGGCGGCGTGCGGACCGCCAACCGCGGCTGGATGGAGCAGCTGATCCGCGAGGAGCACGCTCGGATCCTCGCCGGCCCGCTGCCCGAGGGCCACCGGTTCGAGGACGCGGTGCGCGTGTTCTGCGAGTCGGCCCTGCCGCCGGAGTACCCGGCGTTCCTCACCCTGGGCGCGTACCGCCGGCACTTCGCCAGTCAGGACGACGCCGCGGCGAAGGCCTGATCCGCCGGGCCCCACGACGACGGCCGGTCACCTCACGAGGTGACCGGCCGTCGTCGTGCCGGGACGTCAGTCCCCGGACGTGGAGGGGGACGGCGAGGCCGAGGCCGAGGCCGACTTCGTCGGTGACGGGCTGGCCGACGCCGAGGCGGACGCCTCCGCGGCCCGCTGGGATTCGGCGGCCTCCCGCGCGGCGCCCTGGAACGGCCGCGGCGGCTGGCCGGGGGCCACGGGGCCGGGGGCGCCCTCGGGGCGGTCGATCGTGGACTGGTTGTTCAGCAGCTCGTCGGGCACGCGGCCGGTGGGGATCTCCCGGGCCTGGGCCAGGGTCTCCTCGTCCATCTGCGCGTTCAGGAAGAACGGCGAGCTGAGCTTGATGACCTCCTGGAAGTCCCCGGCGTCCTTCAGCACGGTGTCCGCGAGGTGGTCGCGGGTCTCGGTGACGAGGGTGGTGCTCTGCGCGACCGGCGAGTTCTTCACCTGGGTGAGGCCGCCGTTGGCGTCGCCGAAGCCCTCCATGGAGCCCATGGTCACGGAGACCATCTCGCTGCCGTCCTCGGAGCAGGCCCACGCGGTGCGCTGGGGCAGCAGGGGGGCGCCGTCCTGGCCGCCGACCATGCCGGGGCGCAGCAGGGCGAGCAGCCCCTTGCCGGTCTTCGGGTCGAACGTGTACTCGTCCGCCACGGCGGCGGGCTCCTCCTGGCACCACTCCAGGCGGGAGCCGTCGAGGTTGTGCTGGTAGTGGACCTGCGCCAGGGGCATGCCGGGGCTGTACTCGAAGTAGCCGTTGTAGACGCAGGTGAGGAACTCGTGGGTCTCGTCCTGCGAGGCGAACAGCTGCACGATCTCGATGTTCGAGCTGTCCGGGATGTGCGTGGCGACGGCGTCCAGGGTGCGCTGGTCCAGGACGTCGCGCGTGCAGTCCATCACGGAGACGGTGTCGTTGCGGACCGCGGCCGTGTTCTTCCAGGCCTCGGTGGCGGCGCCGTCCTTGATGCCCGGGCCGACGGTCTCGAACGCCTGACGCGGCTCGGCGCGCGGGGTGCCCTCGGCGGACTCCGACGCGAGGGCCTCACGGACGCGGGACGCCGCGGCGGACGCGGGGTCGGTGGGGCTCTCCGTGGCCGAGCCGGCCGCGGCCGAGGCCGCCGATCCGCTGGGCGCCGCGGCGGTCGACGAGGCGGGCTCACCGGACTGGCCGGCCGAGCCGCAGCCGGCCAGGGCGAGGGCGAGGGCGGCGACGCCGACGGCCAGCGGGGCACGGCGGCGGGCGGGCGCGGGGTGGGTCATGGAGGCTCCTTCGACGGCATCGGCGGCCCGGCCCCGGGAGCGTGGGGCTGCGGACGGACGCTGCGCCTACGGTACCGGACCGTCCTGGACGCGGGGACGGCGACGGCGACCCGTCCGGCGTCCGGCGCCGTCGATAGACTCGGCCGCGACCGCATCGTCCGCGAGGAGAAGAGGCATCCCATGTCCGAGTCCCTGATCGGCAAGAACCTGATGGAGCCGCCGGCCACGCACCTGCCGGAGGAGCCGGAGGTGCTGGCCCGGCTCGAGGCCGGTGACCTGCCCGAGGACATCGTGCCGGTGGCGCCCGAGTCCTCCCTGGTGTGGGCGCTCATGGCGGAGGACGCGTGGGCCGAGGGTCGGACCGTGGACTCCTATGCGTACGCCCGCGTCGGCTACCACCGGGGCCTGGACGCGCTGCGCCGGGCGGGGTGGCGCGGCGCCGGCCCGGTGCCGTACGCCCATGAGCCCAACCGCGGCTTCCTGCGCGCCCTGTACGCGCTGGGCCGCGCGGCCGCCGGGATCGGGGAGTCCGAGGAGGTCGAGCGCATCCGCACCTTCCTGCGGGACTCGGACCCCACGGCCGCGGAGCAGATCGAGGCCGACCAGGGCCGCGCCCAGGGCTGAGCGGAGCCGTGGCCAAGCTCTACTTCCGCTACGGGGCCATGAACTCCGGCAAGTCCACGGGCCTGCTGCAGGCCGCCTTCAACTACGAGGAGCGCGGCCAGCGGGTGCTGCTGGCCAAGCCGGAGGTCGACGTGAAGGGGGAGGGCGACGTCGTGTCCCGCCTCGGTGTGACCCGCGCCGTGGACTTCCTCGTCCCGGCGGGAGCGGACGTGCGGGAGCTGTTCCGCCGGCACGCCACCGGTGACGACCCGGACGCCCTCGTGGGGCACGTGGAGGCTCCGCCCGTGGCGTGTCTGCTCGTGGACGAGGCACAGTTCCTCGAGCCGGCGCAGGTGGACGACCTGCTGCGCATCGCCGTGCTCGACGGCGTCCCCGTGATCGCCTACGGGCTGCGCACCGACTTCCGCACCCGCTCCTTCCCGGGCTCCGCGCGGCTGCTGGAGCTGGCGCACTCCCTCGAGGAGCTGAAGACCATCTGCCGGTGCGGCCGGAAGGCGGTGTTCAACACGCGCAAGGTCGTGGACCCGACCACGGGCGCCGAGCACTTCGTGTTCGAGGGGGACCAGGTGGCGATCGACGGTGTTCAGGTGACCTACGAGTCTCTGTGCGGCACGTGCTACCTGGCCGAGTCCGGCGGTGCACTGGGCTGAGGCGGCCATTGCCAGGCAACTGCCAGGCTGCGTGACGGCTGCGCCCATGCTCGGTTCGTACGGTGGAACCACTTCATCGAGGTGCGAGTGATGAAGGTGCGAGTGATGACAGGCGAAGGGCCCCGGTGATCCCGGGGTCCTTCGTCTGTCCGGACCCGGCCCGCATCGGCCGGCCGGCTCAGAGCGAGACGAGCAGGAGTGTGCCGCCGAAGACGAGCCCCGACGCGAGCAGCACGACCGTGGTGTACCCCAGGATGTCGCGCATCTTCAGGCCGGCGATCGCCAGAAGGGGGATCGCCCAGAACGGCTGGATCATGTTGGTCCACTGGTCGCCGTAGGAGACGGCCATGATGGTGATGGCCGGGTCCACGCCGAGCGCGTCGCCGGCCTGGAGCATGATCGGGCCCTGCACGGCGAACTGTCCGCCGCCGGAGGGGACGAAGAAGTTCACGAGGCCCGCGGCCAGGAACGCCAGCAGGCCGAACGTCACCGGGTTCGAGATCGCCACGAAGGCGTCCGAGAGCACCGCCACCAGGCCGGTGGTCGTCATCATGCCGAGGATGCCCGCGTAGAGGGGGAACTGCAGCAGGATCTCGCCCACGTTGGACGCGGCCCCCTGGGTGAGGCCGATCAGCTCGTGCGGGCTGCGCACCAGCAGCAGGATCAGCGCGAGGAAGGACCAGTTGACGATGTCCAGGGTGAGGGTGCCGCCGCCGACGAAGTGCATCACCAGATAGGTCACGAGCATGGCGCCGACGAGGAGCGTGGGGACACGGGAGGCGTCGAGACGGTCCGCCGGCGTCTCGATCTCCGGTGCGGACACCGCGTCCTGGTCCCGCGCGTCGATCTCCAGCTCCACGATCCGGTCCCCGGCGCGCGGGGCGACGAGGAACAGGGCCAGGGCCACGACGAGCACGGTCACCACGGCGGCGGTGATGTTCCACCAGGAGAAGGTGGTCTCCGAGACCGGGACCGTCCGGCCGTCCAGGCTCTCCGTGAGGAACGAACCGGGGGTGGCGGCCGTCAGCGGGCCGGAGCCCGAGTACCCCATGTGCCACACCACGAACCCGGAGAACCCGGCGGCCACCAGCATCGGGAAGTGCAGGACCAGCCCGCGCTCACGGGCCTGCGCCGCGACCTCCTTGGCCAGCAGCGCACCGACCACCAGGCCCAGGCCCCACGTGATGAGGGAGGCCGCCGCCGCCACCACGAACACGAAGATGTAGGCGGCCAGGGGCGTGCGGGGAATGCTGGCGAGCCGGGCGAGCAGGCGGCGCACCGGACCGGTGTTCGCCAGGATGTGGCCGAGCATGAGCACGAGCGCCATCTGCGTGATGAACGCCAGCAGTCCGGACAGGCCGTCACCCCAGCCCACGACGACGTCGGCCGGCCCGGCCGGAGTGAGCAGCGAGGACCTCCTCTGTTGTGAGGCGGGCCTCGGCGCTGGAGATGGCCTAGGGCGTGTCTGAGAATGGCTCCAGGGACCCGCTGAGATCCGGGGAGCCATGTCCCGGTTGCACGTCGTCTCCGATGCCCGATCGGAGCTGATCGCCCCGCTGCTCCAGACCGCACGGGCCGGCAGGGTCGACCCTTCTCGAATGTCCACACGATGGTCGAAGCGATCATCTGCCGGTGCAGGTGCGGGACTCCGTGGCGGGATCTGCCCGAGGTCAACGGGCCCTGGCAGACCGCGTGGACCTGGCATCGACGCAGGGTGTGGGCACTGGTCTGTCCGGGGGCTGACTCGAGGACTCTTGTTCGTACCCTGTCTGTCATGGCCACCCCTCTCCTGGAGCTCGCCGCGAGTCGAGGCGTCTGCTTCCCGCTGCGAGCCCGCCGGCTGACCCTCACTCCGTTCCGGGGTCTCGATGCGCCCGCCGTGTGGAGCTTCTGCCGTCTCGAGCAGGTGTGGTCGTGGACCTCCGGCCGCCCGGAGAGTGAGAACGCGCTGCGCGAGTCCTACCTCGGGGCGGGGGACCGCCTCACCGTGCGGGCCGGAGACGTCATTGTCGGTGTCGGGAAGGTCGCGGTGCGGGACGCGTGGAGTCAGGGCGGCCCGCGGGAGGAAGGCCGGGACGCCCAGGCCGAGATCGGCTGGACGATCGATCCGCGCCAGGCCGGGCAGGGCTATGGCACCGAGCTTGCGCGAGCCCTGCTGGGCTTCGCGTTCGACGATCTGGGTGTGCGACGCGTGGAGGCTCATGCCTTCGCGGACAACGCTCCGAGTCTGCGCATCATGGAGAAGGTGGGGATGCGTCACGAGGGCACGTTCAAGGAGGAGTCTCTGCATCTCACGCGCGGCTGGGTGGATGGTGCCACCTACGCGATGCTCGCCTCGGAGTTCCATTCGCCCCTTACGCAGGAGTGATCCCGGCGGCCACGACCGCATGATCTGCCGCTCCACCGCCGAGGGCCGTGTGCCAGCAGGGGGCTGTGAGCCGGGTGGGGAATGAGCGTGAGTGGCGGTGGCGCATCGGTGTGGCGTCTGCCCTGGTGGGTTCGACCGGTGTGTTCGCGGGGCTGCGGCAGGACCTGGGGCTGGGCTGGGGTCTGACGCTGGTGGCCGTCACGGCCCTCGGAGCGATGCTCGCCTTGCGAGGGGTGCATCACCGGGTCGAGGCGGAGCAGGCTCGCCGCAACGTGTTCGACGCCGGAGCCGGCTCCACCGCGTGGGTGATGCTGCTGATGGGGGCCGCGGTCATTCCGGGGCTGGCGCTGAACGTGATCGGCGACGCCGGCGTCCGGGCGGTCGTGGCCGGTCTGCTCGGCGCGGTGCTCGCTGCCGCCGCCCACGGCATCCTCGCGGCGACGACGACGCTCGAGGAGCAGCCTCGGCCCGAGCCGGTCCCTCTGGACCGGCGCAGGCGCTGACGTCGGGGTCATGGTCCCGCGCTCCTGAACACTGTTCAATGAACACTGTTAGAGTCCCTCGGGTCAGACCCGCCCGGGGCCGAGCCCCGCCCACCGGAGAGGCCATCATGACCGCCACCCAGGACGCCCCCGCCGTCGACCCCCGCCCCGCCGCCCTCGACCCCGAGGCCCTCGTGGACCGCGTCGAGGCGGGCCACCGCCTCACCGCTGAGGAGGCCGTCGCTGTGCTGGACGCCCCGGACGCGGACACGTTCCGCATCGTCGCGGCGGCCTCGCGCCTGCGCGAGAAGCACTTCGGTCGCACGGTCAAGGTCAACTACCTGGTCAGCCTCAAGACCGGCCTCTGCCCGGAGAACTGCACCTACTGCTCCCAGCGTCTCGGCACCGAGGCCGAGATCCTGCGCTACACGTGGCTCAAGCCGGAGGAGGCCGTCCGCCAGGCGGGCCTGGGCATCGCCGGCGGCGCCTCGCGCGTGTGCATGGTCGCCTCCGGCACCGGCCCCACGGATCGCGACGTCGACCGCGTGGCCGGCATGGTCGGCGACCTCAAGGCCCAGCACCCGGACGTCGAGGTGTGCGCGTGCCTCGGCTTCCTCAAGGACGGCCAGGCCGAGAAGCTCAAGGACGCCGGCGTCGACGCCTACAACCACAACCTCAACACGGCCGAGTCCCACTACGAGTCCATCTGCACCTCCCACACCTACGAGCAGCGCGTGGACACCGTGCAGCGCGCCGGCGCCGCCGGCCTGTCCTCCTGCAGCGGCCTGATCGCGGGCATGGGGGAGACGCACGAGCAGCTCGTCGAGGCCGTCCTCGCGCTCCGCGACCTGGACTCCGACTCCATCCCCGTCAACTTCCTCATGCCCTTCGACGGCACCCCGCTGCAGGGCCACCAGCAGCTCACCCCGCTCGAGTGCCTCCGGATCCTCGCCATGGTCCGCCTGGCCTGCCCGGACAAGGAGCTGCGCATCGCCGGCGGCCGCGAGATGCACCTGCGTTCCCTGCAGCCGGTCGGCCTGCAGGTGGCCAACTCGATCTTCCTCGGCGACTACCTCACCTCCGAGGGCCAGGACGCCGAGGCGGATCTGCAGATGATCGCCGACGCCGGCTTCACCGTGCTCGGCGCCGAGGAGCGTGCACAGCAGGCCGCGGCCGACGACGGCGCCCCGGCCGGCGGCTGCTGCGGCGGCACGGACGACGCCGGCCCGTGCGGCTCCGGTGCGGCCGTCACTGCGGAGGCCGGGGCCGCAGAGGACGTCCGCCCCGACACGGGCGCCGAGGGCACCGTGAAGCCCGAGCTGCGCCGCCGGGGCGCGGGCACGGCCGAGCCCGCCAACGCCTGAACCCGCGCTGACCGCCGTCGTCGGGAGCGTGCTCAGCGAACGGCGCGGATCCGCCGCACCACGCACACCACGATCACCGCGAGACCGGTGACCGCGCTGACGGCCACGAGGGCGAGGCCGCCCACGATGCCGACGTCCATCGCGGTGCTCGTGCCGAGCAGGTCCATGAGCACCGGGGTCGTGGCGCCGGAGTCCGGGTGGTCGCCGCCGTCGGGGAAGATGATCGCGGCCAGCGCGAAGGACCCCCAGGAGACGCCCAGCAGCGTGTGCAGCAGGCGCCCCAGCCGGATGCCGCCCCGCTGCTCATCCTGCGGGTTCACGCGGGGCAGGAGGAACAGGCTTCCCACCAGGACCATGAGGACGAGTTCGTGGGGCAGGGCGCCGAAGACCATGTAGATGACCGTCATCCAGCCGTTCGCGCCGAAGTTGGAGCGCAGGGCGAGCGCGATCAAGGGCAGGGCGAGGAGGGCCAGCGCCCACGGCAGCACGGCCCAGGGACGCCACGTGCCCACGCTCGGACCCTTGCGGGTGGGGGTCGGGGAGGGGAAGTCCGAGTGCTGGGTGTGGGGCGCTGCGGTGCTCATGGCGTCAGCGTAGCCAGAGGGTGGCATCCGTCACGCTGGTAGGATTCGGGGGTACGGCCTCCGTGCGCACCGCAAGGGGGCGTTTTCCATGTACGGGCCGGTCCGGGACGACCCGCCGCCCTGAGGAGAGATGCAGATGCCAGCGATCGCGATCGTCGGAGCCCAGTGGGGCGACGAGGGCAAGGGCAAGGCCACCGACCTGCTGGGCGGGCGAGTGGACTACGTCGTCAAGCCGAACGGCGGCAACAACGCCGGGCACACCGTCGTCGTCAACGGGGAGAAGTTCGAGCTCAAGCTGCTGCCCGCCGGCATCCTCTCGCCCAACGCGGTGCCGGTGATCGGCAACGGCGTGGTGGTGAACCTGGAGGCGCTGTTCGAGGAGATCGACGGGCTCGAGTCCCGCGGCCACTCGTGCGAGCACCTGAAGATCTCCGCCAACGCCCACCTCGTGGCGCCGTACCACCAGACCATGGACAAGGTGACCGAGCGGTTCCTGGGCAAGCGTGCGATCGGCACCACCGGCCGCGGCATCGGCCCCACCTACATGGACAAGGTGGCCCGCCTGGGCATCCGCGTGCAGGACATCTTCGACGAGTCGATCCTGCGCCAGAAGATCGAGGGCGCCCTGCGGCAGAAGAACGAGCTGCTGGTGAAGCTCTACAACCGCCGCGCCGTCACCGTGGACGAGATCGCCGAGTACTTCCTGGGCTACGCGGACCGCCTGCGCCCCATGGTCGTGGACTCCGTGAACCTGCTCAACGACGCCCTGGACGAGGGCAAGGTGGTGCTCATGGAGGGCGGCCAGGCCACCTATCTGGACGTGGACCACGGCACCTACCCGTTCGTGACCTCGTCCAACCCGACCGCCGGCGGCGCGGCCGTGGGCGCGGGCATCGGCCCCACCCGCTTCTCCCGCACCATCGGCATCGTGAAGGCCTACACCACGCGCGTCGGCGCCGGCCCGTTCCCCACGGAGCTCTTCGACGAGATGGGCGAGCAGCTGCGCACCACCGGCGGCGAGTTCGGCGTGAACACCGGCCGCCCGCGGCGCACCGGCTGGTACGACGCCGTCATGGCCCACTACGCCGCGCGGATCAACGGCTTCACGGACTACTTCCTCACCAAGCTGGACGTGCTCACCGGCATCGAGAAGATCCCGGTGTGCGTGGCCTACGAGGTGGACGGCGTGCGCCACGACCGCATGCCCATGACCCAGACCGAGTTCCATCACGCGAAGCCGGTGTACGAGCACTTCGACGGGTGGACCGAGGACATCTCCGGTGCCCGCGCGTTCACCGACCTGCCGCTGAACGCCCAGCGCTACGTGGAGGCCCTCGAGAAGCTCTCCGGGTGCCGGATCTCCGCGATCGGCGTGGGCCCGGGCCGCGACCAGGTGGTCCAGGTCCGGGACCTCATCGAGGACTGACCCGGCCCGCCGCCCCGGCCCGGCCCGCCCTGGCCTGCACTTTCGAACGTGAAAGAGGGCGAATGGGCGCTTTCGAACGTGAGATAGGCCCTATCTCACGTTCGAAAGCGCCCGGGGGTCCGCCGGTCAGTCGGCCAGGCGGCCCGTCGTCGGGAAGCGGTCCCACACGCGGTGCGCGGGCAGCAGCTCCGTCAGCCGGCTGACGGCGGAGGCGCCGTCCGCCGCGGACTCGACGCCCTTGCCGGACACCTGGGCGGCCGCGAGGACGGCCTCCGCCGGCTCGAGGGCGAGGATCGCCTTGGAGTGGCGCCACATCTCCTGCAGCACCTTGACGACGCGCGGGTCCACCGCCTCGGAGTCGGCGGCGCCGGCCTTCTGGTCCAGGCTGGGGGCGGCGTCTGCGGCGGGGGCCGCCGGCGAGGCCACGACCACGGCATCCAGCTCGATGGACGCGGCGGTCAGGTAGGTCCGCTGGGCCACGATCTCCCCGGCCACGGGGCCGCCCTTCGGTGCGATGACCAGCGGGACCATGCCCGCACCGTGGATGCCCTGCACGAGGGCGTCCAGCTCCTTCTCGTCCACGGACTCGCCCACCACGACGCCGACCTGACGGCCGTCGAGCGGCCACGCCCCGCCGATCTGGGACAGCACGGGGGAGGGCTGCACGTCGGCCGGGGTCTCGGTCGGCGCGGGGACGGGGATGCCCAGGCCGTCCGCGACCTGCTGGGCCAGTCGCGTGTCGATCGCGGCGAGGTGGGCCAGCTGGCGCTCTCGGATGGTCTGCTCGTAGCACTTGCCCAGCTCGAACGTGTACGCCTGCGCCACGTGCTCGCGCTCCACCTCGGAGAGGGAGAGGAAGAACAGGCGCGCCTGCGAGAAGTGGTCGTCGAAGGACGCGGCGTGCGCGCGCTCCTTCACCGAGGCCGGCAGCGGCTCCGGGTGCTCGATGAACGCGTGGTCGTCCGCGGGGGTCTCGTACGGCAGGCCGCCGTCGAGCGAGTTGGGCCGGTACGGCGCCACGCCGCGATGCACGGCGCTCTGGTGGAAGCCGTCACGCAGCATGTCGTTGACCGGGGCGTGCGGGCGGTTGATCGGCAGCTGGTTCCAGTTCGGCCCGCCGAGGCGGGTGAGCTGCGTGTCCAGGTAGGAGAAGAGGCGGCCCTGCAGGAGCGGGTCGTTGGTGACGTCGATGCCGGGCACGAGGTTGGCCGGGTTGAAGGCCACCTGCTCCGTCTCCGCGAAGTAGTTGGACGGGTTGGCGTTCAGCGTCATGCGGCCGAGGGGCTGCACGGGGGCGAGCTCCTCCGGGACCAGCTTCGTGGGGTCGAGCAGGTCGATGCCCTCGAACATCTGCTCCTCGTTGTCCTCGAACACCTGCACGCCGAGCTCCCACTCGGGGAAGGCGCCGGCCTCGATCGCGTCGGCGAGGTCACGCCGGTGGAAGTCCGGGTCCATGCCGTTGGTGAGCAGCGCCTCCTCCCAGGTCACGGAGTGCACGCCGAGCATCGGCTTCCAGTGGAACTTGACCAGCACGGTGGAGCCGTCCGCCGCGATCAGGCGGTAGGTGTGGACGCCGAAGCCCTCCATCATGCGGTAGGAGCGCGGGATGCCGCGGTCGGACATGTTCCACAGGGTGTGGTGCTGGGCCTCGGTGTGCAGGGACACGAAGTCCCAGAACGTGTCGTGCGCGGACTGCGCCTGCGGGATCTCGCGGTCCGGGTGCGGCTTCACCGAGTGCACCACGTCCGGGAACTTGATGGCGTCCTGCACGAAGAACACGGGGATGTTGTTGCCCACCAGGTCCCACGTTCCCTCGTCCGTGTAGAACTTGGTGGCGAAGCCGCGGGTGTCGCGGGCCAGGTCCATGGAGCCGCGGGAGCCGGCCACGGTGGAGAAGCGGACGAACACCTCCGTCTCCTTGTCCTTGGCGAAGAGTCCGGCCCGGCTGATCTTCGCGGCGGTGCCGTAGCCGCGGAACACGCCGTGGGCGCCGGCGCCGCGGGCGTGGACCACGCGCTCGGGGATGCGCTCGTGGTCGAAGTGGCTGAGCTTCTCCCGCAGGTGGTGGTCCTGCAGCAGGGTGGGGCCGCGGCGGCCGGCCTTGAGCGAGTGGTCCGAGTCCTGCAGGCGCACACCGTGCGCGGTGGTCAGGTACGGGCAGCCCTGCGCGGCGGTCGCGGGGTCGGCGCCGGTGTCCTGGCCGGTGGGGGAGACCTGTGCCGGACCGCGCTGGTCCGGGGCCGGGACGGCCACGGGCTGGTCCGGGTGGGTGAGGGCGGTGTGCTCCTCGAGGTCGGGGGTGATCGGCCCCGGCGTGCCGGGGATGTCGGGCTGCTGGGTGGTCATCGCGTCTGCTCCTGTGGTGTCGACGTGCCGCGCGGTGCCGCGCGGATCGGGGGCGGAGGACGACGGCGGCCGATGCGGGCCGACGTCGTGCCCGGTCCCCAGCGTGGCGGCTGGCCCCAGCGCTGACCAGGGCTGACGGCCACCGGCAGGGGCCTGGCTACCCTGGGGGCATGAGGATCAGCGTCGGACAGTTCGGGCCCGTGGGCGACGTCGAGGAGAACCTGGCCGTGATGGCCCGCCTCGCCGCCCGCGCCGCGGGCGAGGGGGCGGACCTCCTGGTGCTGCCCGAGGAGGCCATGCTCGGGGCCCGCGAGGTGGGGGAGGAGTTCCCCGACGCCGTCGCCGCGGCCTGGGAGCCGTTCGCCGCGGGCCTGGCGGCGCTGGCGCGTGAGCACGGGATCGCCGTCGTCGCGGGCGGCTACGAGCCGGGACCGGACCGGCGTCCCTACAACACGCTGCTGGCGGTGGGCGCGGACGGCGCCCGGCTGGGCGCGTACCGCAAGCTCCACCTCTACGACGCGTTCGCGCACCGCGAGTCGGACCGGATCACCCCCGGCGACGGCGGCGTCGCGGCGATCGAGCTCGGCGGGCTCCGCCTGGGCCTGCTCACCTGCTACGACCTGCGCTTCCCCGAGCTGTCCCGGCGTCTGGCGGTGGAGGGCGCGGACGTGCTCGTGATCCCCGCGGCGTGGTTCTCCGGCGAGCACAAGGTGGACCACTGGCGCACCCTGCTCAAGGCCCGCGCGGTGGAGAACACGGTGTGGGTGGCCGCGGCCGACACGTGCTCGGACGGCACCGTGGGCCACTCGATGATCGTGGACCCGCTGGCGCTGCCCGTCGCCGAGCTCGCCGACGAGCGGGAGGCCGTGGTGACCGCGGAGGTCACCCGCGAGCGGATCGACGAGGTCCGGGAGTTCCTCCCCTCGCTCGCCAACCGCCGCACCGACGTCCTCTGAGCCGCCCCCCGCCCGGCGGACGGGTCACCATTACCCCCTCGGGCTGGGAAAAGCCTAAAATCACGTCAGACGTGCAACCAGACGGGCGCCCCGGCGCTCGGAACGCGCCCCGCCCGGGGCGGGACGGGAGATCAGAGATGACCATCAACGCCGACGGCAGCCACGCCGTCCAGCCCCACGCCGCGAACGCCCACACCGCCCCGGCCCGCCCCGTGCGCCACGCCGTGGTGGAGGAGGAGGTGCTCGAGCCGCTGGGCCCGGTGGAGGGCTGGGGCTTCACCAACCGCGTCATCCTCGTCTCGGTGCTCGTCGTGATCATCGGCAACGTCGTGCGCGTGCTCACCGGCGACCTGGGTGATCCGAACGGCTCCGTGGCGCTGGGCGAGACCGGCCACGGCTGGGTCGTGCTGGTGCAGTCGTTCATGTTCGGCCTGGTGGGCGGCGCCCTGGCGGGCGCGGCCGGCTACCTGGTCGTGCTGCTGATGGGCGGGGCTGCCCGCTCCGTCGTGCGCTACGTGGTCGGTGGCGTGGTCGGCGGCTTCCTCGGTGCCGTGGGCCTGTTCGCGGTGTTCTCCAACACCGTCCTCTACGGGGCGGGCCTGCACCTGTTCTGGATGCTGCCGGTGGCGGGCCTGCTCGGCGGCCTCTGGGCGGGCGTCGTCTCCTCCCGCCGCTGATCCCCGCAACCGGCGCCTCGGGCGCCGGCCGCAGAGAAAGGCCCCGGTTCCGGCTCTCGCCGGGCCCGGGGCCTTCTCCGTCATCACTCGCACCTTCGATGAGGTGGCTTCAGCCTACGAACTCGCCTTGGGCTTTCCAGGGGAGTCGGCTGGGCGTTTCCTGGGAGTGTCGGCCGCCCCGAGCAGGTGCGCCAGCTCGTGGGTGGCGGCGACGAGGGCCGCCCCGCACCGGTCCGCCAGCTCGTCCGTGCAGCGGTAGGCCGGCACGAGCGTGCTGAGTGCACCGACCACCGTGCCCGCCACGCTGATGGGGGCGGACAGCGAGGTGACGTCCTTCTCGACGGAACGGGTGCGCAGCGTGTAGTCCCCCGCGGCCACGCTGCCGCGCAGGGCGTCGCCCACGGCCGTGCCCGCCAGGGGGACGGTGCGTCCGACCCAGTTCGTGTGGCGGACCGAATGCGTGCCCTCCACGATCGCCAGGTAGACGGCGGAGTCCGGAGGGGTCGTCACCGAGAGGTAGACGGATTCGCCCGTGGCGGCCACGACGTGGTCCATCGGCCCGCGGGCCAGCTGCACGAGCGAGTCCCGGGAGAAGGCCCGCGCCCCGAGCTGGATGAGGCGCACGCCGGGGCGGTAGGCGCCGTCGTCGTCGCGGGCCACGAAGCCGGATCCCTCGAGGCTGCGCAGCAGGCGCAGCGCCGTGGACGCCGGCAGCTCCGTGGCACGGGCGGCCTCGGTCAGGCTCAGCCGGGGCTGCTCGGTGACGGCGGCGAGCAGGTCCAGGGCCCGGTCCACGGTGCGCGTCGAGGCGGTGGGGGTGGTGGTCATGACAGGGAGCGTAACGGGTGCGGGACACACGGATCGGGCTTGCGCGTGAGCCGAGTCACTGTTTCAATGTTCGGAAAGTGCATGCCGAGCCGTGAAATCACAGGGGCCACTCGTCCCGGCGGCGCACGCACCCCGTCGAGAGGAACTGCCATGGCCGTGGGCTTCACCCAGCACGACCCGTCCCGCACCATCCGCGCCCCGCGCGGCACCGAGCTCTCCGCCAAGTCCTGGCAGACCGAGGCCCCGCTGCGGATGCTCATGAACAACCTGGACCCCGAGGTCGCCGAGCGTCCCGAGGACCTCGTCGTCTACGGCGGCACCGGCCGCGCGGCCCGCTCCTGGGAGGCCTACGACGCCATCGTCGCCACCCTCAAGGACCTCGAGGAGGACGAGACCCTCCTGGTGCAGTCCGGCAAGCCGGTGGGCGTGTTCCGCACCAACAAGTGGGCCCCGCGCGTGCTGATCGCCAACTCCAACCTGGTGGGCGACTGGGCCACGTGGCCGGAGTTCCGCAAGCTCGAGGCCGAGGGCCTCATGATGTACGGCCAGATGACCGCCGGCTCCTGGATCTACATCGCCACCCAGGGCATCCTGCAGGGCACCTACGAGACCTTCGCCGCGATCGGCCGCAAGCGCTACGACGGCTCCCTCAAGGGCACCCTCACCCTCACCGGCGGCTGCGGCGGCATGGGCGGCGCCCAGCCCCTGGCCGTCACCCTCAACGGGGGCGTCTGCCTGATCGTGGACGTCTCGGAGGACCGCCTGCGCCGCCGCGTGGGCAAGCGCTACCTGGACGAGGTGGAGACGGACATCGACAAGGCCGTCGAGCGCGTCATGCAGGCCAAGCGCGACGGCGAGGCCGTCTCCGTGGGCCTCGTGGGCAACGCCGCCGAGGTGTTCCCCGAGCTGCTCGAGCGCCAGAAGGCCGGCACCGTCGAGATCGACATCGTCACCGACCAGACCTCCGCGCACGACCCGCTGTCCTACCTGCCGATCGAGATCGACGAGAAGGACTGGCACGCCGAGGCCGAGGCCGACCCGGACACCTTCACCAAGAAGGCCCAGGAGTCCATGGCCCGCCAGGTCGAGGCCATGGTCGGCTTCCAGGACATCGGCGCCGAGGTGTTCGACTACGGCAACTCCATCCGCGACGAGGCCCGCAAGGCCGGCTACTCCCGCGCGTTCGAGTTCCCGGGCTTCGTCCCGGCCTACATCCGCCCGCTGTTCTGCGAGGGCCTCGGCCCCTTCCGCTGGGCCGCGCTCTCCGGCGACCCGGAGGACATCCGCGTGACCGACGAGGCCCTGAAGGAGCTGTTCCCCGAGAACGAGCACCTGCACCGCTGGCTCGACGGCGCCGCCGAGTTCGTGGAGTTCGAGGGCCTGCCGGCCCGCATCTGCTGGCTGGGCTACGGCGAGCGCCACAAGGCCGGCCTGCTCTTCAACCAGCTCGTGGCCGAGGGCAAGGTCAAGGCGCCGATCGTGATCGGCCGCGACCACCTCGACTCGGGCTCCGTGGCCTCCCCGTACCGCGAGACCGAGTCCATGCTGGACGGCTCCGACGCGATCGCCGACTGGCCGCTGCTCAACGCGCTGACCGCCACCTCCTCCGGCGCCACCTGGGTGTCGATCCACCACGGCGGCGGCGTCGGCATCGGCCGCTCCATCCACGCCGGCCAGGTCGGCCTGGCCGACGGCACCGAGCTGGCCGCGGCCAAGCTCGAGGCGCTGCTCACCAACGACCCGGGCATGGGCGTCATCCGCCACGTCGACGCCGGCTACTCCCGGGCCGTCGAGGTCGCCGCCGAGCGCGGCGTCCGTGTGCCCATGGAGGCCACGATCCGGGACTGACCCCGGTCACGTCGTCGGACGGCGACGGTGCCGCCGCGCCGTCGCCGTCCGACGGCTTCACCGCCGCGAGCCGGACGGGCGGACGCCCGTCCGGCTCGCGATCGAAAGGACACCACGATGGACTCGTCCCGCCCCGCAGACCACGAGCTGCACACCGACACCACCGCGATGGCCGCGATCGAGGCCGACGCGCCCCGCCCGCCGGCGCGCTGGCGCATGATCGTCTACTCGGCGATCGGCATCGTCATGTTCTTCGTGCCCGTCACGATCAACGGGGCGAGCTCCATCCCGCTGGACCACCTGGTGACCTGGGTGCGCGGGCTGCTCGGCCCGGCCGACCGCTGGGTGGGCATGGCCATCATCGCCGCCGGCGCCGTGTACCCGTTCGCCTCGGGCCGCTGGCGCACCAGCACCACCCGGACGGTCTTCGCCTTCCTCGCCGTGCTCGGCCTGGTCGCCTCGGCGATGGTCGTGTTCGGCGTGGGCCCGAGCTGGATCCTGGACGAGAGCATCGGCCCGTTCCTGATGGACAAGCTCGTGGTGCCCGTGGGCCTGATCGTCCCCATCGGCGGCGTCTTCCTGGCCCTCGTGATCGGCTACGGCCTCATGGAGTTCGTGGGCGTCTACCTGCGCCCGGCCATGCGGCCGATCTGGCGCGTGCCCGGCCGCGCCGCCGTCGACGCCGTCGCCTCCTTCGTGGGCTCCTACGCCCTGGGCCTGCTGCTGACGAACCGCATGTACACCGGCGGCCGCTACACGGCCCGCGAGGCGGCGATCATCGCCGTCGGCTTCTCCACGGTGTCCGCGACCTTCATGGTGATCGTGGCCAAGACGCTGGGCCTGATGGACATCTGGCTCTGGTACTTCTTCGGCACCCTCGCGGTGACGTTCGCGGTCACCGCCATCACCGTGCGCATCCCGCCGCTGAGCCGCATCCCTGACGAGGTGTACCCCGGCGCGGTGCACTCTCCCGAGCAGGCCGTCACCCGGGACCGCTTCCGCGTGGCCCGTCGCGCCGCCGAGCAGACCCTCGCCGAGGCCCCGTCCCTGCCGAAGAACATCTGGGTCAACTTCCGGGATGGACTCGTGATGGTGCTCCAGATCCTGCCGTCCATCATGTCCGTGGGCCTGATCGCCCTGGTCCTGGCCACGTACACGCCCGTGTTCGAGTGGATCGGCGTGATCTTCTACCCGCTGTTCTGGGCGCTCGGCTACTCCGACCCCGGCCTGCTGGCCTCGGCCTCCGCCACCTCGATCGCCGAGATGTTCATCCCGGCCACGATGGCGGCCGGTCACGAGGACCTCGTCGCCCGGTTCGTGATCGGCGTCGTCTGCGTCTCCGCGATCATCTTCTTCTCCGCGGTGGTTCCTGCCATCCTGGCCACGGACATCCCCGTGAAGATGTGGCACCTCCTGGTGATCTGGGTCGAGCGCGTGGCGCTCACCATCGTGCTGGCCACGCCGCTGGCCCACCTGGTGGCCGCGCTCACCTGAGGCCCGCCCCACCGGCCCACCCCCGTCCGTCCCGCAGAGAGGCCCCCATGCGCTCCACGCTCATCACCGACATCGCCGAGCTGACCACCGTCGACCCCGAAGGGCGGGTGCTCACGGACGCGGCCGTCGTCGTCGAGGACGAGCGCATCGCCTGGATCGGCCCCGCCGCGGACGCCCCGGAGGCGGACGACCGGGTGTCCGTCGAGGGCCGCGCCGTGCTGCCGGGCTGGGTGGACTCCCACACGCATCTCGTGTTCGACGGGGACCGCTCCGCCGAGTTCGAGGCCCGCATGGCCGGCGAGTCCTACGCGGCCGGCGGCATCGGCGTGACCACCTCCGCCACCCGCGCCGCCTCGGACGCTCGCCTGGCCGAGCTGGTCCGCGGCCGGGTGGCCGACGCGGTGGCCGGCGGCACCACCTACCTCGAGACCAAGACCGGCTACGGGCTCACCGTGGCGGAGGAGGCGCGCCACGCGCGCCTGCTGGCCGGGCTGCGCGAGGAGGGCCTCGTGGACGAGGTGACCTTCCTCGGCGCCCACCTCGGGCCCCCGGGCCGGGACGCGGAGGACTACCTCGACGACGTCGTCGGGCCGATGCTCGAGGCCGTGCGGGAGCACGCGGGCTGGGTGGACGTGTTCTGCGACACCGGCGCCTTCGACGCCGAGCAGACCCGCCGCGTGCTCGCCGCGGGCGTGGCGGCGGGACTGGGCGTGCGCCTGCACGGCAACCAGATCGAGCAGGGCCCGGGCGTGGGCGTGGCCGTGGAGTTCGGCGCCGCCTCCGTGGACCACGTCAACCACCTCTCCGACGCGGACGTCGAGGCCCTCGCCGGCACCTGGACCGGCTGGGACCGCGCCTCGGCCACCGGCACGCCCGGCACCGTGGCCGGCTGCCTGCCCGCGTGCGACCTGTCCACCCGCGCCCCGCTGGCGCCCGCGCGTCGTCTGCTCGACGCCGGCATCGAGGTCTCCCTGGCCTCGAACTGCAACCCGGGCACCAGCTACACCACGTCCATGAACTTCAACGTGGGCACCGCCGTGCTGCAGATGCACCTGACCCTCGCCGAGGCCGTGCGCGCCGCCACCCTCGGCGGGGCCCTCGGCCTGCGCGCGCAGGACCGCGTCGGCAGCCTCGAGGTCGGCAAGCGCGCCGACCTGCACGTGCTCGACGCCCCCGCCGCCATCCACCTGGCCTACCGCCCCGGCATGCCGCTGACCCACGCGGTCTGGCGCGCGGGCCGCCGGGCCGTCTGATCGACCGACAGCAAGGAGAACGCATCACCATGACCACCCCTCCCGTCACCGTCACGCTCGGCACGTCCGGGGCCACCCTGGACGACGTCGTCGCCGTGGCCCGCCACGACGCCCGCGTGGTGCTCGCCGACGACGTGCTCGAGACCGTCGGCGCGGTGCGCCGCCACGTCGAGGCGCTGGCCGAGGCCGAGACCCCCACCTACGGCGTGTCCACCGGCTTCGGCGCGCTCGCGGACAAGCACATCCCGCTCGAGTCCCGCGCGCAGCTGCAGAAGTCCCTGATCCGCTCCCACGCCGCCGGCATGGGCCCCGTGGTGGAGCGCGAGGTCGTCCGCGCGCTGATGTTCCTGCGGGCCACCACGCTGGCCTCCGGCCGCACGGGCGTGCGCCCCGTGGTGGTCGAGACCTTCGTGGCCATGCTCAACGCGGGCATCACCCCCGCCGTGCGCGAGTTCGGCTCCCTGGGCTGCTCCGGTGACCTCGCACCGCTCTCCCACGTGGCCCTGGCGCTGATGGGCGAGGGCGACGTCGTCGGGACGGACGGCGCGCTGCGTCCGGCCGGCGAGGCGCTCGCCGAGGCCGGGATCGAGCCGGTCGAGCTGCGGGAGAAGGAGGGCCTGGCCCTCGTCAACGGCACCGAGGGCATGCTCGGCATGCTCATCATGGCGCTGGCCGACCTCGAGGAGCTCGCCGACACCGTGGACCTCACCGCCGCGATGTCCGTGGAGGCGCTGCTCGGCACCGACCGCGTGTTCGTGCCGGAGCTGCACCTGCCGCTGCGCCCCCACCCGGGCCAGGCGACCTCCGCCGACCGGATGCTGAAGATCCTGGCGGGCTCGCCGATCGTGGCCAGCCACAAGGAGGGCGACTCCCGCGTGCAGGACGCCTACTCGCTGCGCTGCGCCCCGCAGGTGGCCGGCGGCCTGCGCGACACCCTCGCGTACGTGCGCACCGTGGCCGAGCGCGAGCTCGCCGCCACCGTGGACAACCCGGTGGTGCTCGACGACGGCCGGGTGAGCTCGAACGGCAACTTCCACGGGGCGCCCGTGGCGTACGTGCTGGACTTCCTGGCCATCCCGGTGGCCGACGTCGCGAGCATGTCCGAGCGCCGCACCGACCGCATGCTGGACCCGGCCCGCTCGCACGGGCTGCCCGCGTTCCTCGTGGACGACCCGGGCGTGGACTCCGGCATGATGATCGCCCAGTACACGCAGGCCGGGCTCGTCTCGGACATGAAGCGCCTGGCCGTGCCCGCGTCCGTGGACTCCATCCCGTCCTCCGCGATGCAGGAGGACCACGTCTCCATGGGCTGGCATGCTGCCCGCAAGCTGCGCTCGGCCGTGGAGAACTTCCGCCGTGTGCTCGCCGTCGAGCTCGTGGCCGCCGCCCGCGCGATCGAGCTGCGCGCCCCGCTGCAGCCCTCCGCCGCGACCGGTGCCGCCGTCCGCGTGATCCGCGAGGCCGGCGTGCCCGGCCCCGGCCCGGACCAGTACATGGCCCCGCAGCTGGCCGCCGCCGAGCAGGCCCTGCGCGACGGGTCCGTGCTGGCCGCCGTGGCGGAGGCGCTCGCGGGCGTATCCGCCGATGCCGAGCCGCAGGACCTGGCCGAGGAGTCCGAGGGCGCCGAGGCCGAGGGGCACTGACGCCACAGCGTGGTCCGACGCCGCAGAGTGGTGGGGGCCCCCCCCCCGGGGGGGGGCGGGGGGGGGGGGGGGGGGCCCCGGGGGGGGGGGGGGGGGGGGCCCCCCCCCCGGCGCCCCCCCGCCGCCCCCACCCCCCGGCGCCGCCCCCGGGGGGGGGGGGGGTGGGGGGGGGTTTCCGCGCCAACCCCCCCCCCAACCCGCCCCCAAACGCAGGGTCAGCGCCCCCGGGTCAGCGCTGCGGGTACTGGCGCAACGTCTCGCCCACGTAGATCTGGCGCGGGCGGCCGATCTTGGTGGCCGGGTCCTCCATGAGCTCGCGCCACTGGGCGATCCAGCCGGGCAGGCGGCCCAGGGCGAAGAGGACGGTGAACATCTTCTCCGGGAAGCCCATGGCCTTGTAGATCACGCCGGTGTAGAAGTCGACGTTCGGGTAGAGCTTGCGCTCCACGAAGTAGTCGTCGGCGAGGGCCTTCTCCTCGAGGCGCTGGGCGATCTCGAGCAGCTCGTCGTTGCCGCCCATCTTGCCCAGGATGTCCTCGGCGGTCTTCTTGATGATCTTGGCCCGCGGGTCGTAGTTCTTGTACACGCGGTGGCCGAAGCCCATCAGGCGGACGCCGTCCTCCTTGTTCTTCACCTTCTCCATGAAGTCCTCGGGCGTGATGCCCTCCGACTTGATCCTCCGGAGCATGTTCAGCACGGCCTCGTTGGCGCCGCCGTGCAGCGGGCCGTAGAGGGCGTTGATGCCGGCGGACACCGAGGCGAACAGGTTGGCCTGGGTGGAGCCGACCAGGCGCACCGTGGAGGTGGAGGCGTTCTGCTCGTGGTCGGCATGCAGCATGAGCAGCAGGTCGAGTGCCTTGACCACGTCCGGGTCGATGTCGTATTCCTCGGCCGGCACGCCGAAGCACAGGCGGAGGAAGTTCTCCACGTAGTTCAGCGAGTTGTGCGGGTACATGAACGGCTGGCCCAGCGACTTCTTGAACGCGTAGGAGGCCAGCACCGGCAGCTTGCCCAGCAGACGCACGGTGGAGATGTGGACCTGCTCCGGATCGTGCGGGTCCAGGGAGTCCGGGTAGAACGTGGACAGCCCGGACACGGAGGAGGACAGCACCGGCATGGGGTGCGCGTCCCGCGGGAAGCCGTTGAAGAACAGCTTGAGGTCCTCGTGCACCATGTTGTGGCGCAGGATGTTGGTCTCCCAGGCCTCCAGGGTCTCCTTAGACTCGGGCAGCTCGCCGTAGATCAGCAGGTAGGCCACCTCCATGAAGGAGGAGTGCTCGGCGAGGTCCTCGATGGCGTAGCCGCGGTAGCGCAGGATGCCCTGGTCGCCGTCGATGAACGTGACGGCCGACTTGGCGTTCGCCGTGTTCATGAAGCCCGGGTCGTAGGTGACGTCGCCGGTCTCCTTCAGGAGCGGGGCGATGTTGATGCCGTTGTTGCCCTCTGTGGCGTGCTCGACGCCCAGGTCCAGGCTCTGCTCGCCGACGGTCAGCCGGACGGACTCGTGATGGGTCACGGGTGTGCTCCCTCGTCTTCTCTTCTCGATGGCCCGGGTTCGCGCGTCCGTGTGGGCGCGCCCACACGGGGACGACTCTGCTCCAAACTATCAAGGACCGGCCCGGGGCGCGCGATCGCTTCCCCCGACGACGGCCCTCGGCCCCGGCTCAGCCGGTCCGCGGCCCGCGGGCGGTGAGTCTCGCCGCGGCCCGGGCGACCGCCTCGTCCGTGGCGGTGATCGCGACGCGGACGTAGCCGTCGCCGCCGGCACCGTAGAACACGCCGGGCCCGGCGATGATGCCCAGGCCCGCCAGGTCGCCCAGCAGGTCCCACGAGTCCTGCGCCGTGGCGTGGGCCGGGTCCAGGTCCGCCCGCCGGGTCCACAGGTACAGCCCCGCCTCGGAGTGGTCCACCGTGTGGCCGGAGGCCTCCAGCGCGGTACGCAGCGCGTCCCGACGGCGGCGGTAGCGGTCCTTCTGCTCTGCGACGTGCCCGTCGTCGGCCAGTGCCACGGCCATCGCGTGCTGCACCGGGGCGGGCACGATCATGCCCGCGTGCTTGCGGGTGTTGACCAGGGTCGCCACGAGCTCCGGATCCCCCGCGGCGAACGCGGCGCGGTAGCCGGCGAGGTTGGACTGCTTGGACAGCGAGTAGACGCTCAGCAGGCCCGTCAGGTCGCCGCCGGAGACCTCGTCGGACAGGATGCAGGGCACGACGGCCCCGTCCCACGCGTCCCAGCCGAGCTCGGCGTAGCACTCGTCCCCGCACACCACGGCGCCCACGGCACGGGCGGCGTCGACCGTGCGGCGCAGCGCCGCGGCGTCCAGCACGGCACCGGTGGGGTTGGCCGGCGAGTTGGTCCACACGAGGCGCACCCGCTCACGCACCTCGGGCGCCAGGGCGTCGAGGTCGTCCGCGGCCACGGCCTCCGCCCCGGCCAGCAGCGCGCCCACCGCATAGGTGGGGTAGGCGGCCTCGGGGTGGACGACGACGTCGCCTGCGCTCAGCCCGAGCAGCGTGGGCAGCCACGCGATGAACTCCTTCGACCCGACCGTGGGCACCACGGCCGCCGGGTCCAGCCCGGGCACCCCGCGGCGCCGGGCGTACCAGTCGACGACCGCGCGACGCAGGGCGTCCGTGCCGTGCGTCGTCGGATAGCCGTGCGCGTCGGCGGCCTCGGTCAGGGCCCGGCGGATCAGGTCCGGCGTCGGATCCACGGGCGTGCCGATGGACAGGTCCGCGACGCCGTCCGGGTGGGCGGCGGCACGCTCACGGTAGGGGGTGAGCGTGTCCCACGGGTAGTCCGGCAGCGTCAGCATGGGGCTCAGGCGTCGGCGTTCTGCAGGGGCAGGGCGGAGATGATCGGGTGGTCCTTGGCGATCATGCCCAGCTTGGCGGCGCCGCCCGGGGAGCCCAGGTCGTCGAAGAACTCGACGTTGGCCTTGTAGTACTCGGCCCACTCGTCCGGGGTGTCGTCCTCGTAGTAGATGGCCTCGACGGGGCACACCGGCTCGCACGCACCGCAGTCGACGCACTCGTCCGGGTGGATGTAGAGCATGCGCTCACCCTCGTAGATGCAGTCCACGGGGCATTCGTCGATGCACGCCTTGTCCTTGACGTCCACACACGGCAACGCGATCACGTAGGTCATGGCTGACCGTCCACCTCTCTCTGGGCACGGGGTTGCGGGGCTGCGGTCCAGGGTACTCGCTCCCCCGGACGCGTTTCGCGGGCGGTCACAGTCGCCCGGCGGGGGCGCGTGGCGCCGTCGGCGGCCCCTGCGGGTCGGCGGTCCAGCCGCCGGCCCACGGCCAGCAGGACCAGGCCGAGCGCCGGCTGGCCGACGTTCCAGGCCACGGAGGCGACGACGGCGCCCGGCGCCGCCGCCCACAGGCCGGCCGTCCAGGACACCCCCAGGGCGTCGTCCACCGGCAGGCGCTGCAGGGCCAGGACGGCGGTGAACGCGCCGGCGACGACCGCGGCCCCCGCCGGCAGGGCGCGCCCGCCGCGGTCCGCGCGTCGGACCATCCACCAGCGCTGCGTCGAGCCGACGAGCACGAGCGCCAGCACCGCACCCCAGGGCAGGGTCCAGCCGCCCGGCAGGGAGGCCAGGTTCAGATGGACGGCGGTGCCGAGCGCGCCGGCGACGACGCCGAGCAGCGTCCCGCCCACCACGTCGGCGGGCCGGGCGCGGCGGCGGGGGCGATCAGGCACGGGCGCGGGCGCGCGCGGCCTTCAGGCGCTCGTTGGCGTCCAGGACGACCTTGCGGATGCGGATGTCCTCGGGGGTGATCTCCACGCACTCGTCCTCGCGGGCGAACTCGAGGGACTCCTCCAGGGTGAGCCGGCGCGGGGGCGTCAGGCCCTCGAACGACTCGGAGGAGGCCGCACGCATGTTGGTGAGCTTCTTCTCCTTGGTGATGTTCACGTCCATGTCGTCAGCGCGCGAGTTCTCGCCCACGATCATGCCCTCGTACACCTCGGCGCCCGGCTGCACGAAGAAGGTGCCGCGCTCCTGCAGGTTGATCATGGCGAACGGCGTGGCGGAGCCCGCCCGGTCGGCCACGAGGGAGCCGTTGGTGCGGTACTCGATCTCACCGGTCCACGGCTCGTAGCCGGCCGCGTAGGAGGAGGCGATGCCCGCGCCGCGGGTCTCGGTGAGGAAGCGGGTGCGGAAGCCGATCAGGCCGCGGGCCGGGACCAGGAACTCCATGCGGATCCAGCCCGTGCCGTGGTTGGACATCTCCTGCATGCGGCCCTTGCGGGCGGCCATGAGCTGCGTGACCGCGCCCATGAACTCCTCGGGGATGTCGATGGTCATGCGCTCCATCGGCTCGTGGACCTTGCCGTCCACGGTCCGGGTGACCACCTGCGGCTTGCCCACGGTGAGCTCGAAGCCCTCGCGGCGCATCTGCTCCACGAGGATGGCCAGGGCGAGCTCGCCGCGGCCCTGCACCTCCCACGCATCCGGGCGCTCGGTGGGGAGCACCTTGAGCGAGACGTTGCCGATCAGCTCCTTGTCCAGGCGGTCCTTCACCTGGCGGGCCGTGACCTTGGCGCCCTTGACGCGGCCGGCCAGCGGGGAGGTGTTGATGCCCACGGTCATGGAGATGGCCGGGTCGTCCACCGTGATCAGCGGCAGCGGCTTCGGGTTCTCCGCGTCGGTGAGGGTCTCGCCGATCATGATGTCCTCGATGCCGGCGACGGCGACGATCTCGCCCGGGCCGGCCTCCTCCGCGGGCACGCGCTCGAGGCCCTTGGTGGCCAGCAGCTCGGTGATCTTCACGGTCTTCAGGGCGCCGTCCTGGCGGGCCCACGCGACCTGCTGGCCCTTGCGGAGGGTGCCGTTGAAGATGCGCAGCAGCGCGAGGCGGCCGAGGAACGGGGAGGCGTCCAGGTTGGTGACGTGCGCCTGGAGGACCTCGCCCTCGGTGTAGGACGGGGCCGGGATGTGCTCCATGATCACGTTGAAGAGGGCCTCGAGGTCCTCGGCCTCCGGCAGGGCGCCGTCGGCGGGCTGGGTCAGGGAGGCGCGGCCGGCCTTGCCCGAGGCGTAGACGACGGGGACGTCCAGCACCGAGTCGAGGTCCAGGTCCGGGTCCTCCTCGGCCAGGTCCGAGGCCAGGCCGAGCAGCAGGTCCATGGAGTCGGAGACGACCCCGTCGATGCGCGCGTCCGGGCGGTCCGTCTTGTTGACCACGAGGATCACGGGCAGCTTGGCCGCGAGGGCCTTGCGGAGCACGAAGCGGGTCTGGGGCAGCGGGCCCTCGGAGGAGTCCACGAGCAGCACGACGCCGTCCACCATGGACAGGCCGCGCTCCACCTCGCCGCCGAAGTCGGCGTGGCCGGGGGTGTCGATCACGTTGATGGTGACGGTCTCGCCCTCGGGGGCGGACGGGCCGGAGTAGAACACCGTGGTGTTCTTGGCGAGGATCGTGATCCCCTTCTCCTTCTCCAGGTCCCCGGAGTCCATGACCCGCTCGGCGACGTCGCCGTGCGTGTTGAAGGCACCGGTCTGGCGCAGCATGGCGTCCACCATCGTGGTCTTGCCATGGTC
Organism: Micrococcus sp. UYEF5; assembly: GCF_040546065.1. NCBI lineage: Bacteria > Bacillati > Actinomycetota > Actinomycetes > Micrococcales > Micrococcaceae > Micrococcus > Micrococcus sp. UYEF5. The sequence goes on from NZ_JBEPNB010000005.1 coordinate 100,309, forward strand.
CACGTGGGCCACGATGGCCACGTTGCGCAGATCGGAGCGGCGGGTTTCGGTCGAGGTCATGGGCGTCCTGTCCGGTTCGACATCAAAGGGGTGGAGGCACACGACGACGGCGGCCCCCGTGCGATTGTACGCGCAGGGGCCGCCGTGGACAGGCGGGCCGGTGGGCCCGGGGTCGGCGGCGGGACGCGCCCGCCGCCGACCCGCGCGGTCAGTAGACGCCCTCGCCGAGGGAGGCGAGGAACTCGCGGCGCTCCTGGCGACGCTCCGCCTGCTGGTCCGGGTCCGGCACGGGCGCCGCCGCCAGGAGGCGACGGGTGTACTCCTCCTTCGGACGGTGGAGCACCTCCTCCGTGGGGCCCTGCTCCACCTGGCGGCCGTCCTTGAGGACGAGCACCTTGTGGGCCAGCATGTCCACCACCGCGAGGTCGTGGGACACGAACAGGCACGCGAACTCGTAGCGCTGCTGCAGCTCCGCGAACATGTCCAGCACGGCGGCCTGGACGGACACGTCCAGGGCCGAGGTCGGCTCGTCCGCGATGAGCACCTGGGGGTCCAGGGTCAGGGCGCGGGCGATCGAGATGCGCTGGCGCTGACCGCCGGAGAGCTCGTGCGGGTACCGGTTCACCACGGAGCGCGGCAGACGCACCGCGTCCAGCAGCTCCTCGGCGCGGGCCAGGCGCGAGCGCCGGTCCCCCACCTTGTGCACGACCATCGGCTCGGTGATGATGTCGCCGATCGGGAACCGCGGGTCCAGCGAGGCCGCCGGGTCCTGGAAGACCACGCCGATGTTCTTGCGCAGGGCGCGCTGCTCGGCCTTGGGCATCGTCGCCAGGTCGTGGCCCTGGATGCGCAGCGAGCCCTCCGCGATGGTGAGCAGGCCGAGGACCGACTTGGCGATGGTGGACTTGCCCGAGCCGGACTCGCCCACCAGGCCCAGGATCTCGCCCGGGGCCACCTGGAAGCTGACGTCGTGGACCACGCGGTTCTTCTTGCCGCGGTGGTCGTACTCGAGGTGGAGGTTCTCCGCCTCGATCGCGTACCGGGCCTGCGTCTGCGTGGCCGTGACCGGCTCCGGCTCTGCCACCTCGAGGGGCTCGCCGAGGCGCGGCACCGCCGAGAGCAGCTTCTGGGTGTAGGGGTGCCGGGCGTGCTGGAGCACCTGGTGCACCGAGCCCTGCTCCACGAGCTCCCCGTGGAGCATCACGCACACGCGGTCCGCCATGTCCGCGACCACGCCCATGTTGTGCGTGATGAGCAGGATGCCGGTGTTCATCTTGTTCTTCAGGGAGCGCAGCAGCTCCAGGATCTCGGCCTGGACCGTCACGTCGAGCGCCGTGGTGGGCTCGTCCGCGATGATCACCTTCGGCGAGCAGCTGATCGCCATCGCGATGACGATGCGCTGGCGCTGGCCGCCCGAGAACTGGTGGGGGTACTGCTTGAGGCGGGTGGCGGCGTCGGGGATGCCCACCATGGTGAGCAGCTCGACGGCGCGCTTGTCCGCCTCGGTGCCGTAGGCGATGCCGTGCAGCTCGAGGGCCTCCGTGAGCTGGTCGCCCACGGTGAGGACGGGGTTCAGGGCCGTCATGGGCTCCTGGAACACCATCGCCACCTCGTCGCCGCGGATGTCGCGCAGCTGCCCCGGGGTCATCGTGAGCACGTCGCGGCCGGCCAGCTGCACCGAGCCGGTGATGTCCGCGTTGCCCGGGAGCAGGCCCATGGCGGTGGCGCTCGTGACGGACTTGCCGGAGCCGGACTCGCCCACGAGGGCGACGACCTCGCCGGGCTTGACGTCGAACGTCACGCCCTTGACCGCGTGCACCTCGCCGAACTCGGTCGCGAACTTCACGTCCACGTCGCGGAAGGCGAGCACTGGCTCGCCGCCCAGGTCGTCGTGGCGGGCCACGACGCCCATCGCGCTCGTCGCGGGGCCCGGAGGCACGCCGCCGGCGCCGGAGGAGCCGGGCACGGCGGCGCCGCGCGCCTCGAGGTCGGCCGACGACGCCGCGTGCGAGCCCTGCCCGCCGGCGGTCACGTCGTTCTGGTTCTTCTTGCCGAACATGGATCGGCCTTTCTTGTCGTTCGCGCTCATCGCTGACCGTCCTCGTCCGCGTCGGAGATCCGTGCGGATCCGCCGGCCGCCTCCACGGGGGCCTCGATCCGGCCGGCCGTCGGGGCCGCGGCCAGACCGCCCGCCGTCGTCGCACCGGCCTCGGTGGCGGCCGCGCGGCGGCCGAAGAAGCGGGGCCTGCGGTGGGCGCCCGCACCCTGGCGCGGGTCGAAGGCGTCGCGCAGGCCGTCACCGAGGAAGTTCACGGACAGGGCGATCGCGAGGATGATCATGCCGGGCCACCAGAACAGCCACGGACGGGTGGTGAACGCGTTCTGATAGTCGGAGATGAGCAGGCCCAGAGACGAGTCCGGCGCCTTCACGCCGAAGCCGAGGAAGGACAGCGAGGTCTCCAGCAGCACCGCGCCCGCGATGGCGAACGTCGCGTTCACGACGATCACGCCGATCGTGTTGGGCAGCAGGTGCTTGAAGATCAGGCGGCCCGGCTTGGCGCCCATGGCGACGGCGGCCGCCACGAACTCCTTCTCGCGCAGGGACAGGACCTCGCCGCGCACGAGGCGGGCCAGGGACGTCCAGGACACGAGGCCGAGCACCACCGCGAGCGGGAGGATGCCCATCTTCATGCCGCTGGCCATCTGGCCGAGCACCGCGGCGAGCACGAGCAGCGGGATGACGATGATCAGGTCGGTCAGGCGCATCAGCACGGAGTCGACCCAGCCGCCGAAGTAGCCGGACACGGCGCCGACGACCGCGCCGATCACGGTGGAGAGCAGGCCCACGATGGCCGCGATGATCATGGACTGCTGGGTCCCGCGCATCACGAGGGCGAAGTAGTCCTTGCCCGTGGTGTCCTGGCCGAAGGGATGCTCGCCCCAGCGGATGCCCTCGCCCCCGAAGGCCTGCGGCACGACCGAGAGCGTCGGGCGACCGCCGTTCACCACGGAGGCCGCGGCCGTGTAGGACTTGTCCCACCAGCCGGGGATGCCGGCGAAGCCGATGGAGGAGAACGCCATCAGCGTGATGAAGACCAGCACGATCAGGGAGATCATCGCCGCCTTGTGGCGGAAGAACCGCTTGCGGACCAGGGCACCCTGGGAGTAGGACTTCCCGGCCTTGGCGCGGAGCTTGGCGTCCTCCGCCTCCGCGAGGTCGAAGATCTGCTTCTCGTCGAGCTGCGCGCCCGTCGTCGAGGAGTTGTTGGTGGTCATCTGGCTCACACTCGAATCCGGGGGTCGAGGACGGCGTAGAGCACGTCCGCCACGAGGTTCATCAGCACGGCGGCGGTGCCCGTCACGAGGAAGAACGCCATCACGGGCATGGGGTCCACGTCGCGCAGGCCGGTGGCGAACAGCTCGCCCATCCCCTTCCAGCCGAACACCTGCTCCGTGATCACGGCGCCGCCGATCAGGCCGGCGAAGTCGAAGGCCATGATCGTGGTGATGGGGATCAGGGAGTTGCGGAACGCATGCTTCAGGATCACCTGGCGCTCCGGCAGGCCCTTGGCGCGCGCGGTGCGGATGTAGTCCTGGCGCGAGACCTCGAGCATGGAGGAGCGCGTGTACCGCGAGTACGTGGCCACCGAGATGATGGTCAGCAGGATGGTGGGCAGCAGCAGCTGCGCACCGCGGTCCAGGAACACCACCCAGAAGTGGGCGTCCAGGTTCGGGGTGCCCGAGCCGATCGTGGAGATCGGGCGCGGCTTGACCTTCAGGAAGGTCGGCCAGTAGTTCATCAGGTGCTCCGCCACGATCGCCACGCCCATGATCAGGGCGGTCACCAGCGAGGCGGACACGGCCGAGCCCTTGGAGAAGCCGCCGAGCAGGCGGCCCACCAGGATGGCCACCAGCACGAGGATGACGCCGAGGCCGGCCAGCAGCAGCGCGGACGGCGTCCGCCACAGCAGGCTGTAGGTGGCGTAGTAGGCGACGAGGCCGATCGCGGCCGTGACCAGGGCGGCCTTGAGGACCGATCGGTTGCGCAGACCGGAGATCACCGCGGTGGCGCCGACGGCGGCGGCCAGGCCGATGACCAGCTGCACGACCGGGCCCATCTGCGGATGCCGCCAGAAGTCGACGGCGAACAGCACCCAGCCGGCGAGCAGGATGAACGCGGCGGTGGCGCCGAACGTGAAGGCGCGCCGCCTGAGGTCGCCCGCCATGACGGCCTGCAGGACCAGGCCCGCGAGGACGGCGACCCCGATGAGGAGGGGCCAGTTCAGCTCAGGGCTGCGGATCCAGTCGTTGAACCGGATCCCCATGTACTCCTTCAGGAGGACGGCCGCCCAGAACACGGGCAGCGAGAAGAAGAGGAAGATCAGGAACGTGACCACGTAGTCGAGACCGGAGTACTGGCGGATCGCGGTGATGATGCCGATCGCGATGCCGATGATGATCGCCAGGACGGTCGCGAGCACCACGAGGCGCAGCGTGGAGGCCGCGGCGTTGCTCAGCAGGTCACCGACGGACTGACCGTTCCGGCTGAGGCCGAGGTCGCACTGACCGGTGACGCAGCCGCCGATGCCCTGGAGCCAGTCCCAGTACCGGGCGTACCAGGGCTGGTCCAGCCCCATGAATTCGGTGCGGGCGGCGATGAGGGTCTCGCGGTTGGGGTTCTGTGACTCTCGCAGGTCCTGGAGGGGGTCACCCGAGTGGGCCACGAGGAAGAAGAGCAGGATCGACGCGCCGAACAGCACCAGGAGGGAGCTGCCGAGGCGCTTGAGGATGAATTTCAGCACAACAGGGGGTGACCTTCCGTGCGAGTGCAAGGGAAAGGGAGGGGTGCGGGTTCGCCGCGGTTCACGGCCAGAGCCCGGCCGGTGCCCGGCCGGGCTCTGTCCTCGATCCCGACGCCGGCGGTCCGCGGGAGGCGGACCGCCGGGTCAGAGGTCAGCGGGGCGTCACTCCTGGACGCGGACCCACTGCTCCACGTTCCACAGCGCACCCGACTGGGCGGCGGTGTCGCGCACGTTGGCGACGTCGGCCTTGTGGCCGACCAGACCCGGGTGAGCGTACAGCGGGATGGCCTGGAAGTCCTCCCAGAGCAGCTTCTCGATGGTCTTGACCTGCTCGAGCTGCTCGTTCTCGTCCAGCGAGGTGGCGAGCTTGTCCCAGGCCGCGTCCACCTCGGGGTTGTTGTAGCTCTGCTGGTTCTGGGCGCCGTCCGACTGGTAGATGTTCGCGCCGGAGGCCTTCTGGCCCGAGCCGGCCCAGGCGTAGAGGGCGGCGTCGTAGTCACCGGCCGGCATGACCTCCTTGAAGAACACCGGCGAGTTGGCGTCCTGCACGTCGAAGCCGGCCTGGTCGCAAGAGCTCTTGATGAGCGCGACGGTCTCGGTACGACGCTGGTTGCCGGCCTGGTAGCCGAGGCGGACCGTGGGCTTGGAGACGCCCGACTTCTCGACGAGCTCCTTCGCCTTCTCGATGTTCGGCTCGTCCATCTCCTTCGGGTAGGCCTCGTCCACGACCTCCTGGTACTTGTCCTGGAAGGGGAAGACCTCGCGCAGGTTCATGACCTGGGCGTCCGCATAGATCGGCTTGATCAGGTTGTCCACGATCTGCTGGCGGGGCAGGCAGAGGGCGAAGGCCTCGCGCAGCTCCGGGGAGTCCGCGAAGACGGAGCCCTCGCCGCGGTTGTAGTCCACGTGCTCCCAGGTCAGCTGGTCACCGGTCTGGACGTTGACGTCGTCGCCGAGGCCCTCGAGCTGCTGGAGGGTGTCCACGGTGGCCTGCGGCTCGATGACGTCGAGGTCGCCGTTCTGCAGGGCCTGCACGTGGGTCTTGGGGTCGGCGAAGCGGAGGACGAGCTCCTTGGTGGCCGCCGGGGTGCCCCAGTACTCGGGGTTGGTCTCGAGGGTGATGGACTGGCCGGCCTGCCAGCCGCCGTCCTTGAACTTGTAGGGGCCCATGGAGGGCACCAGCGAGGCGTCCGGCAGCTCGCCCGGGCTGAAGTCCCAGCCGTCGTTCCAGAACTCGGCCGCCGGGGTGAGCGCCTCGACGTCCTTCTCCTTCGCGGCGGTGACGAGCTCCTCGAAGCTCATGCCCGCCTCCTTGGCGACGATGTGCGCCGGCAGTGCGGTGCTGATGAGGATCTCCCAGTCCGCGTAGGGCTCCGGGTAGGTGACGGTGAACTCCTTGCCGTCGGCCTCGCCCTCGGGCGCCTCCGGGATGTACTTGCCCTGCTCGAAGGAGATCGAGTCGAACAGCGGGGTCTCGGAACCCTCCGCCTTGACCGTGTCGTTGTTCGCGGCCCAGTGGAAGATGAAGTCGCCCGCGGTGACGGGGGTGCCGTCGGACCACTTGGCGTCGTCGCTGATGGTGTACTTCACGGTCAGCGGGTCGTCCGAGGTCTTCTCGTACGTGCCGAAGTCCTCGTTCGGGATGATCGAGCCGTCGGTGCCGAAGTACCAGAAGGACGAGAACATGCGGTCCACGACGGCCGAGTTGTACGTGGTGTACGTGTTCGACTGCAGGCCGTTGTAGGACAGGAAGTCGTCGGCGCCCACCGAGTAGGCGATGGAGCCGTCCTGGGTCTCGACGTCGCCCAGGTCGGCCAGCCCCGGCCCGGAGGCCTCGGCGGTGAGCTTCTGGCCCTTGTCCCCTTCGATGACATTGCCGGCGCCCGAGTCGCCGCCCTGGCTGGCGGCGGAGCCGCTGTTGCTGGAGTCGCCCGCGTTGCCGCCGCCGGGGGCGCAGGCGGAGAGGATGAGGGCCGAGCCGGCGGCCAGGGCCGCAGCAGCGGAGAGCTTCGTGTACTTCATGGAAGGTGCTTCCGTTCATGAGAGGTGCAAGGACGTCCCTCATCCGCATCCCTGTGGGGATCCGATGATGTGAGACTACCCCGGGCCGTTCCGCCGAGACGGGACGTTCCGTGAGATGGACCACACTGTAGCGGGCACATTCCGATTCGCGAAAGTCCGGATCCGGATCAGTCTCAGCCGTGGCGCACAGCGGTCAGCGACGACGGTCCGCCAGCAGAGTCCGCACGGCCCACGCCCCGCCCATGCCGTGGACGCCGGCGCCCGGCGGGGTGGAGGCGGAGGCCAGATACAGCCCGGTCCGACCCGCCCGGTGCGGCCGGGGCGACGCAGTGGGGCGCAGGAGCGCGCGCGCTCCCGCGAGCGATCCCCCCGCGATGTCGCCGCCCACGAGGTTCGGGTTCCACACCTCCAGGTCGGCCGGGCGCATCGCGACCGCGGCCTGGATCCGGTCCCGGAAGCCGGGTGCGTGCCGCTCCACCTCCGCCTCGATCAGCGGACGGACGTCGCCGGGGTGGCCGTGGGGCACATGGGCGTAGGACCAGACGACCGTGTGCCCCCGGGCGGGCCCGGTGGCCCGTGTGGGGTCCGCCGCCTGCTGCTGACAGAGCATGACGAAGGGCCGCGCCGGCATCCGGCCGGCCGCGACGTCGTCCTCGGCCCGCCGGATCTCGGCGGCGGTCCCGCCCAGATGCACCGTCCCCGCGCCCGCGAGCCGGGCGTCGCGCCACGGGATCGGCCCGTCGAGCAGGAAGTCGACCTTGGACACGGACGGCCCGGGGCGCCACCGGCGCAGGGCCGCGGCGTAGCGCGGCGGCAGGCCCGTGCCGGCGACGCGCAGCACCTGGCGCGGGGTCAGGTCCAGCACGACGGCGTCCGCGGCGGGCAGCGCGCGCAGGTCCGTGACCTCGTGGCCCAGGTGCAGCCGCCCGCCGTGCGCCCGCAGCACCGCCACGAGCGACTCGACGATCGCCCCCGACCCGCCGCGCGCCACCGGCCAGCCCGAGCTCATCCCGAGCGCGCCGAAGAGCGCACCGAACGCCGCCGTCAGGGGCCGGCTCGAGGGCAGGATCGCGTGGGCCGCCGAGCCCGTGAACAGGGCGCAAGCGGCCGCCGTGCGGAACATCGCCCGGCCCAGCAGATCGGCCGGCCACGGGGCGCGCAGGCCGAAGCGGGCCATCGCCACCGGATGGGGCGGGGGTCGCAACACCGGGCCGAGCGCGCCCGCCAGGATCTCGTCGACGTGGTCGACCAGGGCCCCGTGCACGGCCCGCCAGGCCCGCGCGTCGACGCCGAGACCCACGGCGGTGGCCTCGAGGTCCCGGTGCAGGAGGGCGGCCGGCCCGTCCGGCAGCGGATGTCCCATCGGCACGGCCGGGTGCAGCCAGGCGAGCCCGTGGTCCGTCAGCCCCAGCTCCCGGAACACGGGGCTGGCGACGCCGAACGGATGGCCCGCCGCCCCGAGGTCCACCACGGTCCCCTCCCCCAGCACCGGCGCGGACGCGCACGCACCGCCGGGCACCGGGGCCCGCTCGAACACGTCCACCTCCCAGCCCTCGCGGGCCAGCAGGGCGGCGGCGGTCAGGCCGTTGGGTCCGGCGCCCACGACGACGGCGCGGCCCGGCTCGACGCCCCGGGGCAGCGCGAATCCGGGGCCGGCGGCGGTTTCGGTCATGGTCTCCTCCTGTGGTCCCTAGGATGGTCGCACCCCGCCCGCCGCCCGTCAGGAGGCCCTCTCCCGTGGACCCGTTCTGGACCGCGCTCGCTCTCACGACGTTCGCCGGACTGGCCACGGTGCTGGGCGGCGTCCTGGCGATCGTCGGACGCGAGCCCTCGGGCCGCGGGCTGGGGGCCGCCCTCGGCCTCGCCGCGGGCGTCATGCTCGCGGTCTCCTTCCTGGAGATGCTGCCGGCCGCCGTCGAGGGGCTGGGCGGGGCGGTCGGCCCCGCGGCGACCGCCGTCGCGGTGGCCGCCCTGACCCTCGGCGCAGGCGCCTACGTGCTGCTCGAGCGCGCCGTCCCCGACCCCGTCTCGGAGATGCCGGGCGACGTCGACGACCCGGCCGGCCTGGACCGGCGGCGGATGCTGCGCCTGGGCACGGTGACGGCCCTGGCGATCGGCCTGCACAATCTGCCGGAGGGCTTCGTCACCTTCGCCGGCACCCTGCAGGATCCGTCGGTGGGCCTCGCGCTGGCCGTCGCGATGGCCGTGCACAACGTTCCCGAGGGCGTGGCCGTGGCCGTGCCCGTGCGGCAGGCCACCGGATCGCGGCGCAAGGCCTTCGCGTGGGCCGCGTTCACGGGGATCGCGGAGCCGCTGGGCGCGCTGATCGGCTGGCTGCTGCTGGCCCCGTTCCTCACACCCGCGCTCCTGGCCGCCGTCTTCGCGGCCGTGGCGGGCGTGATGGTGACCGTGAGCCTCGACGCGCTGCTGCCCGCCGCCCGGGCGGCCGGGGGCCGCGCCGCGGCGCTGGGCGGCGTGCTGCTGGGCGTGGCCGCGATGGCCCTCTCACTGGACCTGCTCTCCTGAGCGCCGGGGGGCCGGTCAGTTCACGAGGGCCGGCTGCAGGACCGCCTCGGCCTCGCGCACCTCGCCGTCGGCGGTGCGCCACTGGACGGTGATCCGGTCCCCCACGTTGTGGTCGTTGACCAGGCGGGACATCCGGGAGGCGTCGTCGCCGACGGTCCGCCCCTCGATCTCGAGGATGACATCGCCCTCGACCAGGCCGATCTGCTCGGCGGCGGAGCCCGCGTCCACCTGCATGACCACGACGCCGACGTCGGGATCCGCGCCGACCATGATGCCCAGGGCGCCGTCCGCACCGATGCTCACGGTGTCCGTCTCCTCGCCCGAGAGGACCTGGTCCGCCACGTCGAAGGCCACCTCCAGCGGGATCGCGAAGCCGTCCACCTCGTCTGCGGTGGTCCCGTCGCTGGCTGCCACGGTCACGCCGACCACCTGGCCGGCGTCGTCCACCACCGGGCCGCCGGAGTAGCCGGGCACGACGTCCGCGTCCGTCTGGATCAGGCCGGACAGGCGCGCGTACTGATCGGTGCCCTCGGCCGCGGCCATGATCGAGCGGTCCGTGCCGAGCACGGTGCCGCGCACGGCCGTCAGATAACCCTGGCCTCCGCCGTTGCCGACGGCGGCCACCTGGTCCCCGCGCCGCACCGGGTCCAGCGAGACGCTGGCCACCGGCAGGTCTGAGACGCCCTCGACGTCGAGCACCGCGATGTCGTGCTCGGCATCGCGCCCGAGCACCGTGGCCGTGTGCCGCGCGCCGGTGTCCGCGACCACCACGTGCACCTCCGAGGAGTCCTCGACCACGTGGTAGTTGGTCACCGCCAGCCCGTCCGGGGAGAGCACCATGCCCGTCCCCGTGCCGGTGCGGGCGCCGAGGGCGGTCTCCACGAGGAGGATGCCCGGGGCGTCCGCGACCGGCTGGCCCGGGTCCAGGGACGATCCGTCGTGGGCCGATGCGGACCAGTCCACCGCCACACCGTCGTGGATGTGGGTCAGGCCCGCCGCGAGCTCGCCCGCCTCCCGGGCGGGGGCCTCGGCGGCGGGCACGGTCGGGGCGGAGTCCGCGGCGACGTCGACCATCCGGCCGGCGAGGAGGGCGGTGAGGCCCCCGGCCAGGACCAGCGCGCCGAGCACGCCGAACAGCGCGATGACGAATGCCAGGGGCGAGCGTCGTGCGCGCGGCGGCCAGCCCGGCGGCGTCACGCTCAGCCCCGGGCGGCCGCCAGGGCGGCCTCGTAGTCCGGCTCCTCGGAGATCTCGGGGACGAGCTGGGCATGACGGACCACGCCGTCGGCATCGACCACGACGACGGCGCGGGCCAGCAGGCCCTCGAGCGGACCGTCGGTCATGCGCACGCCGTAGTCGTCGCCGAACGACGAGCGGAACACAGAGCCGCTGCGGACGTGGTCGATGCCCTCGACCGAGCAGAAGCGCGCGGCGGCGAACGGCAGGTCCGCGGACACGGCCACGACGGTGGTGTCCCCGAGGTCCGCGACGCGGGAGTCGAACTCGCGGACGGAGGCGGCGCACACGCCGGTGTCCAGGGACGGGAAGATGTTCAGGATCACGCGACGGCCGCGCAGCTCCCGCAGGGTCACCGGGGACAGGTCCGCCCCGGTGAGGGTGAAGTCGGGGGCGGGGGCACCCACCTGGGGCAGCCCACCGACGGTGTGGACGGGGGTGCTCTTCATGTGGGTCGTCGCCATGGGGACAGCCTAGGATGGGCGCGGCCGGACGGGAGCGCCCCGCGCCCTGCTCGGCGGACGGCGAACACGGAGGGACCGACCATGACCGAGCCCATGACGTCCAACGTCACCGACACGGCGCTGCTGTTCGAGGGCGGGGGGATGCGCGCCGCGCTCACCTCGGCCGTGGTGGCGGAGCTGCTGCGCGAGCGGATCCACGTGGACTTCGTGGCCGGCATCTCGGCGGGCTCGTCCAACGCCGTGAACTACCTGTCCCGCGACCCGGCCCGTGCGCGGCGCTCGTTCGTGGACTTCGCCGACGATCCTCGGTTCGGCAACTGGCTGAGCTTCCTGCGCGGCAAGGGCCTGTTCAACGCCGAGTACATCTACGAGCACGCCGGCCTGCCCGAGGCGGACCTGCCCTACGACTTCGCCACGTTCCGCGCGAACCCCGCCCGGCTCGTGCTGGGCGGGTTCGACGCCGCGAGCGGCGAGACGCGCTGGTGGGACCGCTCCGACATGACCACCCTGACCGACCTGATGGTCCGCGTCCGCGCGTCGTCCACGATGCCGGTCCTCATGCCCCCCGTGCACGCCGAGGGCACCGTGTTCGTGGACGGCGCCCTCGGCGTGGACGGCGGGATCCCGCTGACCGCGGCGGAGGACGCGGGGTTCGAGAAGGTCCTCGTGGTCCTGACCCGGGAGCGCGGGTACGTGAAACGGCCCGAACGGTTCCCCTCGTTCTACCAGCGCACCTTCCGGCGCTACCCCGCCGTCGCGGACGCCCTGCTCACGCGCTGGCGCCGGTACAACGCGACCCGCGAGCGGCTGTTCGAGATGGAGCGGCAGGGACGGGCCTATCTGTTCGCGCCCGAGACCATGCCCATCGCCAACGGCGAGCGGTCCGTGGCCAAGCTGGCCGCCGCCCACGAGCTCGGCCTGGGCCAGGTGCGCCGCGAGATGCCGGCGATCCGCGCGTTCCTGGGGCTGCCGGCGTCCCGTTGAGCCGCGCCTGATCCGATCGGCGGGTCAGGCCTCGGCGCGGGCGGCCGAGTCCGGCAGGCCGAACACCGAGTCGAACGCGTAGGCGTACACCGCGGCGTAGACGAGGAAGAACACGAGGAGGCCGGCCTCGATGAGGAACGCCTCCCCCAGCCCGATGCCGAGGATCAGGGCCACCGCGGGCACGAGGAACACGATCAGCCCGCCCTCGAAGCCGACGGCGTGGGCCACGCGCACCCACCAGGGCCGGCCCGTGATGCCGAGGCGGCGTTCGAGGGTCTCGAACACCGAGTTGAACACGATGTTCCACAGCAGGGCCACGGTCGAGGACACGACCGCCACGGCGAGCGAGGGCCCGCCGCCGTTGCCGAGCGCCGCCAGGATCACGGTGGTGAAGAGGATGGCGAGCAGCTCGAAGACCACCGCGTAGACCACGCGGCGCAGCAGGGGCGTCCGGAACACGCGGCGGCGCACGAGCGCGTCCCGGCCCCCCGGGCCCCGCGGCACGTCGGAGGGCGGCGTCGACACGGGGTCGACGCCCGGGCGGGCGCGGCGGGTCTCGGACACGGCGCCCAGCCTAGGGCTGGCACCGCGGGGCGCCGAATCCGGCGGGACCGGCCGCCCGCCGTCGTCGCTCCTCGATGAGGGGCGGGCGCGCCTTCACCGCGCCCCGGCCGCCTGCCTAGAGTTCGAGGCATGAAGCTCACCGATGACCTGCTGCAGAAGTTCAACGACCAGATCACCCTCGAGTTCGAGGCGTCCATGGTCTACCGCCAGCTCGCGATCGCCGCCGACGACCTGGACCTGTCCGGGATGGCCGCGTGGCTGCGGCACCAGGCGGACGAGGAGATCGTCCACGCGAACAAGTTCATCGACCACGTCGCCGACCGGGACAGCTTCCCGACGATCGGCGCCATCCCGGCCCCGCCCGTGCAGGCCGGCCTGTCGGCCCTGGAGATCTTCCGGGCCGCGCTCGCACACGAGCAGAAGGTCTCCGAGGCGATCCGCGAGCTGTACCGGGCCACCGATTCCGCGGGCGACCTCAACTCGCGCCCGCTGCTGAACTGGTTCCTGGACGAGCAGATCGAGGAGGAGGCCACCGTCTCCGAGATCGTGGGCCAGCTCGAGCTCGTCGGCGATGACGGCTCGGGCCTGCTCCGCATCGACGGCCGCCTCGGCTCCCGTCCCGTGGAGACCACCGAGAACGACGCCTGAGCCCACCGGCGGCCTCGTCGGCCGCGCACGCACCGGCCCGGTCCCCCACGGGACCGGGCCGGTGCGTGTCCGTCCTCGCCGCTATGCTCGACCTGCGCCCTGCCTGCGCACCGACGCGCCCGTCGGCCCCACCCCAGGAGGAACCATGGTCGGACTCGTAGCCCTGCTCGACGACGTCGCCGCCCTCGCCCGCCTCGCCGCCGCGAGCGTGGACGACGTGGCCGCCGGAGCGGGACGCGCCGCGGCCAAGGCGGCGGGAGTGGTGGTCGACGACGCCGCGGTGACCCCGCAGTACATGGCCGGCGCGGCCGCGGCCCGCGAGCTGCCGATGATCTGGCGGATCACCAAGGGCTCCCTGCGCAACAAGCTCGTGTTCATCCTGCCCGCGCTGCTGCTGCTCGACTGGCTCGCCCCCTGGATCCTGCCGTGGCTGCTGCTGGCCGGCGGCACCTACCTGTCCTACGAGGGCGCGCACAAGGTGTGGGGCAAGCTCACCGGCCACGGGCATGCCGACGACGAAGAGCCCGCCGTCGAGCGGGGTCCGGAGGCCGAGGACACCGTGGTGCGCGGGGCCATCACCACGGACTTCATCCTGTCCCTGGAGATCATGGTCATCTCCATGAACGAGGTGGCCGACCTGGGCTTCTGGATGCAGGCGGCGGTCCTGGCGGTGGTGGCCGTCCTCATCACCGTGGGCGTGTATGGGGCCGTGGGGCTGATCGTGAAGATGGACGACGTCGGCCTGCACCTGCACCAGAACGCCTCGACCTCCGGCGGCCGCTCATTCGGCGCCGGGCTGGTCAAGGCCATGCCGCACGTGCTGCGCGTGGTGACCGTCATCGGCACCGTGGCGATGCTCTGGGTGGGCGGCCACATCGCCCTCGTGGAGCTGGACGCGCTGGGCGTGCCGTGGCCCTACGCCGTGCAGCACGGGATCGTCGAGCCCGTCACGCACGCCGCCGGCGCGTTCCTCGGCTGGCTCACGGAGACCGCGACGTCGGCTGTGTGGGGCCTGCTCTGGGGCTCGGTCGCGCTCGGGGTGGTCCTGCTCGTCGGACGCCTGCGCGGGAAGAAGGCCGTGCCCGCCCACTGATGCGGCGGCCGACGGGTCCGCCCCCACCCGCGCCCCACGCTGAGGCCCGCAGACGCGCCGCTACGCACGGAACGTGGCGGCGCGTCTGCGGGCCTCGGCGCTGTCTCCGTCTCCCGACGGGCCCCGTCAGTCGGCGGTGAGGAAGGTGCGCACCGCGGAGACGAAGGCCTCGGGCTGGTCGGCGTGCAGCCAGTGGCCGGCGTCACGGACGGTCACGCGCACGACGCGCGGGAACAGCTCCTTCATCCGCGGCACGTCCTCATCCTGGACGTAGTCCGACTCGGCGCCGGCCAGCCACAGGACCGGATGGTCGAACACGCGCTCCGGATCCTCGGGGACCACCGGGTCCGGGAACGAGCCGATCTCCCGCAGGTGCTCGAAGAGCATGGCCACGTTGGGCTGCCACGCGAAGTGGCCGGCCGTGCGCCGCAGGTTCTGCAGCAGGAAGCCGCGCACCCGCGCGTCGTGGACGTGCTCGGCCATGGCCGCGTCGGCCTCGGCCCGCGAGTCGTACGCGTCCAGGTCCATGCGCAGCATGGTGCCCAGCAGGTGCACGAACTCGTCCGTGGCCTGCGGTGAGAGCCGCGGGGAGATGTCCTCCACGATCAGCCGGTCCACGAGCTCCGGGTGCCGCAGGGCGAGCACCATCGCGACCTTGCCGCCCATCGAGTGGCCCAGCAGGTGGACCGGCCCGTCGGCGGCGAGGCCGGCGCGCAGGTGGGCGGCCACCCGGTCCGCGATCTCGCGGTAGTCCACCCGGTCCGTCCAGGGCGAGGCGCCGTGGTCCGGCAGATCGATCAGCTCCACCGTGAAGTCGTCGCCCAGCTCCTTGGCCGGGCCGGTGAAGTTCCGGCCCCGGCCCATGAGGCCGTGCAGGAACGCGACGCCGCGCGGGCCCTCCCCGATGCGGGTGGAGGCCAGGGGGGCGTCGGACGGGTCGGAGGCGGCGGCGGTCGTGTTCACCCGACTCAGGCTAGCGCGGGACCGCGCCGGCGCCTCCCCCGCCTTACAGTCATCTCGACCCTCTGAGATGGGCGCGAACAGTGTCATACTGACCAGAACAGCCCCGCCAGTCCGCCCCGGGAGGTCCCATGCCGGTCGCTGAGGCCCGCGTCAGCGTGGCCGTGTCCACGGCCGTCTTCGGCGTGCGCCCGGACCCGCACGGCGTGCCCCGCCTCTGTGTCGCCCTCGTCCCGCGGATGCGCGAGCCGTTCCTGGACCGGTGGGCGCTGCCGGGCGCGTGGCTCGGCGCGGACGAGGAGCTGGCCGACGTCGCCGCACGCGTGGCCGCCGAGTGCGTGCCCGGTCCCGTCCGTCGCCTCGAGCAGCTGGCGGCGTTCGGCGCCGTGGACCGTTCCCCCACCGGACGCGTCCTCACGGTGGCCCACTGGGCGCTCAGCCCCGTCCTGGACGACGACGGCGCCGCCCCGGCGTCCCGCCCGGACCCGGACGTGGCCGGGCTGCCCATCGGGGTCCATGTGCGCTGGCACCGGGCCGACGCGCCGCCCGCGCTGGCGTTCGACCACGCCCAGATCCTGGCGGCGGCCGTGGCGCGTCTGCGCGCGGACCTGCCGCGAGCCGGCGTCGGGCACGCGCTGCTGGGGCCCTCCTTCACCCTTGCCGAGCTGCGCGCCGTGCACGAGGCCGTCCTCGGCCGCGGCCTCGACGCCGCCAACTTCCGCCGCGCCACCCTCGCCGCCGGGACCCTCGAGGAGACCGGCGAGGTCCGCGGCGGCACCCCGCACCGCCCGCCCAAGCTCTACCGGTACCGGCCCGCCGGGCCCGGGACCGACCCCGATCCCGCCGGGCCGGATGCCCGCCGCTGACCACCAGCCCCGACCCAGGAGTCACCCATGACCACCCCGACCGGGACCACCGCCTCGGTGGCCCGCACCCTGACCCTGATCGACAAGGACGCCGCGCGCGGCTCCTCGTGCTCCCCCGACCTGACCCGCGGCCCCTGGGCGTTCGACGCCGGCCTGCCCGCCTACGGCCCCGGCGCATCGCAGGACGACGCCGTCCCGGCCGACGCCCCCGTGCAGGGCCGCATCCCCGAGGAGTACCAGCGGGCCTCCGACGAGGAGCTCCACGCCCGGATCAGCGCCGCGCGGCAGACGCTCGGCGAACGCGTCGTCGTGCTGGGCCACTTCTACCAGCGCGACGAGGTCGTCCAGCACGCCGACTTCGTGGGCGACTCCTTCCAGCTCGCGCGGGCCTCCCAGGGCCGGCCCGAGGCGGAGGCGATCGTGTTCTGCGGCGTGCACTTCATGGCGGAGACCGCGGACCTTCTCTCCACCCCGGACCAGGCCGTCATCCTGCCCAACCTCGCCGCCGGCTGCTCCATGGCGGACATGGCCGACCTGGACTCGGTCGAGGACGCGTGGGAGCAGCTCGAGGCGGTCTACGGCACCGAGCCGGACGACGACGGGCGCGTGCCCCTGCTGCCCGTGACCTACATGAACTCCTCCGCGGCCCTCAAGGGCTTCGTCGGCGAGCGCGGCGGCATCGTGTGCACGTCCTCCAACGCCTCGGCCGTGCTGGACTGGGCGTTCGAGCGTGCCCAACGCGTCCTGTTCTTCCCGGACCAGCACCTGGGCCGGAACACGGGCCGCGCCAGGGGGATCCCACTCGAGCAGATGCCGACGTGGAACCCCCGCCTGCCGCTGGGCGGGAACTCCGAGGACGCCCTGCGGGACGCGAAGGTCCTGCTGTGGCACGGCTTCTGCTCGGTGCACCGCCGCTTCACGGTCGCGCAGATCGAGCAGGCCCGCGCCGAGCACCCGGACGTCCAGGTGATCGTGCACCCCGAGTGCCCCCTGCCCGTGGTGGAGGCCGCGGACTCCTCCGGGTCCACCGACTTCATCGTCAAGGCCATCCAGGCGGCGCCGGCCGGCTCGACCTTCGCGATCGGCACCGAGATCAACCTCGTGCAGCGCCTGGCCGCCCAGCACCCCGAGCACACGATCTTCTGCCTCGACCCCGTGATCTGCCCGTGCTCCACGATGTACCGCATCCACCCCGGCTACCTCGCGTGGGTGCTCGAGGAGCTCGTGGCCGGCCGCGTGGTCAACCGGATCACCGTGCCCGCGTCCGTGGCCGACCCGGCCCGCACCGCGCTCGAGCGGATGCTGGCCGTCGCGCCGAAGCAGTCGGCCGCGCAGTCCGCCGGGGCCGGGACGTGACCCCGGCCGACCGCGCCCCGGCGACGCCGGCCCCGCAGCCGGACGTGGAGCGGATCGTGGCCGCCGCGCTCGCCGAGGACGCGCCCTGGGGTGATGTCTCCTCGGAGGCCTTCGTCCCGGAGCAGGCCCGGATCACCGCGCGCGTGGTGGCCCGCGAGGCCGGGGTGCTCTCCGGCACGAACGCCCTCGAGGCCGCCTTCCGGCTCGTCGACCCGGCCGTGTCCGTCACCCTGCACCTGGCCGACGGCGCCGACCTGTCCCCCGGCGCCGTCGTCGCCGAGGTCGCGGGCCCCGCCCGCTCGGTGCTGCGCGCCGAGCGCGTGGCGCTGAACCTCGTCCAGCGCCTGTCCGGGATCGCCACGACGACGGCCGCCCACGTGGCCGCCGTGCGCGCCGGCGGCGGGCACGCGCGGGTGGTGGACACCCGCAAGACCACCCCGGGTCTGCGCGTGCTCGAACGGCAGGCGGTGCGGGACGGAGGCGGGCACAACCACCGCTTCAGCCTCTCGGATGCCGTGATGCTCAAGGACAACCACCTGGCCGCGCTGGGGTTCGGCGGTGCCGGCGACCCGGACGAGGCCCTCACCGCGGCCCTGCGCGCCGGGATGGCCCGCCTGCCGCACACCACCCACGTGGAGGTGGAGGTCGACCGGCTCGAGCAGATCCCGGCGGTGCTCGCCGCCGGGGTCGACACGATCATGCTGGACAACTTCTCGCCGGCCGAGCTGCGGGCCGGCGTCGAGCTCGTGGCGGGCCGCGCCGTCGTCGAGGCCTCCGGCGGGGTGAGCCTCGAGACGATCGGGGCGATCGCGGCCACGGGCGTGGACGTGATCTCGGTGGGAGCGCTGACCCATACCGTCCAGTCCCTGGACCTGGGCCTGGACGCCGTGGTCGAGGAGGTCTCGCCGCGCCGATGAGCACCACCCTCGACCTGGACCACGCGGCCACCGCGCCCGTCCGGCGCAGCGCGCTGGAGGCGATGTGGCCCGCCCTCACCGGCGTCTACGGCAACCCGTCCTCGGCGCACGAGGCCGGCCGGGCGGCGGCGGCCCTGCTCGAGGACGCCCGCGCGCGGGTGGCCCGCGCGATCGGCGCCCGGGCCGGGCAGGTCGTGTTCACCTCGGGCGGCACGGAGGCCGACGCGCTCGCCGTGCTCGGCACGGTGCGCGCCCGGATCCTCGCCGGCCGCCCGGCGAACCACGTGCTGACCACGGGGATCGAGCACAGCGCGGTGCGGCAGTCCTGTGACCAGCTGGCCCGGCTGCACGGCGTCGAGGTCGAGCACCTCGCGCTGGACCGTGACGGCCTGACCTGTGCGGACGACCTCGCCGCCCGCCTGCGCCCGGACACCGCGCTGGTCAGCGTGCACCTGGCCCACAACGAGGTGGGCACGGTGCAGCCGGTGGCCGAGCTGGCCGCCGTCGCCCGGGAGGCGGGCGTGCCGCTGCACGTGGACGCGGTGCAGGCCGCGGGGCAGATCCCGGTGGACGTGCGCGCCCTCGGGGCGGATCTCGTGGCGCTGTCCGGGCACAAGGTCGGCGGGCCCAAGGGGGTCGGCGCGCTGTGGGTGCGCCCGGGTCACGCCCTGGAACCGCTCGTGCCCGGCGGCGGCCAGGAGCGGGGCCGGCGGTCCGGGACGCAGAACGTGGCCGGTGCCGCCGGGTTCGCGGCGGCCTTCGAGGAGGCCGAGGCGGAGCGCACCGCGGCCGCGGACGCGTGGTCCGGGCTGCGGGACCGGTTCGCGGCGCGCGTGCTCGACGGCGTCCGGGCGCTCGTGCCCGACGCGCGGCTGACCGGCCATCCCGCGCGGCGGCTGCCGCGTCACGCCTCGTTCGTGCTGCCCGGCGTGAACGGCGAGTCGGTGCTGGAGGAGGCGGCCCGCCGGGGCGTGCTGGCCTCGGCGGGGTCCGCGTGCTCGGCCCACGACGCCGAGCCGTCCCCGGCCCTGCTCGCGCTGGGCCTCAGCGAGGACGAGGCCCGCACGGCCCTGCGCTGCACGTTCGGCCCGGACGCCGACGCCCCGCTGCTCGACGCCGCGGCGGACGCGATCGTCGACGCCGTCCGGACGGTCACCGCCCTGCGCTGAGCGGCCCCGGGCCGGTCGACCCCGCTGCCGCCGGGGGCCGGCGTCGGACGTTCACCCGGGGGTCAGCCCGAGGCCACATGTCCCTCGCCTGCGTGCCCCACCCTGGCCCCGTGAAGCAGACCACCGCACCCCTGTCCCACTCCGCCTCCCGCCGTTCGGTGCTCGCCGCGGCGTCCGCCGCCGTACTCGCCCCCGCCGCCCTCGCCGGCCCCGCCGCCGCCCGTCCGGCCCGCCACACCCCCGGTGGCCTGGTCGCGTCCCGTCTGACGCTGCCGTCCGGCGTCGCCACCGGCGACGTCACCTCGAACTCGGCCGTGCTGTGGGCGCGCTCGTCCGGCCGTTCGCGCCTGCACGCCACGCTGCGCGCGGTCGACGAGGACGGGAAGGTGCTGCGCGGCCGCTTCGCTCGCGGGCTGACCCTGCGCTCCGGCTGGGTCGACGGGGCCACCGACCACACCGCGAGGATCCTCGCGGACACGCTGCCCTCCGACACCCGCTTCGAGGTGACGTACGCGTTCGAGGACGAGGCCGGCCGCCTGGGCGAGTCGGCCGTGGCCCGCTTCACGACGGCGCCCGGCGCGCGGTTCGGCCGGAAGACCTCCGCCGCCCAGTCCTTCGTGTGGACCGCGGACACCGCGGGGCAGGGCTACGGCATCAACCCGGAGATCGGCGGCATGCGCGGCTACGCGGCGATGCACGCCACGATGCCCGACTTCTTCCTGCACTCCGGCGACACGATCTACGCGGACAACCCCATCCCGGAGACCCTCGAGGTGGCCGGCGAGCCCACCTGGCGCAACCTCGTCACGGAGGAGACGTCCAAGGTCGCCGAGACGCTGAACGAGTTCCGCGGCCGCCACCGCTACAACATGATGGACGACAACCTCCGCGCCCTGTACGCGGACGTCCCCGTCATCGCCCAGTGGGACGACCACGAGACGACCAACAACTGGTGGCCGGGTGAGGTCCTCGAAGACCCGCGCTACACCCAGGTCCGTGACGTGGACACGCTGGCCGCCCGCGCCCGCCGCGCGTGGCAGGAGTACATGCCGATCGCCGACTCCACAGCCCTGCGCCGCGGCTCGGGCTTCGAGCCCGCCCGCATCTACCGCAGGATCCCCCGCGGCGCGACCCTCGACGTGTTCGCCCTGGACATGCGCACCCACAAGGGCGAGAACACCCCGGGGCTCGAGACCCACGAGACCCCGATCCTGGGCGAGGAGCAGCTGCAGTGGCTCATCCGTGGGCTGCGCGCGTCGACCGCCACGTGGAAGGTCATCGCCAACGACCTGCCTCTGGGCCTGATCGTCCCCGACGGCACGGGGCAGGAGTCCCTGTCCAACGGCGACGACGGCGCCCCGCTGGGCCGCGAGCTGGAGATCGCCCGCCTCCTGAAGGCGATCAAGGACCACGGCGTGAAGAACGTCGTGTTCCTCACCGGCGACGTCCACTACTGCGCGGCGCACCACTACTCCCCCGACCGCGCGGCGTTCACCGACTTCGAGCCGTTCTGGGAGTTCGTGGCCGGCCCCATCAACGCCGGATCGTCCGGCCCGAACACGCTGGACGGCACCTTCGGCCCGCGCCTGGACTTCGAGGCGCACGGGCCGGTCATGGGCTCGCCGCGCTCCGGCGAGCACCAGTACTTCGGCCACGTCGAGATCCCCGAGGACGGCCGCGAGTTCCGGGTGCGTCTGATCAACGCCGTCGGCCGGACGGTCTACTCGCGCACGCTGACGGCTGCCTGATCCGCCGTGCCGGCGGCGTCGGCGGACCGTCAGTCGGTGATCAGGCCCTCCTCGCGGAGCCAGTCCCACGCGACCTGGGTGGGCTCCTCGCCGTCGACGTCCACCCGGGCGTTCAGGCGCGCGGCCGTCGCGTTGTCCAGGCGCGCGGTCACGGGCGCCAGCAGGTCGGCGATCTCGGGGTGCTCGGCCAGGACCTCCTCGCGCACGATGGGGGCCGCGTTGTACTTCGGGAAGAAGCTCAGCGGGTCCTGCAGGGTCGTCAGGTCCAGCGCGGCGATCCGCCCGTCCGTGGAGTACGCCTCCCCGAAGGTGCACGACCCGTCCGCCACCGCGGCGAACACCGCCCCGATGTCCATCTGGCGCAGCCGGGATCCGGTGGGCCGTTCGATCCCGTAGGCCTCGAGCATGGGCAGGAACCCGTCGTTGCGGGCGGCGAATTCGGCGCTCACGCAGAAGGACTGGTCCTCCGTGGGGAGGTCCTTGATGTCCGCCAGGGTCTCCAGGCCGAGCTCCTCCGCCCGGTCCTGGCGCACGGAGAAGGTGTAGGTGTTGTCGAGTTCGGCCGGCGGCAGCCACACCAGGCCCTGCTGCGCGTCCTCGTCCCGGACCGCGGCCCACTGCGCCTGGGCGTCCGGGATCGGATCGGTGTGGCCCAGGTACGTGATCCAGGCCGTCCCCGTGTAGTCCCACTCGACGTCCACGACGCCTGCGACCTGGGCCTGGCGCGCACTGAGCGAACCCGGCATGTTGGTCAGATCCTCGACGTCGGCCCCCGCGGAGCGCAGCAGGATCGCGGTGATCTTGCCGAGCACGACGCCCTCGTTGAAGTTCTTGGAGCCCACCGCCACGTGGGCGCCCTCGAGGTCGATCCCGGCGACCTCGCCGGCGGGCGTGCCCGAGGGCAGGTAGCCGCCGGCGGTGCTCAGCCCGCACCCGGACAGGACCAGGGAGGCCGCCAGGCCGAGCGCGGCGAGCGCGGCACGAGCGGGGGTCCGGCCGCGGCGGCGGGATGGGATGGTCGCGCGCGAGGTGGTCATGCGAGCCCCCTCGGGGTGGCCAGCGTCTCGACGAGGCGGCCGATCCACTCGATCATCAGGGCGAGGGCGGCCACGAGGATCGCCCCCGAGACGAGCAGCGGGAAACGGAACAGGACGATCCCGGTCTGGATGAGCAGGCCGAGGCCGCCGGCGTCGATGAACGTCGCGAACGCCCCGGTGCCCACCAGCAGCACCAGGGCGGTCCGCAGACCCGCCATGATCACGGGCAGGGCCAAGGGCAGCTCCACCCGGAGCAGGGTCTGCACCGG
The DNA here is from genome assembly GCF_040546065.1 of Micrococcus sp. UYEF5. Lineage (NCBI taxonomy): Bacteria > Bacillati > Actinomycetota > Actinomycetes > Micrococcales > Micrococcaceae > Micrococcus > Micrococcus sp. UYEF5. The sequence continues at coordinate 122,970 of NZ_JBEPNB010000005.1, forward strand.
CGACATGCCCATGCCGCGGGCCGCCTCGACGACGGTGGGGTCGACGCCCCGCAGCCCGGCCAGCGTGTTGGCCAGCACGGGCAGGAACGCGTAGAGGGACAGGGCCAGCACGGCGACCCGGAAGCCGAACCCCCACGCCATGGCGAGCAGGACGATCACACCGATCACCGGGGCGGCCTGACCGGCGTTGGCCAGCCCCATGGCGACGGGGGTGAACCGCCGGGCGGCGGGGCGGCTGAGCAGCACGCCGAGCGGGATGGCCGTCGCCACGACCAGAACGGTGGACACGCCGACGAGGGCCAGGTGCTCGGCGGTGAGGCGCAGGACGGTGGGCCAGGTCAGCAGCCGGGCCTCGACGTCGTCGAGGGCGGCCCCGCGCACCCAGACGGTCCACCCGATCAGCAGGGCGGCCACCAGCAGCGGCAGGCCGATCAGGAGCAGGCGGTCCTCGGCGGAGGCCGCACGCAGCCGGGCGATCATGGCCGAGCCTGCTCGTCGCCGGCGCGGGCGTGCGCGCGCAGTGTCGGATAGTCGAGCAGACCGATGACCGTGCCATCACGGACCACGGCGATCTCCTCCGCCGGGGCCGTGACCAGCGCCGCGAGGGCCTCGCTGATCGGGGTGGCCGCGTCGAGCACGGGCCCGCCCGGCAGCGGGCCCGTCGGGTGCGGTGCGATCGGGCGCAGCGGCAGCGAGTCGACCGACCGCAGCCCCAGCCGCTTGAGCCCCGCCCCCGACCCCACGAAGTCGGCCACGAACTCGGTGGCCGGCCGAGCCAGGACCTCTTCGGGGGTGGCGTACTGGGCCACGTGCGCGCCGGGTTCGAGCACCAGGATCCGGTCGCCCAGGAGCACGGCCTCATCCACGTCGTGGGTGACCATCACGATGGTCTTGCCCACCCTGGCCTGGATGTCGAGCATCTCCTGCTGCAGGCGCTGGCGGGTGAGGGGGTCCACGGCGCCGAAGGGCTCGTCCATGAGCAGCACGGGAGGATCCGCCGCGAGGCCCCGGGCCACGCCGACGCGCTGCTGCTGTCCGCCGGACAGCTCGCGCGGGAAACGGTCCCGATAGATCGCCGGGTCCAGGCCGACGAGCTCGAGCAGCTCGTCCACACGGTCGGCGATGCGCCGGCGGTCCCACTTGAGCAGGCGCGGCACCAGGCCGACGTTCTCGGCGACGGACAGGTGGGGCATCATCCCGCCGCCCTGCACGACGTAGCCGATCTGACGGCGCAGCCGGGTGGGGTCACGGCGTGTGATGTCCTCCCCGCCGATCAGGATCCGCCCGGAGGTGGGTTCGATGAGGCGGTTGATCATCTTCAGCGAGGTGGTCTTGCCGCAGCCGGACGGACCGACGAACACCACCGTCTCCCCCGCGGGGATGACGAGGTCCAGGGCGTCCACGGCGGGACGGTCCTGCCCCGGATAGAGCTTCGTCAGGGACTCGAGACGGATCTCGGCCCCGGCGTCACGGTCGGTGCTCATGCGCGCAGTCCCTTCGAGATGGTGAGGCGGCCGAGCAGCACGAGCAGCCCGTCCAGGACGAGGGCGACGACGACGATGCCGAGGGTGCCCACGAGGGCGTAGTTCAACGCGTTGGCGCCGCCCAGGGAGACCAGCCCCGTGAAGATGTACGAGCCCAGTCCGGGCCCCAGGACGTAGGCCGCGACCGCGGCCACGCCCATGCCGAGCTGGCCTGCGACCCGCATGCCGGTGAGGATCACGGGCCAGGCCAGCGGGAGACGCACCCGGGTGAACAGCGCCACCGGCCCCATGCCCATCCCCCGGGCGGCCTCCAGCACCTCCGGGTCCACGCCGCGCAGACCCACGAGCGCGTTGCGGAGGATGGGCAGCAGGGCATAGAAGACCACCACCACGACGGCGGGGACGGTCCCGATGCCCACCAGGGGGATCAGGACGCCGATGAGCGCGAAGGAGGGCAGGGTCAGCCCGACGGCGGTGAAGGCGTTCGCGATCGGGGTCAGGGCCTTGATCCGCGTGGCGATCACGGCCAGTGCGATGGCGAGCACGGTGGCGATGGCCAGCGCCTGCAGCACGAGCCACCCGTGCTGCCAGGCGCGGAAGAGGATGTCCGGCCAGCGTGAGGCGAGGAACTCGCTCATGCCGCCTCCACGCCGACAGCGCGCCCCTGGGCGGCCCGGGCGTCTGCGGGGTGGGGCAGGACCGTCATCGTCGTCTCCTTCGGTCCGGGTGGGGCGGGCGTGCTCTTGCACGCTACCCGAGACGGTGGCACTCCCTGTGTTCTACACCACGAAAGGGGTCACCGGCACCGCCACGGATGGCCTGCCGCCCGGGCGACGGGCAGGACGGCCTGCGCTAGCGTGTCGGCCATGTCTCGCTCCCACTCCGACGCCCTCGACGCGTCCGGCCCCGACTCCGGGGGCGCCGTCGCCGCGCCCCGCCGCCGCGTCGGCCTGCTGCCCCGCATCCTCCTCGCGATCGTGGCCGGCGTCCTCGTCGGCCTGGTCGCGCCGACCTGGCTCGTGCAGGCCTTCGCCACCTTCAACGGGCTGTTCTCGAACTTCCTGGGCTTCGTCGTCCCGGTGCTGATCCTGGCGCTCGTCGCCCCCGCCATCGGCGACATCGGCCGGGGCGCGGGGAAGCTCCTGGCCCTGACCGGTGGCATCGCCTACGGCTCCACCCTGTTCGGCGGCTTCGGCGCCCTGCTGGTCTGCCTGCTCGTCTTCCCGCTGATCCTCACCCCCGGGTCCTTCGAGGCGATGGCCAACCCCGAGGACGCGCTGCTCGGCCCGCTGTTCGAGGTGCAGATGGACCCGCCCTTCGGCGTGATGACGGCCCTGCTGCTCGCGTTCGTGCTCGGCATCGGCCTGACGACGCTGCCGCGCGGCGCCCTGCACGAGGGCTTCGACCAGCTGCGATCCATCATCGAGCGGGTCGTCATGGGCCTGATCGTGCCGCTGCTGCCCGTCTACATCTTCGGCGTGTTCCTGAACATGACCGCCGCCGGTGAGGTCTTCAAGGTCATCACCACGTTCCTCGGTGTGATCCTGCTGGTCTTCGGCCTCACCGTGGTGCTGCTGCTCATCCAGTACGTCGTCGCGGGCGCGATCGCGGGCCGCAACCCGTTCACGGCCCTGAAGACGATGCTGCCGGCCTACGCGACGGCCCTGGGCACCTCGTCCTCGGCGGCGACCATCCCGGTGACCCTGCGCCAGACCCTACTGCTCGGCGTGCGCCGGCCGATCGCCTCGTTCGTCGTGCCGCTGTGCGCGACGATCCACCTGGCCGGCTCCACGGTGAAGATCGTCTCGTTCTCCATCGCAGTGCTGTTCCTCTCGGGCCAGTCGATCGACATCCCGGTGTTCGTGGGCTTCATCTTCATGCTGGGCGTTACCATGGTCGCGGCGCCCGGCGTGCCCGGCGGCGCGATCGTGGCGGCCTCGGGCCTGCTGTCCTCGATGCTCGGCTTCACCGAGCCGCAGGTCGCGCTCATGGTCGCCACGTACATCGCCATCGACTCCTTCGGCACCGCCACCAACGTGACCGGTGACGCCGCCATCGCGCTGATCGTCGACAAGATCGCCGGGGACCGTCTCATCGAGGACTCCGAGGACGAGGGCCTGGATCACCGCGACGACGAGGAGGTCGCCACCGGCGCCGACGCCGGCTGACCCGCCCCGCACACACCACGGCCCCCTCCCTGTCAGAAGCTCTGGGAGGGGGCCGTCGTCGGGACGGGCGGTGTCAGCCGCGCAGGCCCCGCTCGGCCTCGGCGCGCACCGCGCGCCGCTGCCCCGGGGAGCGCACGACGACGTCGCTCATCTCCTCGAGCGTCTTGCCCTTGGTCTCGGGGACGAAGGCCGCCACGAAGGCCAGGGACAGCGCCGCCATGACCGCGTACAGGCCGTAGGCGAGGGTCAGGCCGATGTCCGCCAGCCACGGGAACGTGGTGGAGACGGTGAAGTTCGCCGCCCACTGCGCGGCGGCGGCCACGGCGAGCGCGCCGGCGCGGATGCGGTTCGGGAACATCTCGCCCAGCAGCACCCAGACCAGCGGCCCCCAGGTGGCGCCGAAGAACACCACGAAGGCGTTCGCGGCCACCAGCGCCACGGTGGACCACGGCTGCGGCAGGGACACGGACTCGGCGCCGCCGGTCTGCGCGAAGGAGAAGGCCAGTGCCATCAGGCCGAGGCTGACCGTCATGCCGGCGGAGCCGGCGATCAGCATGGGGCGACGGCCGACGCGGTCCACCAGGGCGATCGCGATGAGGGTGACGGCGATGTTCGTGACCGAGGTGATCACGGTGACCGTGAGGGCGTCCGACTCCCCGAAGCCCACCGAGCGCCACAGGGTGGTGGAGTAGTAGAAGATCACGTTGATGCCCACGGCCTGCTGGAAGACGGAGAGCAGGATGCCGATCCACACGATCGGCTGCAGGCCCGCCGCCGGTCCACGCAGGTCCGCCAGCGACTCGCGGCGCTCCGAGTCCAGCGAGCGCCGGATGTCCTCGATCATCAGGTTCACCCGGTCCACACCGGTGAACTCGTGCAGGACCTCGGCCGCCTCGTCCGTGCGGCCGCGGGCGACCAGGTAGCGCGGGGACTCCGGCAGCTTCAGGGCGAACAGGCCGTACAGCACCGCCGGGACGGCCTCGGCCAGGAACATCCAGCGCCAGGCGTCGACGCCGAGCCAGAACGGCTGCGCCGCTCCCCCGGCCATCGTCGCGAAGAGCGCGCCCGTGAGGAGCGCGGCGAAGATGCCCAGGACGATCGCCAGCTGCTGGAGCGAGCCGAGGCGACCGCGCACATGGGCCGGGCTGACCTCCGCGATGTACGCCGGAGCGATCACGGACGCGGCGCCCACGCCCAGGCCGCCGACCATGCGCCAGACGATCAGGTCGACCACGCCGAACGCCAGACCCGAGCCGATGGCGGAGACCAGGAACAGCATCGCGGCGATCACCATCACGGGCACGCGGCCGCGGCGGTTGGCGATCGGCCCGGCGAACCAGGCGCCGAGTGCGCAGCCGATCAGCGCCGAGGAGACGGCGAAACCCGTGAGACCGGCGCCGAGGCCGAACTCCCCGGCGAGGGCGTCCACGGCGCCGTTGATGACAGAGGTGTCGAAGCCGAACAGGAAACCGCCGAGCGCGGCGGCGACCGAGATGCCGACCACCTTGGCGTTGAGGCGAGACGTCGCGGCGCCGCCGGACCGGGTCGCTGTCATGGTGGGTCCTCTCTGGGTGGCGCCCGACGGCCCGCTGCGCGCCGGTGCGTCCGCACAGTGTGTTCTCCGCTCGGCGAGCGTGCAAGTCGCACAGCCCCTCTCCCCGCGCAGAGGAGGCGGCGGGGCAGAATGAGGGCCATGTTCGTCGTCCTGGGCCCCGCCCCCGCCTCCGTCGGCAGCCCCGGCGCCTGGTGGGCCCTGGACGGGGAAGGCGACGGCGCCTCTCCCCTGGGATCCTGCGCCGCCGGGTCCGTGGCCGGGCTCGTGGCCGGTCTGCCCGCCCGCCTGGGCGTGGACCCGAGCACGGTCCGCTGGGTGCTCGCCGACGTCGGGACGGAGTACGCCGCCTGGCTGGTGGCGGGGGTGCGGGTGGATCGGTGCTGGGACCTGGCCCTCGTCCAGCGGATCCTGCGGCACGCGGCAACGGCGCCGGGCAGCGGGGTGCGTTACACGCCCGTGGCGCAGCTCGAGGTCGCCGACCCCACGGAACCCGAGCGCCCCGCGCGGGTGCCCGCCGGTCAGGAGTCCTTCTTCGACCTGCCGGACGAGACCGGCCCTGCTCCGGACGTCACCGTGCTCGCGGCCGAGCTGGCCGCGCAGCGGGCCGCCGTCGAGGGCTCAGCCCACCCCCACCGGCTGCGGCTGCTCGCGGCGGCGGAGTCGCAGGGCGCACTCGTGGCCGCGGAGATCCGGGCGGCGGGTCTGCCGTGGGACCGGGGCGTGCACGAGGCGCTCCTCGCCGAGCAGCTCGGCCCCCGGCCTGCACCGGGCGAGCGTCCGGCCCGCCTGCAGGCCCTGGCCGAACGCATCGCCGACGTCCTGGGCTCCCCCGGGCTGAGCCCCGACTCGCAGCCCAGCCTGCTGCGGGCGCTGCAGACGGCAGGCGTGGCCGTGGAGTCCACGCGGCAGTGGGACCTGAAGCACTGGATCGACGCCGGCGGCGCGGAACGCGAGGCGCGGGCCGCGCTGCTCGCGCCTCTGCTGGAGTACAAGGCCCTGGCCCGGCTGTGGACGGCCAACGGCTGGCACTGGCTGGACCAGTGGATCGGCGACGACGGCCGGTTCCACGCCGCCTACCTGGTCGGCGGCGTGGTGACCGGGCGGTGGGCCGCCCACGGCGGTGGGGCCATGCAGATCCCAGCCGGGGTACGCGACGCCGTCCGCGCAGACCCCGGGTGGACGCTGACCGTGGCCGACGCCTCCCAGGTGGAGCCGCGCATCCTCGCCGCGATGGCCGCCGACGAGGCGCTGGCCCGTGCCGGGACCACGCCCGACCTGTACCGGGAGGTCGCGGAGCAGGGCCGGGCGGCCGGCACCGCGCTGGCCGACCGCGGGCGCGCGAAGATCGCCCTGCTGGGTGCGATGTACGGCTCGACGACGGGCGACTCCGCGGCGCTCATGCCGCACCTGCGCCGGCTCTACCCCCGAGCGATCGGCCTGCTCGAGCGGGCGGCCACCGTCGGCGAGGGAGGCGGCCAGGTGTCCACGTGGCTGGGCCGCTGGTCCCCCGCACCGGGGCGGAAGTGGCAGGAGTCCGTGTCCGACGTCGGCACCCAGGCCGCCGAGTCCGCGGCCCGGCGACGGCGGCGCTCCCAGGGCCGCTTCACCCGGAACTTCGTGGTGCAGGGCACCGCGGCCGAGTGGGCGCTGTGCTGGATGGGCGAGATCCGCCGTCGACTGCGCTCGGCCGGCATGCGCACGGAACTCGTGTTCTTCGTCCACGACGAGGTCGTCCTGCACGGCCCGGCCACGGAGGCCGAGGCCGTGCGGACGGTCGTGGCGGAGTCCGCGAGCGCCGCCGGCCGCCTGCTGTTCGGTCCCGCCCCCGTGGACTTCCCGCTCACCGTCTCCAGCGTGGGGTCGTACGCGGACGCGAAGTGAGGGGCGTTGGGGGGTCAGGCGCCGTCGTCGGCTGGCTCAATCTCCGCCCGCCGGGCTCGGATCTCCTCGGCCTTGGCGAGCATGCGCTCCTCGCGCTTGGCCTGCAGGGTCCGACCCAATCGGCTGGCGCCCTGCTTGGCGTCCACGGCGTTGGTCTCGACAGCCGTCTTCACCTCACCCGCGAACCCCTGCGCGGCCTCCAACCACCGCTTCCCGGCGACGCGCCCGAGGGCGTCGAGCTCGATGTCCGTGTGCGTCACGAACTCGACCACCTGATCGGTCACGGCATTCGACCCCCGGGTGACGCGGCGCGAGCTGATCGGGTTGGCGACGTAACCGAGGTTCTTCAGGGTTCCTGCCTCGACGAGGGACTCGTTGATCCGCCGGAGTGCCTCAGCGATCCGCGCGGTGCGGTGCACCCGCGCGGCCACGAGGCCCTCGCGGTGCTCGGCCAGCAGCTCGGGTTCGTCCTCCTCCACACGCGCCAGCTCGAGCAGCTGCTGTCGGTCCTGGACGGCCATCGAGCGGGCGAGCATGCCGAGCCAGAACTGGACGTCCTCCTCGGCCGCGCCGACGACCTTGGCCAGCTTGTCCACGTCTGCCTTGGACGCGATGACGCGGTCCGCGACAGCGGCCAGCTGCGAGACGGCTTCCGCCTGCACCTGCTGCAGCAGCAGCGAGTTCTGCTGAACCTTGGACCAGGTGACCGCGGAGACCCGTCCGGTCGATCCGTGGACGGCTTCGGCCTCCTCGATCGCGAAGACGATGCCGCCCAGCTGACCCGCGACCTCGAGCTTGCGCTGCTTCAGGAGGCGATCGAGCTTCTCGTCGATGAGGGCCAGATAGTCCTGGATGTCGTCGAGCGCGGCCATGATCTGCAGCTGGGTGGTGGCCGCCGCCAGTGCGGCAACGGCGGCGGGGTTGGCCGGCGGGGTCGCCGTGAACGAGAGGTGCTTCACGATCTGGCCTCCGGAACCGCCGGCGACGTCCTTGCGCCGCAGCACCCCCGAACTCAGGTTCTTCACGCCCAGGGCTTTGACCGTCTCGTAGGACTTGTCGTCCAGCCGGAGATAGCGTGCCCCCTCCAGCTGCGCCTGGGAGATCCCCTGCACCAGCGTGCTCAGCTTGGCCACGAGCGACGGCGTGACCACCTTGGCCCACACGTCCTCGGCCTGGTCCAGCAGATCGAGGGCCCGGGACGAGCCCCAGACCAGCAGGCCCTGGTCTGCCGCGAACACCTGCATCTCGTCGTGCGTCTCGCTCATGCGTGAAGACTACGGCCTGACGGAGCAGTTCCGGGCCCCCTCAGTTCGCCTTCTCCACCACCGGGGACCCGAGGTGCCTCTGTCCCGCACCCGACGCCGGCGGGACGGGGCGGCAGGGCGTCGACCGCGGTCATGGCCTCCGTGCGCCGCACCGGGCCGAGGACCCTGGGACCTGGCACGATGCGGGACGAGGGCCGATCCTGGAGAGCGCCCGAGACACCCCCGAGAAGGAGACCGCATGCCCGTCGCCCCGCGTCCGTCCGACGACGCCGCGTCCTCGGTCTTCACCCCGCACCAGCAGCGCATCCTCGCGGTGCTCCTCATCCCGATCTTCATGTCCCTGCTGGCCGTGTCCAGCATCAACGTGGCCCTGCCCGCCCTGCAGCGGGGCCTGGACGCCAGTGACGCGGAGCTGCAGTGGGCCATCTCCGGCTACACCCTCGTGTTCGGCATGGTGCTCGTGCCGGCGGGCCGGGCGGGTGACCTCTTCGGCCGCCGCCGGCTGTTCCTGGTGGGCCTCGGCGTGTTCGCGCTCGGTGCGCTCCTGTCCGGCCTGGCGCCCACGGGCGTCCTGCTCGTGCTCGCGCGCTTGGTCATGGGCGTGGGCGCGGGCCTGCTCAACCCGCAGGTCACCGGCTTCATCCAGGGCGAGTTCTCCGGCGCCTTCCGCGCCCGGGCGTTCGGGGCGCTCGGCGCCGTCGTCGGGGTGTCCGTGGCGGTGGGGCCGCTGCTCAGCGGCGGGCTCATCGCGTGGCTCGGCGGCGACCTCGGCTGGCGCGCGACCTTTCTGGTGAACGTGCCCATCGCCCTCGGCGCCCTGATCGTGGCCCGCCAGTGGCTGCCGCGCACCGTCCCCGAGCGGGCGCGGCGTCCGGACCTGGACCCGGTCGGCGTCGTCCTGCTGGCCGGCGCCCTCGTGGCCGTCATGCTCCCGTTCCTGGACCGGGGGCTCGGGCCGTGGCGGTTCACGCTCCTGCCCGTCGGCATCGGCCTGGCCGCCCTCTGGACGCGGTGGGAGGCCCGGTACGCCCGACGGGGCCGCGCCCCGATGGTGGACCTGCGCCTGTTCCAGACCCGCAGCTTCGCGTGCGGCGCCCTGCTGATCGCCATCTACTTCACCGGCTCGACCAGCATGTTCGTCGTGATCGCCATGTTCATGCAGAACGGGCTGGGCTACCCGGCGCTGCACGCCGCCCTGATCGGCCTTCCCTCGGCGGTCATGTCGAGCGTGATGTCCACCGTGGCCGGTCGCGTGGTGCTGCGCACGGGCCGGAAGATCGTCGTCCTCGGCATCGCGCTGGCGCTGCTCGCCGTCGTGGGCTCCATCGGGGTGGCGTGGGCCAACCGGGAGTTCGGCCTGAGCCCGTGGTGGCTGCTGCTCACCCTGGGCATCCTGGGCGCCGGGCAGGGGATGGTGGTCTCCCCCAACCAGACCCTCAGCCTGGCCGAGGTCCCACCGCGGCACTCCGGCACGGCCGGCGGCGTCCTGCAGACCGGCCAGCGCGTCGGCACGGCCGTCGGCACCGCCGTGATCGTGGGGGTGTTCCTGGGCGTCGCCTCCGGTGCCGACTGGGACGGGGCGTTCATGGCCGCCTTCACCCTGGTGGCGGGGTGCATGGCGCTCGCGCTCCTCGTCGCACTCGCGGACCTGCGCGGACCACGGACGGCGGCCCCCCGTGGCTGAGCCCCGCCCCGGCGACGTGCGCGTCACCCCCGGCCCCGGCGCACCCCGCGGGCTGGTCATCCCCGCGGGCGAACTCGTCGAGCGCTTCTCCCACGCCTCCGGCCCGGGCGGTCAGGGCGTGAACACGGCGGACTCGCGGGTCCAGCTCAGCCTGGACCTGGCGGCCACCTCCGCCCTCGACCACGTCCAGCGCGCCCGCGTCCTCGCGCGGCTGGCGCCCCGGCTGGCCGGGACGGTGCTCACCGTCAGCGTGGCGGAGCACCGGGCCCAGCGGCGCAACCGGGTGGCCGCCCGCGAGCGCCTCGCGGCGCTGCTGCGCGAGGCCCTGGCCCCGCCGACGCCGCGGCGGGCCACGACGCCGACGCGCGGCTCCCGGCGGCGCCGCCTGGAGGCCAAACGCCGTCGCTCCGAGGTGAAGCGCACGCGCCGCCGCCCCGGCCTCGACTGAGGCCGCCCGCCCGCAGGCGGCGGCTCAGACGCGGGTGTTCTGCGATTCCGGGGCCAGGGGCGCGTGGGCGGGGTTGGACAGGGAGAGCACGACGGCGGCCACGCGCGGGTGTTCGAGGAGGGCGTCCTCCACGCGCTGGAGCAGGACCGCGGCCTCGCTCTCCCGCTCGTCCCCGGCCAGGTCCACGGCCCCGACGACGAAGAGCTTCTCCGGGCCGACGTACTCGAGGTGCAGGTAGCTCACGGAGAGCACCTCGGGCCGCTCCAGCAGCCAGCGCAGCACCCGGGTCCGGATCACCGGGTCGGCGACCTCGCCGACGAGGAACGCCATGTTCCGCGAGAGCAGGAAGATCGCGACGACCCCGAGCAGCACGCCCACGAGGATCGAGCCGGCGGCGTCCCACCGGGGGTCCCCGGTGAGCTGGTGCAGGGCGAGGGCGGCCGCCGCGATGACCAGGCCGATCAGGGCCGAGGCGTCCTCCACCCACACGGCGCGCAGGGTGGGGTCCGAGGTCTGGCGCAGGAACGTGGCATCGCTGATGTGCCGCCGCTCCGCGTCGCGGCGGAGGCGCCGGTGCGCGTTCAGGAACGAGATGCCCTCGAGCACGAACGCGACGGCCAGCACGATGTACGCGATCGTGTACTCCGCCTCCTCCTCGGGGGCGGACCAGGCCGTGATCCCGTGCCAGACCGAGACCGCCGAGCCCACCGCGAACAGGCCGAAGGCCGCGACCATCGACCACACGTAGGCCGCCCGCCCGTAGCCCAGCGGGTGCCGCGCGTCGGGGGCTCGGCCGGCCCGACGCTCCGCCAGCAGCAGGAAGACCTCATTGCCGGCATCGGCCCAGGAGTGCGCGGCCTCCGCCACCATCGCGGCTGAGCCGGTGACCGCGCCCACGATCGACTTGACGACGGCGATCACCGCGTTCACGCCGAGGGCGATCAGGACGGTCAGCAGGCTCTCGCCGCCGGTCTCGGCGCCGGACTCGGCGGCGGGCGGGGCGACGGCGGGCGGGGTACGGGTCATCCCCCGAGTCTGCCCCTGCAGGCGGGTGCCGGGCCAGGCTCGCCATGTCCGGGTCCGCCGGTCCGGGAGCGCGAGAGGGGGTCCACGCGGATCGGCGTCGCCGAGCCCGTGAGGTCTCCGCGTGCGCGGCCTAGCGTGGGACCATGACGGATTCTCCCCTGCACCTCGACCGCCCCGACGCCCCCCGCATCATCGTGCTCGGCGCGACGGGCTACGCCGGATCCCTCGTCGTGGACGCCCTCGTGGCCCAGGGCGCACGGCCCGTGCTGGCGGGCCGGAACCGGGACTCGCTCCAGCACGCGGCGAGGCGGCACGACGGGCTGGAGGTCGCCGTCGCCGACGCCGGGGACCCCGCCTCGCTGAGGGCCCTGGTCACGGAGGGCGATGTGCTGGTCTCCACGGTCGGCCCCTTCGAACGCTACGGCCGGCCCGTCGCCCGCGCCGCCGCGGAGAGGGGCGCGCACTACGTGGACTCGACCGGTGAGATCGGCTTCGTGAAGGACCTCAAGGCGGACCTGGACGCCACCGCCCGACGCACGGGCGCCACCCTGCTGCCCGCCCTCGGCTTCGACTACGCGCCGGGCATGCTCGCGGGCGGGCTCGCGCTGGCGCAGGCCGGTGGACGCGCACGGTCCCTGCAGATCGGCTACTTCGCCGACGGCGAGCTGGACCCGCGCGTCGACCTCAGCCACGGGACGCGCCAGACGATGGTGGACGCCCTCACCGAGCGGACGATCACGTGGCGCGGCGGGCGGCTGGCGACGACGGGCCCGGCCAGCCGGTCGGCCGTCTTCCGGGTCGACGGGCAGGATCGCCGCGGCGTGCTGTTCGGCGGCACGGAGTCCCTGTTCCTGCCGCGGATGCAGCCCGGCCTGGATGAGGTCGAGGTCTTCAACGGCTGGTTCCCGGCCCGGCCCACGCAGATCGGCGCCGCCGCCCTCGGCGCGGTGGGGTGGCTCCCCGGCGTCGCCCGCGGCGTGCAGGCCCTGCTGCGGCCCTTGGCCGGGGACCCGGGTGGCCCCGACGCCGCAGACCGGGCCCGCACGGGCTCCCGAGTCGGGGCGATCGCGCGGGACGCGGCCGGCCGCGTCGTGGCGGACGTGCACCTGCGCGGCCCCAACGCCTACACGTTGACCGGGGACCTCATGGCCTGGGGCGCCCGTCAGCTCGCCGCAGGCCGGGCCCGCGAGGCCGGCGTCGTCAGCCCGATCCAGGCGTTCGGCCTCGACGACTTCGAGACGGCCTGCGCCGCGGTCGGCCTGGTGCGGGCATGATCCCGACGACTGACCCCGCCCGTGGCCCTCAGCGGGGGCGACGCCGCGGGCGGCTGATCCAGGCCAGATAGGCGCTGCCGCCGGTCAGGGCGGCGCCGCCGGCGGCCACCACCGGCCCGGCGAAGCGGCCGAGCCGGTCCTTGTACGCCACGAGCACGTTCGTGCCGCCGGTGATCATCGCGGCCACCACCATGGCGGCCACCACCCGGTCGCCCGTCCGCTCGAGGCGCGTCACGAGCGGCTCGAGCTCGCTCGCGCGGACGGTGACGTCGATCCCGCCGTCGTCGATGCGTTCCATCACCTTGCGGGCGTACTCCGGCAGGTCGATGCCGAGCTCGGCCGCCGCGATCGTGGCCCGGCCGATCCGGCCCGCCACCCGCCGGGGGTCGAGGTGCTCCCCCACGAGGCGCAGGGCGAACGGGTCGAGCACGCGGGTGTAGTCGAAGCCGGGGTGCAGGCGGCGGCCGATGCCGTCCACGATGATCAGCATCCGCAGCAGCTGCACGAGCTCGGGCGGCAGGGACAGCCGGTGGCGCCGCACCAGGGCGAAGATCTCCGAGATCAGCTGCGCCACGCGGATGTCCTCGAGCTCGCGCCCCTCGAGGCGGCCGACGATCCGGGCCACCTCCAGCCGGAGCCGACGGCGGTCCACCGGGCCGCGCGGCGGGGCGATGTCCAGCAGGGCCCGCACCAGCCCGTCGGTGTCCTGCCGGGCCAGCGCCATGGCCAGGCCCGCGAACCGGCGCCGGAGGGACGGGGAGATCCGCCCCACGGAGCCGAAGTCGATGAACCCGACGGTCCCGTCCGGCTCGATGAACAGGTTGCCCGGGTGCGGGTCCGCATGGAACACGCCGTGCTCGAACACCATGGCCAGCAGCACGTCGGCGGCCCGGTACGCCAGCTCCTCCCGGTCGATGCCGGCGGCGTCGAGTCCGGCCAGGTCGTCCACGCGCAGCCCGGAGAGCTCCTGCATGGTCAGCACGCGCGAGGTGGTCAGGTCCCACTCGATCCACGGGAACCGCACGCCCGGGGTGTCCCGGAAGCCGGCGGCGATCTCCTCGCAGGCCCGCGCCTCCACCACGTAGTCGAGCTCGGCGCGCAGCGAGCGGTCGAACTCGTCCACCATGGCCGGCACGTCCAGGTCGGCGAAGGTCCGTGAGGCCCGCGACCACGTGGCCGCCAGCGTCCGCAGGATCTCCAGGTCCGCCTGGACCTGCTCCACCACACCGGGCTTGCGGACCTTCACGACGACGGCGCGCCCGTCATGCAGGCGCGCGCGGTGGGCCTGACCGATGGAGGCGGTGGCCAGGGGCGCCCGGTCGAACCAGGCGAACAGGGTGTCGACGTCGGCGCCGAGGTCCTCCTCGACCGTCCGGGCGACGGCCTCGAAGGGCACCGCCGACGTGCTGTCCGTGAGGCGGGCGAACGCCGCGCAGTAGGCCTCGGGGAACACGTCCGGGCGCGCCGAGATCAGCTGCCCGAGCTTCACGAAGGTGACGCCCAGCTCCTCGAACGTGCGCACGAACAGCTCGGGGCGGGCCTCGGCGTCGATGCCCAGGTGCGGCTCCCCCTCCTCGAGGGGCAGCCACCGGGAGAGCCCGGCCTGCACGGCCGTGGCCATGAGGCCGTTGCGGGCCATGACGTGGGCGATCTCGCGGTAGCGCTGCAGGTGGAGGGCCATGACGCCCACGCTACCGACCGCGCGGAGGGACGGGCCCCGCCGCTCAGTCCGCGTACCGGAGCATGCCCGGCCGGACCCGCGCGTCGGCCCCGATCCGCATCCCGTCCGCGAGCGCGCCCGCCGCCCGCAGCTCCCGCAGCCTCGCCAGCACCCGGTCCCGCACGTCCCACGGGCTGAGGGTGTTGACGTTGATCTTGGTGGCGCCCTCGAAGCCGGCGAGCGTGGAGACGCGCCACTTGAGCATCACACGCCACGGCATCGGGTCCGCGACGCCGGGCGGGCGGGTGTGCCACTCCTCGTTGGAGGGGACGTCCGGGCCGGTGGCCGCGTGGGCGGCATGCAGCAGGTCGGAGACGGCGCGCAGCTCGGCCGCGGACTGCCGCCACGGCTGCCCCACCGGGCTCGTGGAGTAGACCTCGACCGTCGGGTACCGGTGGCCGAAGCCGGCGAACATCACGGCGTGCTCGTTCTCGGCGATCACGAGGTCGTGCGCCACAGCCACGTCCAGCGCGGCGTGGTTGAACACCTGCGGGTCCTCGCGCAGCCGGTCCAGGACGGCGGCGTTCTGCGCGCCGACCTCGTCGATGGCCACGAGCTGCTTGTGCAGGTGGTCGAAGGAGGCACCGGCGGGCTTGAGCCAGTTCTGGAACACGGAGACGTACCGCACGGCGGGCGTGGTCGCGTAGAGGTCCCGCATCGCGTCGGCGGTGAGGGCCAGGAAGGCGTGGTGCTCGTCCGGGGTGAGGGTGCCCGAGGAGGCCAGCTGGTGGTCGTCCACGGCGTCGTCGACGAAGTGCCGCCGGGCGATCACCACGTCGTGCGTGCCGCCGAAGAATGCGGCCGACGCCGCGATCAGCTCCGCCTCGGACATCGCCGCCGCCTCCTCGGCGGAGCGGCCGGAGGCGCGCAGCTTCGCGGCGACGACGGCGCGCACGTGGGCGCGGCCGGCCTCGGTGGCCAGGTACTCGTCACGGCGGCGGCGCGCGTCCGGGGGGAGTTCGTAGCCGTGGTTGAGACGCCAGTAGTCGTAGCTGAGGATCTCGAAGAGGTTGGGGACCCGGCGGAAGGCCGGGGTCGTCTCCCCGAGCCGCTCCGCGGCCGGATGCCGCAGGATCTGCCAAGCCGGGGCGCCGTCGTCGGCCCTCGTGGAGACGATGCGTGACTTCTCCGGCGGCGTCTCCAGCAGGCGGTGCTCGCAGAAGGCACAGTGCCGACCCTGCTGGGCGGGGTCGAGCGGCTGCGGGGCGGGCCGGACGAGGCCGAGCGGGCGGTGGCCGCGGCCGGGCACGGTCCAGACCTCGGTGCCGGTGAAGGGGTTGCGCTGCTTGACGGTGCCGTCCGGCAGTCGGGTGAGGGGCTCGCTCACAGACGGGTGCACGAGGCCAGGATACGAGGCGGTGCCGACCCGGTGTGCCGAGCCCTGTTCGCCGTCGTCGATCACGCAGGGCGGGCCCCGTGACCTCCGGCGTGATCATCCCCACGGCCACCCGTGACGCGGGTACGCTGATCGCTGTTCCACGTCACAGCGCTCTCGCTCGACTCGTCTCACCCGCACGGAGGCCTCACCCATGTCGTCCCGCATCCACCACCCCGGCCTCCGGTCGAAGGTGATGTCCGCCGCGGAGGCGGCGGCGTTCATCCAGCACGGCACCACCGTGGGCATGAGCGGGTTCACGGGGTCCGGCTACCCGAAGGCTGTGCCGATGGCGCTGGCCGAGCGGGCGAAGGCGCTGCACGCGCGCGGCGAGGAGTTCCGCATCAACCTCCACACGGGGGCGTCCACCTCCGCGGAGATGGACGGCGCGCTGGCCGAGGCGGACGCCGTCGCGCTGCGCACCCCGTTCCAGTCGGACCCGACGATGCGCGCCAAGATCAACGCTGGCGCGATCGAGTACATCGACACGCACCTGTCCCACCTGGCGCAGGCCGTGTGGAACGGCTTCTACGGGCCCATGACCACGGCGGTGATCGAGGTGTCCGGGATCCGCGAGGACGGCCGTCTCGTCCCCAGCTCCTCCGTGGGCAACAACAAGTCCTGGATCGACCTGGCGGATCAGGTGATCCTCGAGGTCAACTCGTGGCAGAGCGAGGACCTCGAGGGTCTGCATGACGTCTACTACGGCACCGCGCTGCCCCCGCACCGCTCGCCGATCATGCTCACCCACCCCGCAGACCGCATCGGTGAGACGTACCTGCGGTGCGATCCGGCCAAGGTGGTGGCCGTCGTCGAGACCCACGCCCCGGACCGCAACTCCCCGTTCAAGCCCGCCGACGCGGACTCGATCGCGATCGCCCAGCACCTCGTGGAGTTCTTCGAGCACGAGGTGGCCCAGGGCCGGTACGACGAGCGGCTGCTGCCGCTGCAGTCGGGCGTGGGCAACATCGCGAACGCGGTGATGTCCGAGCTCGTGAAGTCCCGGTTCACGGGCCTGTCCGCGTTCACCGAGGTGGTGCAGGACGGCATGCTCGACGCCCTGGACTCCGGCACCCTGGCGACCGCGTCCGCGACCGCGTTCTCCCTGTCCACCGAGGCCGCCGAACGGTTCAACGACAACGCCGCGAAGTATCGGGACAAGCTGATCCTGCGCACCCAGGAGATCTCCAACCACCCCGAGCTCGTGCGCCGGCTCGGCATCCTCGCCATGAACGGCATGCTCGAGGCCGACCTGTACGGCAACGTGAACTCCACGCACCTGATGGGCACGAAGATGATGAACGGTCTCGGCGGCTCCGGCGACTTCGCCCGCAACGCGTTCACCTCGTTCTTCCTCACCCCGTCCACGGCCAAGGGCGGGGACATCTCCTGCATCGTGCCGATGGTCTCGCACGTGGACCACACCGAGCACGACGTGCACGTGGTGGTCACCGAGCAGGGGCTGGCCGACCTGCGCGGCCTCTCCCCCAAGCAGCGCGCCCGCACGATCATCGACACGTGCGCGCACCCGGACTACAGGGAGCAGCTGCGGGACTACTTCGACCGCGCGATGCGCGGGTCGGACGGCCTGCACACCCCGCACCTGTTGGGCGAGGCCCTGTCCTGGCACCAGCGCTTCCTCGAGACCGGGACGATGCGTCAAGGCTGACGGCCCGCCGGACCGGACACCTGCGGGACACCTGCGACGGGGCACCCTACAGTGGGCCGCGCCTCGCGGCAGGGTGAGATCACGCCGGCTCCGGGCACGTGCCCGGAGCCGGCCCAGGCCCGCGGGGCCGGCGACGGCGTCAGCCGCGCCCGCCCTGCTCCCGCTCGGGGATTCCCGCGGCCCACAGGGCGGCCGCGATGAGGGCGGGCTGGCCGAACAGCCGCGCCAGGCGGCGACCGTCCGTGTCCAGCCCGAAGCCGTCCTTGCGCTCGGCGTACTGCCCGATGTTCCCGGGGTAGATCGCGGTGTAGAAGGCCGCCAGGGCGGTGCCGGTCAGGCGGCGCTGCCCGGGGAGCGCCAGCAGAGCGGCCCCGAGGCCGATCTCGGCCACGCCGGATCCGAGCACCACGAGGTCCGCCGGGAGCGGGACCCACGAGGGCACCTGGGCACGGAACTCACGGCGTGCCACGGTGAGGTGGGACAGCCCCGCGGCGGTCATGAACCCGCCGAGGCCGAGGCGGGCGGCGGTCTGGGAGAGGGGGACGGGCTGTCGGCGCTTCGTCATCACGCCTCCCCGAGCTCGAGGACGACGTCGATGTTGCCCCGGGTGGCGTTCGAATAGGGGCACACCTGATGCGCCTGCTCCATGAGGGCGCGGGCCTGGTCCGCGGGGACATGGGGCAGCACGACCTCGAGGGTGACCTCCAGGCCGAAGCCCTCACCCTGGCGGCCGATGCCCACGCGCGCGCCGACGGAGGAGTCGGTGATGTCGGCACGGGAGGCGCGGGCGACCATCTGCAGGGCCGAGTGGAAGCACGCGGCGTAGCCGGCGGCGAACAGCTGCTCGGGGTTGGTGCCCTGGCCGGAGCCGCCCATCTCGGTGGGCACGGCGAGGTCGAGGTCAACCCGCCCGTCGGTGGTGCGGACATGGCCGTCGCGGCCGGCGCCGGTGCTGAGCGCCTCGGCGGTGTAGATGGTCTCCATGGGAGGTCCTTTCATCCGCCCGCCCCGTGCGGGACGAGTCGGATCCAGCCTGCCACCCGGCTAGGTCGCGCGCAACCAAGTCGCGCCCCAGCGACCACTAGAATCGCTTCCATGGATGCCGCGCCGACCCCCAGCCTCGCCCTCGAGGACCAGCTCTGCTTCGCCCTGCACCGGGCGGCGCGCGCCGTCACGCGCGGCTACGGCCCCCTGCTGTCCCGCCTCGGCCTCACCTACCCGCAGTACCTCGTGATGCTCACCCTGTGGCAGGCGGAGAGTGATGCCTCGGCTGAGACGGAGGCGTCGACGTCGGACGCCGCCGGCGCGCTGGGGGTCGGCGCGCTGCGGGACCGGCTCGGCATGGACAACGGGACGATCACACCCCTGGTGCGGCGCCTGGCCGGCATGGGGCTCGTCACGCGGGAGCGCGACGTCCACGACGAGCGACGCGTGCTGGTCCGGCTGACGGACGAGGGGCGAGCGCTGCGGGCGTCCGCCCGGACGGTCCCGGTGGACGCCCTCACCCGGATCCCCCTCGACACCACCGAGCGCCAGGTCCTCATGGACCTGCTGAACCGGATCACCGAGGCCGCCGGGCCGCGCTGAGACGGCGGGAGCGGCCCGCGCGGAGCGCGGGTCAGCGCACCCGGTCCAGGATCGCCCGAGCGACGGCATCCGCCTCACGCTCGGGCAGCCAGTGGTCCGCGTCGAGCTTCACGAACCGGTACTCCCCCGCCACCTGCCCGGCCGTGAGCTCGGCGGCCCGCGGCCCCAGGGCCGCGTCCCGGGTGCCCCACACGTACGTGGTGGGGACCGTCACGGGCGCGCTGCGCGTGGTGGTCACCAGATCCGGGTTCGCCCGATACCAGTTCACCGGGCCGCGCAGGCTCTGCGGGGTGGAGAACCGGCGGGCGTAGTGCTCCGCCCCGGGGACCTGCCCCCGCTGCAGCAGGGAGCCCAGCCGTCGCGCGAGGATCCGTTCGGGGAGGGCCGGTGCCTGGAAGGCGGCGATGTACCAGCTGCGGCGCAGCTGGTCCGGGCCGCGCAGGGCGCGGGCCAGGGCGGCCGGGTGCGGCGTGGACAGGACGGTCAGGGACGCGACGCGCTCGGGGTGGGCGGTGGCCAGCGCCCAGGCGACGGCGCCGCCCCAGTCATGGCCGACGACGTGGACGCGCCGTGCCCCCGCCGCGTCCGCCAGCGCGACGGCGTCCCCCACGAGCGCCGGGAGGCGGTAGGCCGCCGTCGCCCGCGGCGCGGCCCCCGGGGAGTAGCCGCGCTGGTCCGGCGCGAGGGTGCGCAGCCCCGCGGCGTGCAGCAGCGGCTCGACGTGCCTCCAGGACGTGGCGTCCTGCGGGAAGCCGTGCAGCAGCAGGACCACCTCCCCCTCGGCCGGCCCGCCGTCGCGGACGTCGAAGGTCAGGCCCTGATGCCGGAAGGTGTCCATGCCGCCCCCGAGTGCGCCGTCGCTCGTCACAGCCGGACGACCATCTTCCCCGTGTTGGCGCCCTCGAGCAGGTCGATGAACGCCTGGGGCGCGTTCTCCAGACCCTCCCGGACGGTCTCGTCCCACTGGATCTTCCCGTCGGCGACCCACGGGCCCACGCGCTCGAGGAACTCGGGACGGACCTGCGCCGCGTACTTCTGCAGGACGAAGCCGCGCAGGGTCAGCCGCTTGCCGATCGCCAGGGCGAGGTTGCGCGGGGCCGCCGGCGGCTCCGTCGAGTTGTACTGGGCGATCGCACCGCACATCGCCACGCGGCCGTCGACCCGCAGCGCGGCGATGGCGGCCTCGAGGTGGTCGCCGCCCACGTTGTCGAAGTAGACGTCGATCCCCTCCGGCGCGGCCTCGGCCAGCAGGTCCGTGGGCGAGCCGTCGTGGTAGTCGAACGCGGCGTCGAAGCCCAGCTCCTTCACCCACGCCACCTTCTCGGGCGTGCCGGCCGAGCCGACGACGCGCGAGGCGCCCAGGAGGCGGGCGATCTGGCCGGCGACCGAGCCGACGGCCCCCGCGGCGCCCGAGATGAAGACGGCGTCGCCCTCCTGCATCTCGGCCACGTGCACGAGGCCGGTGTAGGCGGTCAGACCCGTCATGCCCAGCACGCCCAGGTAGGTGCTGTCCGAGAACTGGGAGGTGTCCACGGCCTGGACGGTGTCGCCGTCGAGGACGGCGTGCTCGCGCCAGCCGAGGCCGTGGAGCACGGACGTGCCCTCCGGCACGTCCGCGTGGCGCGAAGCGATCACGGTGCCCACCGCGCCGCCGTCGAGGGGGGCGTCGAGCTGGAACGGAGGCACATAGGACTCGACGTCGTTCATGCGGCCGCGCATGTACGGGTCCACGGACATCACGGTGTTGCGCACGAGGACCTGGCCCTCGGCGAGCTCGGGGAGCTCGACCTCCGTGAGACGGAAGTTCTCCGGCGTCGGGGCGCCGTGGGGGCGGGAGGCGAGGTGGATCTCGCGCGTGCGGGTGGGGGTGCTCATGGTGGTCTCCTCGGGGTCGGGGCGGCGGGCTCGGTGGAGGGTCAGCGCGCGAGCAGGTCCAGGAGGCGGCGGGCGGCGTCGGCGGAGGAGGCCGGGTTCTGGCCGGTCACCAGGGTGCCGTCCGTGACCACGAAGCTCTCCCCGTCCGGGCCCTTGCGGTAGTCCGCGCCGGCGGCGATCAGCGAGTCCTCGACGAGGAACGGGACGACGTCCGTCAGCTGGGCGGCCTCCTCCTCGCCGTTGGTGAACCCGGTGACCTGACGGCCGCGCACGAACGGGGTGCCGTCGGCGGCGGTGATCGGGTGCAGGATCCCGGGCGCGTGGCAGACGAGGCCGAGCGGGCGCCCGGCCGCGTCGCTGTCGAGGATGATCCGCGTGGAGTCGGCGTCGGACACCAGGTCCCACAGCGGGCCGTGACCGCCCGGGTAGAAGACGGCGTCGAACCCGTCCACGTCCACCTGGGCCAAGGGCGTGGTGTGGGCCAGGGCGGCCTTGGCCTCCTCGTCCTGGTCGAACCGGCGGGTGGCCTCGGTCTGCATCTCCGGCTGCGAGCTCGTCGGGTCGATGGGCGGCTGGCCACCGCGGGGCGAGGCGAGGGTGACCTCGTGGCCGGCGTCCGTGAAGACGTAGTAGGGCGAGGCGAACTCCTCGAGCCAGAACCCGGTCTTGCGGCCGGTGTCGCCCAGCTGGTCGTGCGAGGTGAGGATCATCAGGATGCGGGACATGTCTGGGGCCCTTTCGTCGGTGGGGACTGAACTCTCATGGTCGTGCACGACCGAATCTCGGGCAAGGGTGACGGTGCCCACCGGCCTGACGCCGCGGCCGCCGCGCCCGAGACATCAGCGCTCCGTCACCCGCCCGTCCTGGACCTGCCAGCGGCGGTCGGTGCGGACGGTGTCCAGCATGCGGCGGTCGTGGGTGACGAGCAGCAGGGCGCCCTCATAGGTCTCCAGGGCCTGTTCGAGCTGCTCGATGGCCTCCAGGTCCAGGTGGTTGGTGGGCTCGTCGAGCACGAGGACGTTCACCCCGCGGGCCTGGAGCAGGGCCAGGGATGCCCGGGTGCGCTCGCCGGGCGAGAGCTCGTCCACGGGGCGGTTCACGTGGTCGGCCCTGAGGCCGAACTTGGCCAGCAGGGTGCGCACCTCCCCGGAGGCCATCTCGGGCACGAGCGCCTCGAAGGCCGCGGCGAGCGGGACGGTCCCGACCAGCAGCGAGCGCGCCTGGTCGATCTCCCCGATCTGCACGCTGGACCCCAGGGCGGCCATGCCCTCGTCCGGGGCCTGGCGGCCCAGCAGCCCGCGCAGCAGGGTGGACTTGCCGGCCCCGTTGGGCCCGGTGATGCCGATCCGCTCCCCCGCGTTCTGCTGGAGGGACACCGGGCCGAGCGTGAAGCCGCCCTGCCGGAACACGGCGTCGTTGAGGGTGGCGACCACCGAGCTGGAGCGCGGCGCCGCACCGATGGTGAACTCCAGCCTCCACTCCTTGCGCGGCTCCTCCACCTCCTCCAGGCGCGCGATGCGGCTCTCCATCTGCCGGACCTTCTGGGCCTGCTTCTCGCTCGACTCACTGTTGGCCTTGCGGCGCAGCTTGTCGTTGTCCGGGGACTTCTTCATCGCGTTGCGCACGCCCTGGCTGGACCACTCCCGCTGGGTGCGGGCGCGGGAGACGAGGTCCTGCTTCTGCTCGGCGAACTCCTCGTACTTCTCCCGGGCCTGGCGGCGCAGGGTGGCCCGCTCCTCGAGGTAGGCCTCGTAGCCGCCGCCGTAGACGCGGTTGGTGCGCTGGGCGAGGTCGAGCTCCAGGACGCGGGTGACGCAGCGGGCCAGGAACTCGCGGTCGTGGCTCACCAGCACGACGCCGCCGCGCAGCTCCTGCACGAAGGCCTCCAGGCGGGTCAGGCCGTCGAGGTCCAGGTCGTTGGTGGGCTCGTCCAGGAGCACGACGTCGAAGCGGGAGAGCAGCAGCGCGGCGAGGCCGACGCGGGCGGCCTGCCCACCGGAGAGGGAGGTCATGAGGACCTGTTCCGGGGAGGCGGAGAGGTCCAGGCCGAGGTCGGCCAGGACGGCGGGGATGCGCTCCTCCAGGTCCGCGGCGCCGGAGGCCAGCCAGCGGGTGAGGGCGGTGTTGTAGCGGTCCGCGGCGGCGTCGGTGACGTCCGGGTCGGCCAGTGCCTCGGCAGAGGCGTCCATCTCGCGGGTGGCCTCGGCGCAGCCGGTGCGGCGGGCGATGTACCCGGCCACCGTCTCCCCCGACACGCGCTCGTGCTCCTGCGGGAGCCAGCCGACGAAGGCGTCCGAGGGGGCGAGGGACACGGTGCCGGCCTGCGGGGCCAGGTCCCCACCGAGGATGCGCAGCAGCGTGGACTTGCCCGCGCCGTTGGCCCCCACGACGCCGACGACGTCCCCCGGCGCGACGGTGAGGTCGAGCGCGTCGAACAGCGTGCGATGGCCGTGGCCGCCGGCCAGGCCGGAGGCGACGAGGGTGGCGGTCATGCTTCTCCTGGCTCGGGTGCGCTTCCCTGGGGCGGGTCACCGCCACACTGTCACAGATCCCCCGGGGCACCGCCCCCGGGCCCCGACTCCCGGATCTGCGGCGCGCTTCCTTCCTTGCCCTGACAGGGGGAGAGTCATAGCGTCGCCAGGGTCAGGTGCGCGGCTCCGCGCGGCGCACACGGCGCTCCAGAGAGGGAAGGCAGAGCACTGATGACTGAACCGGTGAAGTACACGCCCGACATCGAGCATTCGGTCGACCGCGAGGAGGACCTGACCCGCGAGATCCTGGCCCAGATGGGCGCGGCACAGCGCCGCGCGGCGGGAGAGCACAAGCACGCCCACCGCGACGCCCACGCCAAAAGCCACGCCGTCCTCAAGGCCACGCTGGAGGTGCACGAGGGCCTGGCTCCCGAGCTGGCGCAGGGCATCTTCGCCCGTCCGGGCACCTACGAGGCGGTGGCGCGGCTCTCCTCCGCACCCGGGGACATCCACACCGACCGCACTCCCGCCCCGCGGGGCTGGGCCTTGAAGGTGCTGGGGGTGGAGGGCAAGCGGCTGCTGCCGGATCTGGACAGCCACAATCAGGACTTCCTCATGGTGAACTTCCCGACGCTCGCCTTCGGCACCGTGGCCCGCTACAAGGAGATGCTGAGCCTGCTGGAGAAGAACTCCCAGTCCCCCGAGCTGCTGCAGCGCCTGACGACGGGCGCCGCGCGCGTGGTCCGGGGTGCGGTGGAGACCGTCGGGGGGACCCCCAGCGCCACCCTGGAGGGCCTGGGGCGGGACAACGCCCACGTCCTCGGCGAGACGTACTTCACCCAGGGCGCCCTGCGCTACGGGGACCACGTCGCGAAGATCTCGCTGGCCCCGGCGTCCGAGAACGTGCGCGCCCTGACCGGTCAGGACATGAAGGTGGAGGACTTCTCCTCGATCAGCGAGATCGTCGCCGACTTCTTCTCGCGTGAGAGCGCCGAGTACGTCCTGCGGGCGCAGCTGGCGACCGACCCGGAGCGCATGCCGGTGGAGGACGCCTCCGTCCTGTGGGACGAGGAGGAGGCCCCGCACCAGCCCGTCGCCACCCTGCGCATCGAGGCGCAGGAGAGCTACAGCCATCCCCGCCGCGTCTACGGCGACGACGCCCTCACCTTCAACCCCTGGAACGGCGTGGTCGAGCACCAGCCGTTGGGCTCCATCATGCGCGTCCGCAAGCGCGCCTATGAGCAGTCCACTCGCTTCCGCCACGAGTTCAACGACCGCCCGGCCCCCGAGCCGTCGTCGCTCGACGACATCCCGGACTGATCCCGGCCCCACCCCTCACCATTCACCCCAAAGGATTCTCGAAGGAGGACCTCATGACTGACCGCTCAGACCCCCGGCTCCAGGACGAGAGCCGTCTCGACGCCGTCAAGCGCGCCGTCGAGGACGTCGCCCAGGACGCCCCCACGCTGGCCAAGATCGCCCTCGAGGCGATGATCCGCGAGCACAACCCGGACCTGTCCGGCACGGCCGACTCCGCCGGCCGCGTGGGGATGCGCTCGGGCAAGGTCTCGGAGCTGACCGCGATCGCCCGCCTCAAGCCGGGCGGCGCCGAACGGCTGCAGCGCATCTTCGACCTGACCCGCGGCAACATGGACGGCGCCCAGCGCGTGTCCACGTTGCACGACATGCGCTTCGTCTTCTTCGACGACAACACCCGGATCCTCTTCGCCACGGCCTACGACGGCGACTGGGATGCGTACATCAACGACTTCGCCACCAAGATCCCCGAGCTGATGGACCTCCTCTTCCAGAACGTGGAGGGGTGGCCGGGCATCGACAGCCCGACCGTGAAGGACTTCATCGCCGACCACCAGATCACCGCCTCCGGGTGGTTCGTGGCGAACCCGCAGGTCACCGTGGTGGACACGCGTCGACTGCAGCGCACCGAGGACGCGGTGAACACCTTCCTGGACCAGATGGCCGGGCGCACCGACCTGGACGAGGACACCGCGGCCGCCCTGAAGCAGCTCACCGACACGATCTCCACCCCCGAGGCGGTGGATTACTGAGATGGGCGTGCTCAAGGACCTGAAGGAACGTTTCGATCGGGAGCGGGTCGAGCTGGACCTGGACGACATCCAGGGCCTGGTGCTGCGGTCGCGGCCTGAGCCCTACGTCGGCGCCCACGCCATGCTGACCGTGGAGGAGGCCGAAGGCGGTCGGGACTTCGTCCGTCGCCTGACCGAGTACGTGACCTCCGCGCAGGACTGGGCCGATGACCTGCAGTCCTGGACCGGCGTGGCGATCAGCTATGCCGGCCTGCGCGCCCTGGGGCTGCCCGAGGACTCTCTGGCCAGCTTCCCGCTGCCCTACCAGCAGGGGATGGCCGCCCGCGCTCAGCAGCTCATGGACACCGGGCCGAACGCCCCGGAGCACTGGGACGAGGCGTTCACCCAGGACGCCTGCCACATCGCGCTGACGATCTACGCGGCCGACGCCGACGCCCTGGACGCGGCCCTGGACCAGGCGGAGGAGGTGCTGGAGCACTCCACCGGAGTGACCCTGGTGGCCACCCACCGGTTCGGGGTCGACGAGCTGAACAAGAACCCCTTCGGCTTCCGGGACTCCATCTCGCAGCCGACGGTGGCCGGCAGCGGGGTGCGGCCCCAGCCGGGCCAGGAGCGCTCCATCTCCGCCGGCGAGTTCATCCTGGGCGAGAACAGCGAGACCGGCTCCCCGCTGGCCGTGCCGCAGCCGGACGTGCTGGGCCGCAACGGGACCTACGTGGTGCTGCGCAAGTTCGCCAGTCGGGTGGGCGCCTTCAACGAGTACCTGGCCTCGCAGAGCCCGGACCCGGAGGAGCAGCACCGGATCGCCGCGAAGATGTTCGGCCGGTGGCGCAGCGGCGCCCCGCTGGTGCTCTCCCCGGACCACGACGACGAGGAGCTGGGCAACGACCCGCAGCGGCGCAACGACTTCACCTTCGAGGACGACCCGAAGGGCCTGATGTGCCCGCACTCCAGCCACATGCGTCGCCTCAACCCGCGGGACAGCGACCTGTCGATCATGACGGACGTGAACATCAAGCGGATCATCCGGCGCTCCTCGACCTACGGTCCCGGGTGGTCGCCGGAGGTGACCTCGGCCGACGACGCGAAGGAGGACCGCGGGATCTACTTCATCTTCATCAGCGCCCGGGCCTTCGACACGATCGAGTTCATGCAGCAGGAGTGGATCAACGGAGGCAACTTCGTCGACCTCGGCTCCGAGCGGGACCCGATCGTCGGTCTGCACGAGGACGACCCGACGCAGGGACGGTTCACCATCCCCGCCGAGCCGGCCCGCAAGCGCATCGACGGCATCACCACCTTCAACCGGATGGCCGGGGGCGAGTACCTCTTCATGCCCTCGCTCAGCGCCCTGCGGTGGATCGGTGAGGGTGGCTGGACCTCCGAGCAGTCGGACGCCGAGGCGTGATGCAGCCTCCGTCCCCGGGCGGCCCCGCAGGCGCCCTGCCGTGGCAGGTGGACCTCGACTGGCTGTGGGGCACCCCGCCGGGCAACGACGGCTCCCCCGCGACCCTGCGGCTGGACGTCGTCGGCCCCGGGGCGGCCCGGGCGGCCGCCGCGTGGCTGGGCTCCCTGCCCGGGGGCGAGGACGGCGTGCGGGGCAGGGGCGGCTGGCGTGCCGACCCGGGCGAGCAGCCCGGCGCGGACGACCACGCCGTCCTGCTGCTCACCTCGGCGGGTGAAGACGTGGCGGACGGGCTGGAGGACGCCGCGGACGACGCCCACGCGGCGCTGGCCGCCGTCGGGGGCCTCACCCTGCGGTGGACTCCCCTGCCCCGTGACCCGTCCCGCTGAGGCCCTCGCGCCCCGTCGGTAGGGTGGAGTGATGGCGACGGTACTTCTCGTGCGGCACGGCCGCACCACGGCCAACGCGTCCGGACTGTTGGCGGGCCGCACCCCCGGGGTCAGCCTGGATGATCACGGACGGGAGCAGGCGGCCCGCACCGCGGACCGCATCGCGGCCGTGCCCGTGGCCGCGGTGGTGGCCAGTCCCCTGGAGCGGTGCGCGCAGACGGCCCGCGCCCTCCTCGATCGCCAGCCGGGGACGGTGCCCTCGCTGGTCGACGACGACTTCACCGAGTGCGACTACGGCCAGTGGCAGGGGCGCGCGCTCAGCGACCTGGCCACCGAGCCCCTGTGGGCGACGGTGCAGACCCAGCCGTCCGCCGTCGTCTTCCCCGGCGGGGAGTCCATGGCGGGCATGCAGGCCCGCGCGGTGGCGGCGATCCGCCGGCACGACGCCGCCGTCGAGGCCGAGCACGGGCCCGGGGCGGTGTGGGTGGCGGTGAGCCACGGGGACGTCATCAAGTCGATCCTGGCCGACGCGCTCGGCACGCACCTGGATCTGTTCCAGCGGATCGAGGTGGGGCCCGCCTCCGTGTCCATCGTGAGCTACGGTCCGGCCCGCCCGCGGGTCTGGGCGATGAACACCGACGCCGGGGACCTGTCCTGGCTGGCGACCCTCGGCCCGTCCGACGACGCCCCGGTGGGCGGCGGCGCAGGCACGGGCACCGGTGCGGTGGACGAGCGGACGCCTAGGATCGTGGCATGACTGATGCACCTGCCCCCGCCCATGAGTTCGACTGGCCGGATCGGGTCGTGATCGGGACGCTCGGGCGTCCCGGCGCCCGCACGTTCTACCTGCAGGTGCGCACCGGGCCCCGGCTGGTGAGCCTGGCGCTGGAGAAGCAGCAGTCGGCCCTGATGGCGGAGATGATCGACGAGATCCTCGACGATCTCATGGCGCTGGAGGGCAACCCGCACAGCGTCCCGGCCAGCACGCCCGTGGAACTCGTGGACAACGATCCGCTGGACCCGGTGCAGGAGTGGTTCCGGGTGGGGGCCATCGGCCTGGGCTGGGACCCCACCACCGCGCAGGTGCTCATCGACGCGCACCCCCTCTCCGACGACGACGCCGACCCGGCGCTCGAGGCGGACGCCGAGGCCGTGCGCGTGCGCATGCCCGTCGGCGCGGCCCGGGCGTTCGCCCGGCGCACCCGGGAGGTCGTGGACGCCGGGCGCCCGATCTGCTCGGACTGCGGCCAGCCCATCGACCCCGACGGCCACGACTGCACTCTCCCCGACTCCTGATGAGCGCCGCGGACGTGCCCGCCGGCGAGCTGATGTCCGGGGAGCTGACGCTCACCGGCCGCATCACGACGGCGTCCAACGCCACGTTCCTCGGCGCGATCGGTGACACCCCGGTGGTCTACAAGCCGGTGGCCGGCGAGGCCCCGCTCTGGGACTTCCCCGCCGGAACCCTGGCACGCCGCGAGGTGGCCGCGCACCTGGTGTCCGAGACGCTGGGGTGGGACATCGTGCCGCGCACCTGGCTGCGCGACGGCCCCTTCGGCGAGGGCATGGTGCAGCTCTGGCAGGAGCAGGACCCTGAGCAGGACGCCGTGGACCTGTTCCCAGCGGACAAGGTGCCGACCGCGGGGTGGCTCACGATCCTGGAGGGCGAGGACGAGGACGGGAATCGGCTGGTCCTGGCCCACGAGGACACGGCGGCGCTGCGCCGCATGACGGTGTTCGACGTGATCGTGAACAACGCCGACCGCAAGGGCGCCCACATCCTCGCCATGCCCGGCGGTCACCGGTACGGCGTGGACCACGGGCTGACGTTCCATGTGCAGGACAAGCTGCGCACCGTGCTGTGGGGATGGCTGGGCGAGGCGCTGAGCGAGGAGGAGCGCGACGGCGTCGCCCGGGTTCTCGACGGGCTCGACGGTGAGCTGGGGTGGGGGCTGGCGGAGCTGCTGGGTGCCGAGGAAGTCGACGCCCTTGCCGAACGCTGTGCCCAGTTGCTCGACGGCGGGATCTTCCCGGCCCCGAGCGGGCTGACGCCGGCCGTGCCCTGGCCGCTCTTCTGACGGGCCTGAGGCGTCAGGCAGGACTCGCTGATGCCGAAGTCCTTCGCGATCTGGTTCAACCGGGTGCCAGGTTCGCGTCTCTGCACCAGTCCCGTGTTCTTGTTCGCTCGGGCAGGTGTACCGACGCGCCCCGCGACGCCTGACGACTCAGGAGCGCACTTCCTGGGTTCGTGTGCCTCGGCGGCTGGCTTCGAGGGCTGAGGTGAGCGTTCGAGCGTCGTAGCTGC
Source organism: Micrococcus sp. UYEF5 (assembly GCF_040546065.1). NCBI lineage: Bacteria > Bacillati > Actinomycetota > Actinomycetes > Micrococcales > Micrococcaceae > Micrococcus > Micrococcus sp. UYEF5. Next base: position 152,620 of record NZ_JBEPNB010000005.1, read on the forward strand.
CCAGCAACCGTCGGCCGTCGACGAAGAACGTCGGGGTGGCGTGCGCGCCGCTTGCATCGGCGCTTTCGAGATCCCGCTCCACACGGGCACGTACGGCGGCACTGTCGAGGTCAGCCGTGAACTGGGCGACATCCAGGCCCAGCTCTTCGGCGTAGCGGATCAGATCTTCGCGCTCGAGCGCGTCTTGCCGCGTGAAGACGAAGTCCAGCCACGGCCAGAACATCCCCTGATTCGATGCCGCCTCCAACGCTCGTGCGGCTATGGGGCCGTGAGGGTGATGTGGCAGCTGGCGAACGACATACCGGAGATCGTCCCCGAACCGGCTGCGAAGGTCCTCCCAGGAACCCGTTGCGTGCGCGCAATAGGGGCATTCGAAGTCGATGTACTCGACGAGCGTGAGCTGGGCGTCCTCTGGTCCGCGGATGTGGTCGACTTCAGGATCGACGGGTGGTGTGAGCACCATCGGCAGATCTGCCGTCTCCTCTCCCCAGCGTTTCGCAGCAACCCGGAAGATCAGCCACCCAAGCGCGGTGGCGAGCACCATCGCGACCAACACGCCGACGGTCGCTTGCCGACCCAGGTCGGACGTCGAGCCGAACGCGAGGCCGATGACATGGAGCGGCTGGGGGGCGAGCGGTGGGATCGTCGAGCGGGTCGGGCTGGAGTCGGCCCGCGGTGGGGTCGAGGCAGAGGCACTCTACGACTCCATCCGCGTGGCTGCGCGCCTGGCACAGGCGGAGGTCCACCGAGCGGTCCTGCTCGCTCCCCAGCACCTCGACCCCGAGGCCGTCCTCGGGCTGCCGGTCGCTGCGGACGCACTGGCCACCACCCTTCGCCCGCTCATGGCCGACGTCGACTGCATCGTCGGGCCTGCCGTGCCGATCACCGAGTTTCCCGACTCCCTCGCGATGAAGCAGCGGCTCAGCGCCCTTCGGGCCGTCGCCCATTCGGGGCCGACCTTCGTCGACGACTCCCTGCTCGAGCTCGTCTGCGTGGCCGACCCGGTCGCCGTGCGGGCCCTGCGGCGCAAGTACTTCGGAGAGCTCGACCGGCTGCCGAGGACCAGCGTGCGGTGCTCGTCGAGACGCTCCGCCAGTGGTTGCTCCAGTGGGGCCACCGGCCGGGGATCGCCCAGGCCCTCACGGTTCACCCGCAGACCATGAGCGGTCGTCTGCACCAATTACGTGACCTGCTCGCCGACGATCTTGAGGACGCCGTCGTCAGGGCCGAGCTGCTCGTGCTGCTCACGGCCGAGGGGCCGCCTGATCGGCGATCCCTTCTGTGCTCTCCATGTCAGGAGAGTGACAACCGCGGAGACCTCCCCGGTCCGGGGTGCGAACCTGTCAGTAGTCGTAGGAGAGCGGGGTGCGGTTGCTCATCCACTCGTTGTGCGGCTCGATGATCTTCCACGTGACCTCGGGGTAGGAGGTCGCCTCGATGTGAGCCTTGAACTTCGCAGACTCACGGGTGACGCCCCTAAGGGTCGTCGCAGAGAGGTTCCACTGGTGGCTAAAGCCCGGTCGCTTCCCCGCGAAAGGGAGGGTGATCGTGACCACGTTGCCGGACCCCGTCGCGGTGCCCGGGCCTCTGTACGTGAAGGCCCCCGTGTACACCGACGGGTTGAGGGTGACCGTGATCTTGATGTCGTAGGGGTAGGGCTGGTTCTTGTCCGCGATGCAGTCCTGGTGGTTGTTCGGCGAGTACCGCACCGTCCCACTGATCTGGTCGCGGTTGTTGTTGATCGGCTGGCGGCCGTTGGAGGACCACATGTCGAAGACGTAGCAGTCCTGATTGGGGGATGCGGCGAGCGCGGGGGCCGAGACGGCCAGGGCGACGGCCGGGGCCGACCAAGCAACGCCCTTGGTCACGGTTCGGCGGGAGACGGCAGAGGGACTGGTCATGAGATGCTCCTGCAGGCAATCGGATGGGTGGCACCGCACCATATGGATGCTGGGAATCATCATAAACGCGCGAGACCCGGGCGCGTCATGGCCTGATGTGACAAGTTCTAGTGACGCATTGTCACTCGATGCCAAGGCTCGCTACTTTGGACAAATACTGTTCATGATCATGCCAGCGAGCGGAACACCACGGCGGGGTGGAGGCCAGGTGGATCGCGAGAACCATGGGGAGTCTGAATGCCGATGAAGGCGCCGGGACGTCACGTCTTGGCGGCGTACGCGGAGGAGAAGACGCGCCTGACTCAGCGACTCGTGACGGAGGTCGCCACCGAGCTCGGGGTCCCGCCGGTGGCGATCGAGCGGCACTGGCCGGTGGATGTCGGTGAGGTCCTCATGGAGTTCCTCGACTGCGTCGTCACCAACGACATCGACCGCGTCGCCGCGCGGGGCAGCATCTTCGAGCGGCTCGGGAGAGAATGTGCCCGCGGGGGAGTCGACGTCGATCTGTTGGTCTCGGGGCTGCGGATCGCCGTCGCCCGCTGTCAGGCGCAGGTCCACCGGGCCCATCCTCGGGGCCGACCGCCAGGACGACGACAGTGAGAGTGTCATCGGGCTGCTGAGCCGGGTGATGACCGTCGGGGAGGCCGTCGTGTCTGCGTCGCAGCGTGGACACGACCTGGCCGACCTGGACGACGGCGACGAGGACGAGGCGCTGCGGCGACTGGCCAGCGTGCTGATGTACGGGCGGGGCGACCCGAGCGACCTGGTCGCCGAGGTCGGGTGGCAGCCGAGCACCAAGGTCTGCGCCATCCTCACCTCCGCGGACTCCGGGCCGCAGATCCGCCGGCGTGCCGACGTCAAGGTCGCCTACTACGACCGGGCCAGCGACGTGGTCCTCATCCATCCCGTGGCGGACGGGAAGCAGTCCAGCTCCCTGCAGTCGCTGCTCGTCGGTCACACCTGCGTGGTCGGCCCGGCCGTGCCCTTGGACGAGCTGCCCGGCTCGCTGGCGCTGGCGACACGCACGGAGCTGCTCGACTCGTCGGCCGAGGGGATCACCTTCGCCGACGATGTCCTCCTCGAGCTGGCGATGAGTGCGGACCCGGCAGTGATCACCGCCCTGCAGCGCAAGCACTTGGGGGAGTTCGATTTCGAGGCGGAGGACCACCCCGACGTGCTGGCCTCGACGCTGCACGAGTGGCTGCTCCAGTGGGGCCATCGCCCGGGCATCGCCACGTCGCTGGACGTGCACCCGCAGACCGTGAGCCATCGGATCAAACGGATCAAGGACGGGTTGGCCTACGACCTGGAGGACCCGCGGGTGCGCGCCGAGCTGCTCGTGCTGCTCACCGCCATGTCCGTGCGCAATGCATGGCAGGCGCCCTGAACGGCGTGGCGTAGGTCACATCCGGCGCCGATGCAGGAGCATGCTGGGGTTCACCACATCGGATAGGAGGATCGACGTGTCCCCTCCTTCGGTACGGGAGGGCGCCTGACACTGCTAGACGTTGAAGCGGAACTCGACCACGTCCCCGTCCCGCATCACGTAGTCCTTGCCCTCCATGCGCACCTTGCCGGCAGCCTTGGCATCGGCCATAGAGCCGGCGGCGACCAGATCGTCGAAACTCACGATCTCCGCCTTGATGAAGCCGCGTTGGAAGTCGGTGTGGATCACGCCGGCAGCCTCGGGCGCCGTCGCGCCGACCGGGATGGTCCACGCGCGCGTCTCCTTCGGCCCCGCCGTCAGGTAGGTCTGCAGGCCGAGGGTGGAGAATCCGACGCGGGCCAGCTGGTCCAGCCCGGACTCGTCCTGCCCGGCCATCTCCAGCATCTCGGCGGCCTCCTCCTCGGAGAGCTCCACGAGGTCGGACTCGAGCTTGGCGTCCAGGAACACGGCCTGGGCGGGGGCCACCAGATCGCGCAGCTCCTGCTGCTTGGCCTTGTCCCCCAGCACACCCTCATCCGAATTGAACACGTAGATGAACGGCTTGGCGGTGAGCAGGCTCAGCTCGCGCAGCCGGTCCATGTCCAGCTTGTCCTTGTCCTTCGCGGCGAAAATCGTCTCGCCCCGCTCCAGCACCGCGAGCGCGGCCTTGAGCGCCTCGAGGTCGGCGGGCTCCTTCTTCTTGCCCTTGACCTCCTTCTCGACGCGCGGGATCGCCTTCTCCACGGTCTGCATGTCCGCGATGATCAGCTCGGTGTTGATGGTCTCCATGTCCGAGGCCGGGTCCACCTTGCCGTCCACGTGGACGACGTCGCCGTCGTCGAACGCGCGCACCACCTGGGCGATCGCGTGGGCCTCACGGATGTTCGCCAGGAACTGATTGCCCAGGCCCTCCCCCTCGGAGGCGCCCTTCACGATGCCGGCGATGTCCACGAAGGACACCGTCGCCGGCAGGATGCGCTCGGAGCCGAAGATCTCGGCCAGCTGAGTCAGCCGCTCGTCCGGCAGGTTCACCACGCCCACGTTCGGCTCGATCGTCGCGAACGGGTAGTTCGCCGCGAGCACGGTCTGGCGCGTCAGCGCGTTGAACAGGGTCGACTTGCCTACGTTGGGCAGTCCCACGAATCCGATAGTCAAAGCCACAGTCCGGCAGTCTACCGGCGGGCCCACCGCAGCGGAGGCGTCCCGCACCGGCCCCGTTCCGTGGGCAGAACCGGCAGCCCCGCCCGCTCCGTGGGCAGAAAGCGCGCTCTCCCCTGTTCCGGGGGCAGAACCGGCAGGGTTTTCGCTTCCGGGGGCAGAAACCTTCGCTCTCCTGCCCACGGAACCCAGAGGCCCAGCGGCCACGGGGCCCGGCAGCCCCAGCCCCCGCCCCCACGGACCCAGAGACCCGCACCACCCAGCACGCATCCCCGCCCAGATGACCGATCCGTAGGGTGGGCGGGCCGCCCAGACCCCGACGAGAGGAAGCACACCTGTGTCTGCCGACCAGAGGACGACAGCCGAGACCGCAGGGCCACCGGGTCCACCCCACGCCAAGTCCCCGCGGCACCGTGCGCCTGCGCTCCAACGACTACCGGGACAAGCCGGCCGTGGACCCGCGCTACTTCACCGACCCGGAGGGCCATGACATGGCCGTCGCGGTGGCCGGCATCCGGCTGGCCCGGGAGATCGTCTCCCAGCCGGCCATGGCGGCGTGGGCGGGGCGCGAGCTGGCCCCGGGCGTGGACGTGCAGACCGATGAGGAGATCGCCGACTACGTGCGCCGCACCCACAACACCGTGTACCACCCGGTGGGCTCGGTGCGCATGGGCGCCGACGACGACGCCATGAGCCCCCTGGACGCCCGCCTGCGCGTCAAGGGCGTGACGGGTCTGCGCGTGGCCGACGCCTCCGTGATGCCCGAGCACGTGACCGTGAACCCCAACATCACGTGCTTCATGATCGGCGAGAAGGCGGCACAACTGATCCTGGCCGACCGCGCCTGACCACCACGCGGAAGCGGCGGGCCCCCCGGTGGGGACCCGCCGCAACTGCGTTCGGGGGCGGGCCGCGCGCCGGTCACGCGCGGCTCCGTCAGAGGGCGATCACTCGCCGGAGGTCTCGACGGCGGAGTCCTCCACTGCCTCACCCTCTACGGCCTCGCCCTCCACCTGGGCGGCGGAGCCGGTGTGCTTGACCTGGATCTTGCGCGGCTTGGCCTGCTCGGCCACCGGGATGGTCAGCAGCAGCACGCCGTCGCTGTAGTCGGCCTCGATCTTGTCCAGGGCCAGGCCCTGGCCGAGGTTGAGCTGGCGGGCGAAGGTGCCGGCCGGACGCTCCTTGGTGAGCCAGCGACGGTCCTCCCCGGCGGGGGCCTCCTTGCGCTCGGCGCGGACGGTGAGCGTGCGCTCCTCGACGTCCACGTCGATCGAGCTCGGGTCCACGCCCGGCAGCTCCACCTCGGCGACGAACACGTCGCCCTCGCGGTAGAGGTTCATGGGCATGGAGGCGGCGCCGGAGGTGCGGGCGAAGCCGGTCATCAGGCGCTCCATCTCGCGGAACGGATCAATGGGACGAGCCATGGTCGATCACTCCTCATGCAGGGCGGGCCGCTCCGGTTGAGCGGCGACTGTCCTGTGCAACGCCGTCCCCCCACGGGGTATTCCACGGAGTTGAGTCAGCCCCGCTCAACCCTGTCCAGGGCGGTCCGGAACGCGGCCTCCGCCGTCTCGCCGTAGGGCACGAACAGCACCTCGTCCACGGTGTCGCCCACCTCGTCCGCCATCGCGTGGCAGGTCTCGACGGCGATCCGCGCCGCGTCCTCCATGGGCCAGCCGTAGATCCCCGCGGAGATCGCCGGGAACGCGACCGTCCGGGCGCCGAGCCCGGCCGCCACCTTCAGGGACTCGCGGTAGCACGAGGCAAGGGTGTCGGACTTGTCGATCGTCTTGGCCCACACCGGGCCCACCGTGTGGATGACCCAGCACGCGGGCAGGCGCCCCGCCGTCGTCGCCACGGCCTGCCCGGCGGGCAGCCCCTCCGGCAGGTCGGTCTCGCGCAGGCGGCGGCACTCGGCCAGGATCTCGGGGCCGCCGCGCCGGTGGATGGCGCCGTCCACTCCTCCGCCGCCGAGCAGGGTGGAGTTGGCGGCGTTGACGACGGCGTCCGCGTGCGTGGCCGTGATGTCCCCGGGAGCGAGGGTGAGCTGCATGGGTTCACGCTAGGCGCGGGTGGGCGCCGTCGGACAGGGCCGGTAGCCTCGGCCCCATGAGCACCCCGACGCCCACCGGACCGACCCCCACGCCTCCCGGCGGCGAGCTGCTGCCGCTGATCAGCCTCGCGGTGGAGCACGTGTTCGACACGCTCGGCCGGCAGTCCGTGTTCGCCCCCACGATCCTCGCCGTCGCCGCCGACGGCCAGCGCGGCATGTGGGAGCACCCGGACCTCGAGCCCGAGCAGGCGGCCGCCACGGTCGCGAAGATCAGCCCGCGCCCCACGCGGGCGGTGGCCGTGTTCGACGGCGAGATCGAGACGGCCGACGGGCCCCGCCCGGCCGTCGCGGTGGAGGCCTTCGACGCCGCCGCCCTGGCCTCGACCCGCATGGTCTTCCCGTATCTGCCCGGCGTCGCCGCGGCGGGCATCGCCGCCCGCGTCGACGGCGACCCGCAGGTCGTGGCCAACGGCCCCAACCCGCTCTTCGGCTGAGCCGCCCACCACGACGACGGCGCGCCGCCGCCTAACGTGTCCCTGCGGCCTGCGAGGGTGGGGGCATGGAGATCCTCAGCCTGCTGCTCGCCCTCATCCTCGGACTCGTGCTGGGCGCCCTGGTGGGCGCGTGGCTCATGTGGCGCCGGGCGGCCGGCGGCGGTGAGGAGGCCCGCCGGGCCCAGGCCGAGCTGGCCGCGCTGCGCACCGAGCACCAGGGGGCACGAGAAGAGCTCGCGGCCGCCCGGGCGGAGCAGCGCGCGCTCACGGCCGCGCGCGCCGAGGACGCCGAACGCCAACGCGCGGAGTCCCAGGTGATGTCCACGCTCGCGCCGCTGGGCCAGCGGCTGGCGGCGCTCCAGGAGCAGGTGAGCGTGCTGGAACGGGACCGGGCGTCCCAGTTCGGCCGGCTCGGGGAGCAGCTCCGCGCCGCCGCGGCCACGGACCGTGACCTGCTGAACCAGACCACGTCGCTCATGGCCACCCTCAAGTCCACCTCCGCGCGGGGCCACTGGGGCGAGGCGCAGCTGCGGCGGGTCGTCGAGGCGGCGGGCATGCTCCACCACGTGGACTTCACGGAGCAGGCCACGCTGTCCGGCAAGGACGGCGAGCGACTCCGCCCGGACCTCGTGGTGTCCCTGCCCGGCGGCAAGGCCATGGCCGTGGACGCCAAGGCCCCCATCGGGGACGCGCTGGCCGCCGAGGCCCTCGCGGACGAGCCCGGCGAGGAGGCGTACGAGCGGCGCCAGGCGCTGGCCGCCCAGCACGCCGCGGCCGTGCGCCGCCACGTGGACCAGCTCTCCGCGAAGTCCTACTGGGCCGGCCTCGAGCACTCCCCCGAGCTGGTCCTGTGCTTCCTGCCCGCCGAGTCGCTCCTGGCCGCGGCCCTGGACGCAGACCCCGGGCTGCTGGACCACGCGTTCTCCCGGAACGTCGCGCTCGTCGCCCCCGTCTCCCTCCTGACCGCCCTGAAGTCCGTGGCCTACGCGTGGCGGCAGGACACCCTGGCCGAGAACGCCCACACCGTGGTGGCCAGCGCGAAGGACCTCTACGAGCGCCTCGGCACGCTCGGCACCCACCTGGACCGCATGGGCGGCTCCCTCAAGACCGCCGTCGACCGCTACAACCAGCTCGTCGGCAACGTCGAGTCGCGCGTGCTCCCCGCCGCCCGGCGCCTCCGCGACGCCGACCCGGGCCTGGCCCCCACGCCGGACATCCGCACGCTCGAGTCCGCGCCCCGGCCCCTGGCCGCCCCGGAACTGGTCGCGGGCGTGGAGGAGGACGAGCTGCGCCGTCGTCGGGCGGAGTCGGCGCGGGAGGCGTGAGCGGGGGCCGGGCGGGTGGGCCGTCGCGGCCCCGACGTCGTCTTTCCGCGCCCCGGGCCACTTGCTACCGTGAAACTCACAGAGAATTGCCAGGCCATGCCAAGGGCCTGACCTGATGAGGAGGCCCCATGGAGTCCCGTCCACTCCCCCCGCCGAGCAACGTCAACGAGCACGTCTCCCGCTTCGACCCCCGGGCGGCCGCCCAGGAGTTCGAGCACGAGCTCTCCCCGGGCATGCGTGACGAGCCGCTGTCCGGCGGCGAGAACGTCAAGCGCATCATCGGCCTCGTGGCCGGCCCCCTGCTCGCCGTCGCCCTGTTCCTGCTGATGCCGGGCGACCTCGGCGTCTGGCCCCGCCTCGTCGCCGCCACCGCCGTGCTCATGGCCGTGTGGTGGATGACCGAGGCCCTGCCCATCCCCGCCACCGCCCTGCTGCCGCTCGTCGTCTTCCCGCTCGGCGTGCCCGCCGAGGAGTCCGACGGCGGCATCACCTTCGACGCCGTCGGCGCGAGCTACGGCAACAACATCATCTTCCTGTTCATGGGCGGTTTCATGCTCGCCCTGGCCATGCAGCGGTGGAACCTGCACCGGCGCATCGCGCTCGGCGTCCTGAAGTTCATGGGCGCCAGGACCGTGAACCTCGTCCTGGGCTTCATGATCGCCACCGGGTTCATCTCCATGTGGGTGTCCAACACCGCCACTGCCGTGATGATGCTCCCCATCGGCGTGTCCATCCTCGTGCTCGTCCAGCGCTACGGCACGGACGGCGCCCTGACCGCGGACGAGGCAGCGGGCCAGGCCGACCGCCCCGCCGCGCCCGCATCCGCGCCCGGCGAGGCCCCCACGCAGGCCGAGATCCGCTCCCTCACGAAGACGAACTTCGGCACCGCGCTCATGCTCGGCATCGCCTACGCCGCGTCCATCGGCTCGCTCGGCACCATCATCGGCACCCCGCCCAACACCCTGCTCGCGGGCCACATGGCCGCCGAGCACGGCGTGGAGATCGGCTTCGGCCAGTGGATGCTGGTCGGCGTGCCGATCGCCGTCGTCCTGCTCTTCGCGTGCTGGTTCCTGCTCACCCGCGTGCTGTTCCGCCCGGAGATCGACGAGGTCCCCGGCGGCCGCGACCTGATCGCCACCGAGCTGGCCCGCCTCGGCCGCATGAGCGCCCCCGAGGCCAAGGTCCTCGCCGTCTTCGTCCTCGCCGCGCTGGCCTGGATCACCGTGCCGCTGATCTCCGAGTACGTCCTGGACCTGACGTCCCCGCTGCTCTCGGACGCGGCCATCGCCATGGTCGTCGGACTCATCCTGTTCCTCCTGCCGGCCGGTGGCGGGGCCGGGCGCGGCGTGCGCCTGCTCGACTGGGAGGCCGCGAAGGAGCTGCCGTGGGGCGTGCTCCTGCTGTTCGGCGGCGGCCTGGCCCTGTCCGGTCAGTTCTCCAAGTCGGGCCTGTCCACGTGGCTCGGTGAGCAGGTCAAGGGCCTCGGCGACATCCCCGTGTGGGTGCTCGTGGTGATCGCCGCCGTCGGCATCCTGCTGCTGACCGAGATGACCTCGAACACGGCCACCGCGGCCACGTTCCTGCCCGTCGCCTCCGGCGTGGCCCTGGGCACCGGCGTCGCCCCGCTCATGCTGGCCGCACCCGTCGCCCTCGCCGCGACCTGCGCGTTCATGTTGCCCGTGGCCACCCCGCCGAACGCCATCGCGTACGGCTCCGGCTACGTGACCATCGGCCAGATGGTGAAGGGCGGCGTGTGGCTGAACATCATCGCCGTCGTGCTGATCTCCATCGCGTCGATGACCCTGCTCGTCTGGGTCTTCGGGCTCTGAGTCCCTGACCACCCGCCGGCCCGGAACGCCGAGGCCCGGGCACACCGAGGCCCGCAGACTCGCCGCTTCGCCGGCGTCGTGACGGCGAGTCTGCGGGCCTCAGCGAGGAGACGAGGGGCGCGCTCAGGCCTCGGTGTCGCGGCGACGTCCGCCGAGCGAGCGGGACTCGTCGCCCACCCGCTTGAGTTCGGCGCGCAGCTCCTTGGGCAGGGAGAAGATGATGTCCTCCTCGGCGGTCACCACCTCGTCCACCTGCCCGTAGCCGTACTCGGCCAGCAGCGCGAGCACCTCCTGGACCAGCACCTCGGGCACGGACGCGCCCGAGGACAGGCCCACGGTGGCCACGCCCTCGAACCAGGACTCGTCCACCTGGTTGGCGAAGTCCACGCGCTCGGCGCGGGAGGCCCCGTACTCCGCGGCGACCTCCTTGAGGCGCACCGAGTTCGAGGAGTTCGCCGAGCCCACGATGATCACCAGGTCGCACTCGGGCGATATCGACTTGATGGCCGCCTGCCGGTTGGAGGTGGCGTAGCAGATGTCGTCCGAGGGCGGGTCCTGCAGGTTCGGGAACCGCTCGCGCAGCACGGAGACGATCTCGAGGGTCTCGTCCACGGAGAGCGTGGTCTGGGAGAGCCAGATCAGGTTGTCCGGGTCCTCCACCTGGACGGTGCGGGCCTCGGCGACGTCGTTGATCACCGTGGTGTGCTCGGGCGCCTCGCCGAACGTGCCCTCGACCTCCTCGTGGCCCTCGTGGCCGATCAATAGGATCTGCTTGTCCTGCTTGGCGAAGCGCACGGCCTCGCGGTGCACCTTGGTCACGAGCGGGCACGTGGCGTCGATGGTGCGCAGGTTGCGCTGGGCGGCCTCCTCGACGACGGCCGGGGACACGCCGTGCGCGGAGAACACGGTCAGGGCGCCCTCGGGCACCTCGTCCAGCTCGTCGACGAACACCACGCCGCGCTCGGTCAGGGTGTCCACGACGTGCCGGTTGTGGACGATCTCCTTGCGAACGTACACGGGGGCGCCGTGGTGCTCGAGGGCCTTCTCGACGGCGACGACGGCGCGGTCCACGCCGGCGCAGTAGCCACGGGGGGCGGCCAGCAGCACGCGCTTCTCGCCGGACACGGGCGCGGCCGCCTCGACCTCCTCACGGGGACGACGGACGCGCGGGACCTGCGGCATCCCGAGGCCGACGGCGGACGGACGGGCGGAGACGGAGGGAGCGGACATGCCCTCCATGCTATCGGCCGGGACGCCGACCGGGCCCGGGCTTCGCCGCGGGCTCAGCGCGACGTGACGTCGGCCGCGGTGTGGGAGCGGCCCACCACGGGGGAACCGTCCGCCCGGGCCGCGCGGACCCGCCCACGCCGAGCGACCCACAGCTCCGCCAGGGCCAGCAGCAGGCCCGCGGCCAGCACGATCCAGCCCAGGGTGGTCAGGGTCTGGGGGTAGGGGGCGACGGCGGCCGCGAACGCCGGGCGCGCGGCGTCCTCCATCTGCTGGACGAACGCGGCCACCCCGGGGGAGGCCCCCTCGGGCGCCGTGAGGTGGACCGCGTCCGGACCCAGGCGGGCGCCGCCGATCAGCCCGCCGGCCAGGGCGACCGCACCCGCCACGGCCAGGGCGAGGCCCCGCCGTCGTCGGGGGGCGAGCAGCAGGGCGCCCACGAGCGCCAGCACGGAGGCGGCGGCGGCCCAGCGCCAGTGCGTGGAGGCGTCCACCCAGCGGTGCACGGTGGCCCGGTCCGTGCCGGCCAGGGCGTCGATGCGCGCGTCCATGCGCAGCGCGGTGCTGTCCCGCAGCTCCGCGGCGCGGTCGTACAGGGGCGCCAGCAGGGTGTCCGCGGCCCAGTCGCCGACGTCCGCGCCCATGATCGTCTCCAGCAGCGCCTGCCCGGGCAGGTCGAACCGGTCCTCGCGCAGGTCACGTTCGATGTCGCCCAGGGCGGCGGTGATCCCGGACTGCGCGACGGGACCGAACGGGATGGTCACGTCCGCGCCCGAGCCGGGCTCGTCCGCGCCCTCCGGGTCCTCGAGCTGGGCGAGCCAGGCGCGCCGGGCCTCGTCGGCGGTGTCGGACCAGCCCTGCACCACCTGCGGGTCGTCCGCCACGCGCTGGGCCAGCGGGCGCAGCAGGTCCTCGGCCGTCTGGGCCAGCGGGCCCGGCACCTGCTCGGGGACGGCGTCGTGCACGACGTCGTCGATCACCCCCGGCACGGCGGCGCGGACCTCGGGGTCCACGGCGACCTGCTCCGTCACCCCGCGCAGCAGCTCCGGGCGGTGCGTCGCCTCGTCGACGAGGGCGCCGGCCGTCGCGAGCACCGCCAGCAGGCCCGCCAGGGCTGCGACGAGGAGGCTGAGGGTGGTGCGCATGGGGTCCTTTCCATTCCGTTCCGACCCCGTCGAGCGTACCGATCCTGGCCGGAGGTTCCCCGGTCTGAGCACCCGACCGGGTCGGCGGCGGCCCCGGGGGGACACCGGGGCACCGTCTTGCGCGTCCGGCGAGGGCGGTACGGTGGGCCCGTGCCCGGGCGGACCGGGCGCGGACAGGAGGGACCCGGATGGACCAGCCCGTGACCGAGGGCGCCTCGGCGACGTCGGACGTGCCCGTCTCGGCACCCGCCCGCGCGGGCGAGACCTCCGCTGAGCGGCCGTGGCCCCTGCGCCGGCTCTCCGAGAACCTCAAGGCCCACATCGAGCGTGCCCCCGCCACGTGGATCGAGGGCCAGCTCATCGAGTTCAAGAACAACCGCGGCAACGTCTACATGACCATGCGGGACCTCGAGGAGGAGGTCTCCCTGCCGCTCACCGCCTGGCGGAACGTCGCCATGACCCTGGACGGGACCGTCCAGCAGGGCTCCCGCGTGGTGGCGCGCGTGAAGCCGAACTTCTGGCTCAAGGCCGGGCGCCTGTCCATGAACGTGCAGGAGATGCGCCCGGTCGGCCTCGGCGATCTGCTGGCCCGCGTGGAGCTGCTGCGCCGGGCCCTCGCCGAGGAGGGGCTGACCTCCCCCGCGCGCAAACGGCCCCTGCCCCTGCTCCCCCACCGGATCGGGCTCATCACCGGCCGCGACTCGGACGCGAAGCAGGACGTGCTGCGCAACACCCTGCTGCGCTGGCCCGCCGCCGAGTTCGAGATCCGCGAGGTCGCCGTGCAGGGCGCCGAGGCCCCTCGACAGGTGGCCGCCGCGCTCGCCGAGCTCGACGCCGACCCGGCCGTGGACGTCATCGTCATCGCCCGCGGCGGCGGCGCGCTCGAGGAGGTCGTGCTCCCCTTCTCGGACGAGGCACTGGTGCGCGCCGTGGCGGCGGCGCGCACGCCCGTCGTCTCGGCGATCGGCCACGAGGCGGACCGCCCGGTCCTCGACGACGTCGCCGACCTGCGCGCCTCCACGCCCACGGACGCGGCCAAACGGATCGTCCCGGACGCGGCCCAGGAGGCCGCCGGGCTCGCCGACGCGCGCCTGCGGCTGGCCTCGGCCGTCGAGCGCCGCGTGCACGCCGAGGCCGAGGGGCTCGCGGCCCTGCGCTCCCGGCCCGTGCTGGCCCGCCCGCACGTGATGGTGGACACGCGGCAGGAGGAGACGGACCGGTGGCGCGAGCGCGGCCGGTCCGCCCTGGGCCACCGGCTCGTCCGCGAGGAGGACGCCCTCACGCAGCTGCGCGCCCGCGTCCGCGCCCTGTCCCCGCAGCGCACTCTCGACCGCGGCTACGCCGTGGTCCAGCACGCCGGGCAGGTCGTGCGCGACGCGGACCAGGTCGCCCCGGACGACCGGCTCGACATCCTCGTGGCGGCCGGGCGGATCGCCGCGGACGTCGTCGCGACGCATCGGACCACCCCGACCCCATCCCACGAGAGGACACGACAGGCATGAGTGAACAGGGCATGGAGCAGACGCAGGACGCGGGCCGCCCCAGCGGTGTGGAGGGCTTCACCTCCGCGGACGTCTCGGACGTGGCCCGCATGAGCTACGAGCAGGCGCGCGCCGAGCTGGTGGAGACCGTGGGGAGGCTGGAGGCCGGTGGCGCCGGCCTCGAGGAGTCCCTGGCCCTGTGGGAGCGCGGGGAGGCGCTGGCCGACCGCTGCCAGGCCTGGCTCGACGGCGCCCGCGCCCGCCTCGACCAGGTGCGCGGCGAGGCCGCCCCCGACGCCGACTGATCCCGCCCCCCACTTTCGTTCGGGAAACGGCGGCCTCCGCGGCGCTTTCGTTCGAGAAACGGCGGCCTCCGCGGCGCTTTCGTTCGAGAAACGGCGGGGGCGGGGGCCAACGGCCCCCGCCCCACGCGGCTTGCTCCCGACGTCGGTCAGGCGGTCTGATCCTCGTGCTTGCCCTCGCCCAGCTCCTCCACGAGCTTGGCGTTGAAGGCGTCGAGGTCGTCCGGGGTGCGCGAGGTGGTCAGCCCGCTGTCCACGACGACCTCCTCGTCCACCCACTGGGCGCCCGCGTTCTTCAGGTCAGACTCCAGGGACGCGTAGCTGGTCAGACGGCGGCCGTCCACGACGCCGGCCTCGATCAGGGTCCACGGGGCGTGGCAGATGGCCGCCACCGGCTTGTGCTGCTCGAAGAAGGCACGCACGAATGCCTGGGCGTCCGTGTCGATGCGCAGGGCGTCCGCGTTCAGGGTGCCGCCCGGCATCACGAGGCCGTGGAAGTCCTCGGCCTTGGCGTCCTTCACCGTGGTGTTCACCTCGAAGGACTCGCCGTGCTCCCAGTCGGACTTCATCGCGGTGATGGTGCCGGACTTCGGGGAGACGAGCACGGGGGTCGCACCCGCGGCGATCACGGCCTCCCACGGGGAGGTCAGCTCGACCTGCTCGACACCGTTGGTCGCGAGGAACGCGACGGTCTTGCCGGACAGCGGGGCGTTCTGGACAGCGTTCTCAGTCATGAGTGCACCTTTCGGATCGGGTCCGGCGCGCCTCTGCGGCGCCCGGTGTTCCTCCATCCACTCACCGCGGCCCCGGGCTTGGCAAGGTCCGACCACCACTGCCCCGCCCACCGCGACGACGGCGGCGCTCAGCCCGCCAGCAGGCGACGGCGGGCCGCCGCGACGTCGAAGTCGGCCTCCGGCCAGTCCAGCCCCATCCCCTGCAGGGTCTCGATGATCAGCTGCTGCACCGCCAGCCGGGCGAACCACTTGCGGTCCGCCGGCACGATGAACCACGGCGCGTCATCGGTGTCCGTCCGCTCGATCGCGATCCGGTACGCGTCCGTGTACTGGTCCCAGTACGCGCGGTCGTCGAGATCGCTCTCGCTGAACTTCCAGTGCTTCGTGGGGTCGTCCAGGCGGGCCAGCAGGCGCTCGGCCTGCTCCTCCGGCGAGATCCGCAGCATCACCTTGACGATCCGTGTCCCCGCGGCGCGCACGGCCGCCTCGAACTCGCGGATCGCCCCGTAGCGCTCCTCCACCTCGGCCAGCGGGGAGAGCCCGCGCACGCGGTGCACGAGCACGTCCTCGTAGTGGGAGCGGTCGAACACGGAGACCAGGCCGGGCCGCGGCAGATGCGGTCGGATGCGCCACAGGAAGTCGTGGGCGCGCTCCTCCGGGGTCGGCACCTTGAACGCGTGCAGGTGGACGCCCTGCGGGTCCATCGCCCCGATCACGTGGCGCATGATCCCGCCCTTGCCGGCGGTGTCCATGCCCTGCAGGATCACCAGCAGGGACGGCACCTCTCCCACGGGCGCGTCGCGCACCGACTGGGCGAACAGCAGCTCCTGCAGGTCGGCGAGCGCCCGGCCGCGCGCGGCCAGGTCCTTCTTGCCCTTCGCCTTGTCCCCGCCGTAGCCGGGCGTCGCGGCGGCGTCGACGTCGGCCGGGCCCCGGACCTCGTCCCCGCGGCGGGCGGCGAACAGCTCCCGCGCGGGGGCGTCGAAGACGCCGTCGTCGTCGGTGGCACGGGCGGGTCGGCCCGCCTCGGTGGCCGGGGTGTCAGCCATGGCGCTCCCTCCAGTCCTCGAGGAAGTCCTCGAGGCGGTCCAGGGCCACGCTCAGGTCCTTCACGCTGGGCAGCGTGACGAGCCGGAAGTGGTCGCTGTGCGGGTAGTTGAACGCCCCGCCGTGCGAGACGAGGATCTTCTTCGCCCGCAGCAGCTCGATGACGAACGCCTCGTCGTCGTCGATCGCGTAGACCTCCGGGTCCAGCCGCGGGAACAGGTAGAGGGCGCCGTGGGCCGGCTGCACGGACACGCCGGGGATGGCGTTCAGGCGGTCCTGGGCGAGGTTGCGCTGCTCGAGCAGCCGACCGCCGGGCAGGACGAGGTCGTTGATGGACTGGTAGCCGCCCAGTGCCACCTGGATGGCGTGCTGCGCGGGCACGTTGGCGCACATCCGCATGTTGGCCAGCAGGGTCAGGCCCTCGAGGAAGTCCGCGGCCCGGTGCTTCGGCCCGGACACGGCCACCCAGCCGGAGCGGTAGCCCGCCACCCGGTACGCCTTGGACAGGCCGGAGAACGTCAGGGTGAGCACGTCGTCGGACAGGCCGGCGGCGTTGATGTGGCGGGCGCCGTCGTAGGTGATCTTCTCGTAGATCTCGTCCGCCATGAGGACGAGGTGGTGGCGGCGGGCCACGTCCACGATGCCCTGCAGCACGGCGCGGGAGTAGACCGCGCCGGTGGGGTTGTTCGGGTTGATCAGGACGATGCCCTTGGTGCGCTCCGTGACGAGGGACTCGATGTGCTCGAGGTCGGGCTCCCAGCCCTCCTCCTCGACGCAGCGGTAGTGCACCGCCCGGCCCCCGGCCAGGGTGGTGGCGCCGGTCCACAGCGGGTAGTCGGGCGAGGGGACGAGGATCTCGTCGCCGTCGTCGACCAGGGCCTGCAGGACCATCGTGATCATCTCGGACACGCCGTTGCCGATGAACACGTCGTCCACGCCGATGTCCCGGATGCCCCGGGACTCGTAGTACTGCGAGACGGCGGTGCGCGCCGAGTAGATGCCCTTGGAGTCCGAGTAGCCCTGTGCGTGCGGCAGGTGCTGGTGCATCGCCGCCAGGACGGCGTCCGGCGCCTCGAAGCCGAACGGGGCCGGGTTGCCGATGTTCAGCTTCATGATCCGGTGGCCCGCGGCCTCCATCCGCTGCGCCTCCTCCAGGATGGGGCCGCGCACGTCGTAGCGGACGTTCAGCAGCTTGGCGGACTGGCGGAACTGGCGGGGATGCGGGGTCGGCATGCCCCCATCATGGCACCCCCCGGGCGGTGTGCGTCACAGTCGCGCTCGTGCGACGCGGGCCGGCGCCCCTCCCTCGCGCGGGCTCAGAACCAGGAGCCGCGGGGCACGAACCAGTCCTCGGGCGCGTCCTCCAGGCCATGGTCCACCAGCCAGTACTGCGCGGCCTCGGCGGGCGGGAGCGGGTCGTCGCCCGTGGTGAGCCGTTCGAGTTCCCGCAGGCCGTCGCCGTCGAGGGCGGACATCACCTCGGCGATGCGCCGTTCGGCGTCGTCGTCCAGCATCGCGGCGGAGCCGACGGCGGTCAGTCGCCCCTCGGGGAGCACGCGGCCGTCGTCCTCGAGCGGGACGAGCGTGCTCGCGTCGATCTCCGGATCCGTGCCGGTCAGAAGCGCGACCTGGGCCTCGTCCGCGACGACGGCGGCGGCCGGGTCCTCGGTGTCGGCCAGCCAGGTCTCGGGGCGACAGCCGGCGAGCCGGTCCAGGCGGACGCGCAGGGCCGCGGCCGCGTCCGCCGCGGAGGTCAGGGCCGGGGGTGCGACGGCGGTGAGTGACTCGCACCGGCCGTTGAGGTCCGTGATCGACTCGAGCTCGAGCCGGGCCGCGGTCGTCTGGGTGACGACCGCGGTCAGGCGCAGCACGCCCGCCGACGAGGACAGCGCCGCCGGGGCCTCGTCCTGCGGTGTCCCCGCCGCGGCCGTCTCCTCGGCGAGCAGCGTCTCGAGGACGCGCCCGGCCGCCGGGGCGTCCGCCGCGGGGTCGCCGACGGGCAGCGCGGTGGGGCTCGGGGCGGCGGTGGAGGCGGTGGCCGAGGGGGTGGGCACGGTGCCCGTGGACGTGCCGGCCTCCGTCCCGGTCGGCGTCGGCGTGGGCGTCGGCGTGGGCGGGGACGGCAGCGCCGCTGCGGGGTCGGCGGCGGCGGCCAGGGCCAGGGTGTCCACGACGGCGACCGTGTCCCCGCCGGCGGCGGACCACGCGGGCTGCTCCACGGCGACGCCGTCCTCGTCCGCCACAGCGTGGCCGTGCAGGCGCAGGTGACGGGCCAGGACCGCCGCGACGGCGGCCTCCAGGCCCTCGCTGTCGTACACGACCGTGATCGGGGTGCCTGACGCCGAGGGCGTCGGCGGGGCGTCCGCCTGCGGCGCGCACGCCCCCAGGGCCAGCGACAGCGCGAGGGCGGAGGCGGCGAGGGCCGTCGGGCGTCGGTGGGCGGGGCGGCTCACGTGGCCACCCCGGCACGGGCGAGCGCCTCGGTGACCCAGGAGGCGGTGCGCAGCCCGCTGAGCTCCGCGAGGTCGAACCAGCGTGCGTCCGTCGAGGATCCGCCGACCTCAGGGCGCAGGACGCCGCCCGTGATGCGGGCGGTGTAGAGGACCTGCACGGTGAGCAGGGGCAGCGGCTCGCCCCGCAGGCGCTTCTCCGCCGGGATCGTCCCGGTCGTGACGCCCAGCAGGCCCGTGAGCTCGGCGGTGTGGCCGGTCTCCTCCCAGACCTCGCGCAGGCACGCCTCCTCCGGGCTCTCGCCGAGCTCGATGCCGCCGCCGGGCAGCGTCCACTGCAGGAACTCGGGCCCCTGCCACGAGCTGAGCAGGACGCGGCCGCCGTCCACGATCAGGGCGTAGGCGCCGGCGCGCGTCTGGAACGGGCCGGCGGGGTGTGCTCCGGCGGCGTCTGGGGCGGCGGGGGTGGTGCTCATGGCTGCGGGCTCCTGGCGGCAGTGGGACGGCCCGCGGCGGGCGACGCTGCGGGCCCGGCCAGTCTACGAGCACCGCCCACCGCGAACAGCGGCACGGTCCACCGACCCGCGCCCTAGGCTGGAGGACCACCCGTCCCACCCCCGGAAGGAGCAGCGCCCGTGGACACCCCGCAGGACCCGCCCCGCCGGGACGGCCCCTCCGGCGGCCCCGTGGAGCCGGCCGTCGACGCCGCCCTGGACCGGGTGCGCGCCCTGCTCCGGCAGGCCCGCGGCACCGCGGCGCCCGACGCCCCGACCGCCCTGGACGCCCGAGGCTGGTGGGAGCTCTCCCTCGAGGCCGCGCTGCGCGACGAGCCCCGGGAGTCCGCCCGCCTCGCCGACTCCGGTCTCGCCGCGCTCGGGCCCGGCCAGGACGACGTCCGCCTCGCCCTGCTGCGGGCGCTCGCCGTCGCCGCGGGCCAGGTCGGGGACGAGGCCGCCCTGACCCGCTGGGTGGAGGCCCGGGCGGCGCTGCTGCGCCACCTCGGCCGGCCCCGGCAGGCCGAGCTCGAGTCCCAGCTCGGCGCCGCCCTCGTGCGCGACCCGGACACGGTCGAGGCGGCGGTGCTGGCCGGCGTCGTGGAGGACGAGCCGGGCGCTCCCGGCGAGGACCCCGGGGACACCGTCCTGCCCGAGGCCGCCCTGGCCCTGGCCGTGCACCGCGTGCACACCGGGGACCTGGACGCCGCGCTCGAGCTGGCCCGCCGCGTCATCGGCGTCCTGGGCGGGCTGCGCGCGACCGGTGCCCTGCTGCCCACCGGCTCGTGGTCCAGCGCGCATCTGCTGCTCGCCCGCCTGCACCTGTGGCGGGGCGAGCACGCCGAGGCGGACGCGGCGGCCGCCGTCGTCACCGCGCTGCCCGCCGCCCGGGCCGTCCTCGCCTCCGCCACCACGGTGCGGGCGATCGCCGCCCACGAGCTGGACCGTCCGACGGCGGCCCTCGACCTGGCGCTCGAGGCGGCGGAGCGGATGGCCTCGGTCGGGCTGCGGCGCGGCGCCGCCTCCGCGGCGGCTCTGGCCGGGCGCGTGGCCGGCGACCTCGGCGGGTACGAGGAGGTCGCCGTGGCCGCGTGGGAGCTGGCCTCCGTGCACGCGGAGAAGGCCGAGGCGCCGGAGGCCTCGAGCCTGAGCTACTGGTGGGCGCACCAGCTCGTGCTCGCCGGCCGCGCCGACGAGGCCGAGCCCCTGCTCGCCCGGCTGGTGCGCCGCGAGGCCACCCACGGCCGGGACGTCGAGCAGGCCCGTGCCCTCGTGGACCTCGGCCACGCCCACCACGACCAGGACCGCGCCGAGAACGCGCTGCCCCTGTGGCGGGAGGCGGCCGGCCTGTTCGAGGCCCACGGCCAGTGGGAGGACGCCGCGCGCACGCTCCTGGCCGCCGGCGCCCTCGTGAACCGCGAGCGCGACGAACGCACCCGGCCCTCCGCCCTCGACCTGTTCGAGCGGGCGGTCGCGGCCGCGCGCCAGGCGGTGGACGAGGACCCGGCGGTGCTGCCGGCCGCGCTGCACGCGCACGGGTACCTGCTGTGCGAGTCCGGCCAGGCGGAGGGCCTCGACCTCCTCGAGGAGGCGCTCGTCCTCGTGCGGGACGCCGGCGCCGACTGGCAGGTGGCCGACTACACGGACACCCGCGCCCGGGCCCTGTGGTCGCTCGAGCGGGGGCCGGAGGCGATCGCCACCGCACTGCAGGCCGCCGACCTGTTCACCGCCGCCGGGGACCGCGAGGGCGCCGCGCAGGCCGAGCTCTTCGCCGCCTACGTGGTGGCCGAGGACGGCAGCCCCGAGCAGGCCGCGACGCTCTTCCGCCTGGTGTGCGACTCCACCGACTCCACGCTCGTGCGCCTCGGCGCGCTCACGGGCCTGCACCAGTGCCTGTCCGCCCTCGGGGACCACGACGGCGCCGCGCGCGTCCGGGACGAGCTCGACGCGCTCCGCGAGGGGCTCGGCGCGGACTGACCGCCGCTCGAGGGGGTGGCCGCCGTCGCGGGTCAGAGGCCGACGCGGGCCAGGGCGGCGTCGGCGGCGGCCCGGCGGGCGGACCGCACGGCGCGGGGCGCGGTCGGCTGCGCCGCGAGGGCGGCGAGGACGGTCGCGACGCGGGCGGCCAGCGCCGTCTCGTCGACCTCGCTGCGGGCGTGGCGCCCGAACCGCTCGGCCACGGCGCGCAGCGCGGCGCCGCCGGCGCCGAGGTCGACGGCGCCCGCCTCGAGATGGGCGATCAGGACGGCCCAGTCGTCCACGCGGTGCCCCATGCCCAGGTCGTCGGCGTCCAGCACGCCGGTGATCCGCTCCCCCGCGGCGTCCACGTGCAGGTTCCCCGGGTGCAGGTCGCCGTGCACGGGCACGCGCGGGCCGGGGTCCCCGGCCGCGAGCGCCGCGCGGAGCCGGTCCGCCCGGGCGGCGGCCTCGTCCTGGGCCTCGGGGTCCAGCACGACGGCGGCCCACGTGGCGTGCTCGAGCAGGACGGCGGGTCCGCCGTCGTCCGCGTCGTCGCCCCCGGCCGCCCCGGCCGTGGGGCCCGCCGGGCCGGGGGGCTCCTCGGGCACCGGCGGCAGCCGGTCCAGCAGCGCGGCGACCCGCGCGGGGTCGAGCGCGGCGGCCTCGGGCCCGGCCAGCAGCGCCCGCCAGGGCAGGCCCGGCACGCTCGCGAGCGGGAGCACCCCGCGCTCCGGCGCCGCGAGGACGGCGGGCACCGGCACCCCGGCCGCCCCCGCCGCGGCCATGCGCCGGGCGACCCGTGGGGCGCGCGCGGGCGGGAGCACCTTCAGGAACGTGCGGGCCACGACGTCGCCGTCGCCGGTCGCCTCGACGGCCAGGACCGCCCGGTTCCGCGGCCGGTAGCCGCGCCACGTGAGGCGGGCCCGGCCCGGCGCCGTGCCGATCAGGGCCGCGAGCGCGTCCGGGTCGGCGGTCAGCGTGAGGCCCGGCAGGACGGGGTCGGCGGGGGCCCACCACCACAGGGTGCCGTCCTCCAGGATCCCGCGCTCGCCCGGGACGGGCGGGCACGTCGCGCCGGGGGCGGCGGGGTGCCGGGGGTCGCGGGCGAGGACGAGGGTGCGGGAGCGGACGCGGGCGTCGCCCGCGCGTCCGGTCATCACGTCCAGGTCCAGGACGCGCGCGAGCCGACGTCCCCGCTGCAGGTGCAGGGCGTCGGCTCGGGTGCGCAGCCAGCGCTCGCCCGACGCGCGGACGGCCTGGCGCGCGGCGGCTCGGTCGATGCTCACGGGCGCGGCCGCCCGGCGGGGCTCAGCAGGCCCGGCGCCGCGCCAGGACGTTGTCCAGGTCCAGGGCGGCGATGTCCTGCTCGGCGGCGGCGCTGATCTGATCGTCCGCCGTGCGCGCGGCGTCCTGGAGCCGGGTGTCCGCGCCGGTGGGGGCGGGGGTCTCGAGCGGCGCCGGCAGGGGGCGGGCCATCTCCGGGGCGTCCAGGTAGGTGGGGCGCGGCACCGCGGGGATGGTCACCGCACGGTCCGCTGCGGGGGCGGCGGCGGAGGCGGTCACCACCACGGGCTCGACCCGGGGTGCGGCGGGCGCGGCGGCCGGGCGCGGCGCCTCGGTCTCGAAGGCCAGCACGGTCTCCAGCACGCGGCGGTCCCGCTCAGGGTCCGCGGCCGGGGCCTGCCGCTCCTCGGCGGCCGGGGCGGCGGGGCGCTCCGGGACGACGACGGCGGCGGGCCGGGCGCGACGGGTGCGGTCGCGGACCGCGAGGGCCCGCAGGCCGGCCAGCCCGGCCACGGCGAACAGGAGCGACCAGCCGGCCAGGGCGAGCGTGCCCGCGCCGAACGCCGCGGCGAGACCGGCCACGAGGAACACGAGCAGGGCCACGAGGGCGGCGAGGAACAGCGCCGTGCGCCCCCACCGGATGTGCAGGCCGGTCCGGCCGCGGGCGGCGCGCGCCGCGTCGGCGGCGGCGCTCAGGCGGCCCGAGAACCGGGCGCTCAGGGCACGGACGGCGGGCGAGCTCTGCAGACGGTGCATGAAGGACCTCGGCATCGACGGGCGGGCGGGGGCGGACGCGAGACGATGGCGGCGCAGCACGAGCCGCCAGGCCAGGAAGGCCACGAGGGCCACGATGACCAGCGACGCGCTCACCCGGGCGTCGGCCAGCGCGTCGAGCGCGGCCCGCACGGCCCTCGTCGGCGCGGTGGTCTCGTCCATGCGGTCAGCCTAGCGCCGGGGGCGGACCGGCCCGGCCATCGCGGCGTGTCCGCACGCGGCGTGTCCCGCCGGGCCGCTCAGGGGCGCGGCCGGGTGGCCAGCCACCCGGCCAGCAGGCCGTCGGGGACCTCCTCGGCGGTCACCGCGAACGTCCGGTGGTCCCGCCAGGCGCCGTCCACGTGCAGGTACGCCCTGCGCAGGCCCTCGTCGCGCAGGCCGAGCTTCGCCACGACCCGCAGGCTGGCCGCGTTCTCCGGGCGGATGTTGACCTCGACCCGGTGCAGGCCGGCGCTGCGGAACGCCCAGTCCGTCGCCATGGCCACGGCCGTCGGCGTCAGCCCCCGGCCGGCCTCGCGACGGTCGATCCAGTAGCCGATCGAGCCGGAGAGCACCGAGCCGTACTGGATCCCGCCCAGGGACAGCAGCCCCACCAGGCGGTCCCGGTCCGGGCGGTCGTCGTCGAGGACCATGCCCCACGTGTAGGCGCTGCCGTCCCGGCCCTGGCGGCCGTGCCAGCGGACCATCTGCCCGAACGACGCCGGACCCGCGCCCGGCACGGGGCTCGTCGCATCCCACGGCGTCAGCCACTCGCGGTTGTGCGCCCGCTGCTCCTCCCACGCCTCCCGGTCCCGCCTCCGCAGCGGCCGCAGGGCGAGGGTGCCGTGCCGCAGGGTCACGGGCCAGGGGGAACGCTGCCAGGACATGGCGTCGATCCTATGCGCGGCCGGGCGCGGCACCGGTGCGGCGGGCATCATGGGGACATGCGCACTCCCCCTCCCGTGCCCGAGCCCGCCGCCACGGGCCCCGTCGCCGGCGTCGACGACGTCGTGGACGCCAAGGCCGCCCTGCGTGCGCGCCTGCGCACCGCCCGCCGCGACCGCTCCCCTGCGCGCCGCGCCGCCGAGTCCGCGGCCGCCGTCGAGCACCTGTGGGCGTGGCTGGGTCCGCGCGTGGCCGCGGCGACCGCGGACGGGACCGCCCCGGTGGTGGCCACCGTGCTGCCGATGGCCACCGAGCCGGACACCGGTGGGCTGCGCGCCCGCCTGCTGGCCGCGGGGGCGCGGGTGCTCGTCCCCGTGATCGAGCCGGAACGACGCCTGAGCTGGGCCTCCTGGCACCCGGGCGTCGCGACGGCGCGCGCCGCGAACGCCCCCGTGGACGAGCCCGTGGGCGAACGGCTCGGGACCGACGCGCTGGCGGCGGCGACCGCGGTGGTCATGCCGGCGCTCGCGGTGGCCGAGGACGGGATGCGCCTGGGCCAGGGCGGGGGCTACTACGACCGCTTCCTCGCCGAGCTGCCGCGGAGCGTGCCGACCGTGGCCCTCGTGTTCGAGGACGAGCTGCTGCCGGCAGGCGCCATCCCTGCCGAGCCCACGGACCGGCCCGTGGACGGCGTCGTCACCGCGGCCGGGATGCGCTGGGTCTGAGCCCGGCCCGCGGCGCGGAGTAGCATCGGGGGTCGGATCCCCCCAGAACCGCGCGCCCCGGCGCGCCCCGAGCGAGCTGGAGCTGAGCATGCCCACCTACGCCTACCGCTGCAAGGACTGCGGCCACGCCTTCGACGTCGTCCAGGCCTTCACCGACGACGCCCTCACCGAGTGCCCCGCGTGCGGCGGCGTCCTGCGCAAGCAGTACGGCTCGGTCGGCGTGAGCTTCAAGGGCTCCGGGTTCTACCGGACCGACTCGCGCTCCGGCACCGGGGGCACCGGCTCGGCCGGCGGATCGACCTCGGACTCGGCCGCCGGGTCCTCGACGTCGTCGACGTCGTCCTCGTCCTCCGCCGCCGCGGACTGACCCGGCCGCACCGGGCCGGCTCAGCCCCAGTGGGGCGGGCGCTGCTCGCGCAGCCAGCGGTCACGCTCGGCCTCGGCCGCACCGGTCTCGACCCCGGCCCTGTCCCCGGTCGGTGCGGTCGCCGGCGACGTCCCGGCCTGCCCGCTCAGCCGGGGCATCTCGGGCAGGCGCGGCTCGCGGCCGTCGGCGGCTGCCGGGCCGGTGCCCGGGGCGTCCGCCCGGCGCGGGCCGCGGCGGCGCGGCGCGCCGTCAGCGGACATCGTCGTCGGTCTCGTCCGTCTCGTCCGCCGGCTCCACGCCCAGCCGGTCGGCCAGCTCGCGGGCCACGGACTCCGGGTCCGCGAACACGTCGATCGCCCACAGGGTCCGGGGCTCCCAGCCGCGGGCCTCGAGCCCCTCGGGCAGGGTCCGCGAGCGCTGCCGCACCGTGAGGGCGCGGTACACCTCGCCGCCGTCGCCGGCCAGGGCCAGCGGACGGGGCGCCTCGTCCGCGCGCGGATCGAGCACGGCCAGGTCCATGACGCCGGCGTAGCGGGGCAGGACGCGGGCGCCGTGCTCCTCGAGCCGGTCGCGCAGATCGGCCAGCAGCGGATCGCCCACCGTGCCCACCGGGTCCGCGGCGTCGTCGCCCAGGTAGGCCTCGAGCAGCCGCAGGAACCAGAGGGCGCCGCCGTCGAGCCGGTCCTCGTCCAGGTCCGCGGCGCGCAGCGCGGAGACGAGGTGCAGGCGCCGGCGGGCGCGGGTGAGCGCGACCGTGACCATGCGCTCGCCGTCCGGGTCGGAGAAGGCGCCGAAGTGGTGCACCACGCGCCCGTGCGGGGTGCGGCCGTAGCCGGGGGTGAGGATCACGGCGTCGCGCACCACGGAGGCGGCGCGCACGACCGGCACGATCACGAACGGCTCGGCCTCGGCGGCGTCCTCGCCGCGGCCGCGGGCGAGGAACTCGTGGGCCCACGGCGCCTGCGCGGCCGTGGCCTGCACGGCGGCGGCCACGCGGCGGGCGTGCTGCTCGGACACCGTGACCACGGCCAGGGACTGCTCGGGCCGGTCGCGGATGTGCTCGAACACGCGCTCCACGGTGCGGGCGACCTCGGCGTTCGTGGACTCGACCACGTCGCCGCCGGTCATCGGGATGCCGGTGCCCTCGGGCAGGTACTCGGCCGTGACGGCACGATCCCGGCCGGTGGCCTCGCCCGCGGTGGGCAGCGCGTCCAGGGCGCCGTCATAGGCGAGCGCGGAGAGCAGGCGCACCAGGCGCCGCTCGAGGGGACGGTGCACGGTGCGCAGCGGCAGGGTGGGCAGCACCTCGTCCAGCGCGTCGTGGGCCGAGCGCAGCGGGCGCAGGGGCCCGGCGGTCGCCGTCGGGTCCACGGAGACCTGGAACGACTGCGGGCGCCCGATCACCGGGTCGCCGAGGGCCACCACCTGGGGCGCGCGGGTGAGCGCGCCCATCGCGGTGGCCAGGGCGGTCGCGTCGGCCTCCAGCAGCACGACGACGTCGGCGCGCCACTCCGGGGGGAACTCGGACAGGGCCATGGGCGAGGTGGTGACCACCGGCACGAGCGGCTGCAGGAGCTCGGGGGTGATCGTGGCCAGGGACTCGACCGTGGGGCTGCCCTGCTTGAGCAGGGTGCGCAGCACGGCCGCGTCCGCGCGATAGGTGCGCAGCGCCTCCCGCCAGCGCGCGGCCAACGCGGCGGAGAGCCGGGCGCCGCCGCGCTCGAGATGGGCGCGGTCCAGGTCGCGGAACCCGCGCTCGACCTCGGTCAGGTCCGCCCCGCTCATCATGGCGAGGAAGTCGTCCCCGGAGATCATCGCCTCGAGGGCGGACTGCCACCACGCGAGCTCGAGCTCGGCGGTCAGGGCCTCGGTGGGCACTTCCCGCTCGCGCAGGTCCTCGAGCAGCTCCGCCAGGCCGTGGTCGCGCAGGCTGTCCAGCACGAGGGTGCGCTCGGGCAGCGTGGCCAGGGTGTCGCGGTCCGCCACGAGCCCGTCGACGGCGGCCACGAGGTCGTCCACGTCGCGCTCGTCCAGCGGCCCCTCGGCCACGGCCTCGGGGGCGAGGACGCCCTCGAGCCGGCGCAGGTGCTCGCGCACCTGGCCGACGTGGCCCATCACGTGCTCGCCCTGGTCCGGCACCTGCGGGGGCGTGCCCGGCTCGGCGGCGTGGCGGTTCCAGTCCTCCAGGACGGCGGCGGCGTCCACGAGGGCGCCGTGCAGGTCCGTGGGCTGCACGCCCGGGCGGACCGCGTCCTTGGCCGCGCGGCGCAGGCGGGACCGGGCCACCGAGGACATCTCGACCAGGTGGAGGCGCCGCCACGAGCTGGTGGCGGTCGCCGCGACCAGCTGGGGCACGTCGAGGGAGAACACCTCGGGGGTGAACTCGGTGAGGGTGCGGGCCACGCGGCGGTAGAGGTCCGCCTGCTCCGCCCAGCCGGCCACCGTGCGCTCGGGGCGCAGGCCGGCCTGGGCGGCGGCGGTGTCCACGGCGCGTCGGGTGGTGTGCAGGGCCGCCGCCAGCTCGTCGGCCAGCTCCGAGGCGGCCTCGGTCTCCTGCACGTTGCGCACGCGGGCGCCGAACCAGCGGCTCTCGGTGGCGGCGGCCGAGAACGCGCCGAGCTCCCCGGCGCGCACGAGCTGCTCACCCACGGCCTGCCGGTTCACGGTGGAGTCCAGCACGGAGCGCTTGAGGCGCACGGTGGTGGCCGGCGGCGTCTCGAGCCCGGTCAGGGCGGCCAGGGCCTGCATCGCCTGGAACGGCGAGCAGCCCCAGCGGGGGCGGACGTGGTGCAGCGAGCCGACGTGCTCCTGCAGCCGGCGCCGCCGTTCGGTCAGCGCGGCCTCGTCCCGGGCGGTGTCGGGGTCCACGGCCCGCTCGGAGCGCAGGACGGCCTGCACGAGCTGGCGGCGGAGCAGCTCGGGGTCCGCGTTGGCGGGCACATCCAGCGCGATCGAGCGCAGGTCCGCCTCCTCGAGGCGGTCGAGCACGTCGGCCAGGGCGGCGGAGCGCTCGGCCACGACCAGCACGCGCCGGCCCTCCCAGGCCAGGCGCGCGGCCAGGGCGGCGGCGGTCTGGGTCTGCCCGGTGCCGGGGGCGGCCGCCACCACGAGGGAGTCCCCCGCCGCGGCGTGCTCGAGCACGCGCGCCTGGGCGGCGTCGACGTCGACGACGAGGCGCTCGTCGGCCGGGGCGACGTCGTCCTCCGCGGGCGCGCCCGTGGGCTGCAGCGCCGGCGGGCGCGGCACCATGCCGGTGCCGGCGTCGTACAGGGCCTGCACGACCGGCAGATCCTCGAGGGAGGCGGGCAGCGAGGCGGTCTCGCCGAGGTCCGCGAACGTGGAGACGAGCAGGCAGTCCTCGATGTGCAGGTCCGCGATCGCGGCGGTCTCCTCGCGCAGGCGGGCGAACGCGGGGGCGGGCTCGAGGCGCGCCGTGGCGTAGGCGGCCTGCTGGTACGCCTCGGGGTCCAGGGCGATGCCGTGGTGCCGGCGCAGATTCCGCACGAGCGCCGGGTTCAGGCGGGCCGGCTCGGTGATCTGGACCTCCAGCTCGTCCCGGCCCCGGGCGCCGCGGCGCACCGTCAGGGCCACGCGGGCCAGCAGCACGGGGGCGGAGCGGCGCTCCCGCCGGCCGTCCTCCTCAGCCGTCCACGTGGCCACGCCCACGGCGAGCGCCCCGACGTCGATGCCGCGTTCCTCCGCCAGCTCGCGGACCTTGGCGCGCAGGCCGAGGGAGACCTCGTGCGCCGCGTCCAGCACCGGGCCGGCCGGCAGCAGGGTGGACAGGCGGGTGCGCCGCCCCAGCAGCAGCTGCGAGACGCCGGAGGAGTTCGCCTCCGTGAGGTCGATGCTGTTGGCCGCCGAGAGCGCGAACCGCAGCATCGTGTCGTTCTCGGCACCCGAGCCCAGGGAGGACACCCAGGCGGCCGGGTCGGGGCGGGTCTGCCCCTCGTCGGGGCGTGCGGCGGCGCGGGCGCGGGCCAGGCGCGGGAACTCCTGCTCGGTCACGTGCGTGCGGTCCTTCCTCCGTCGCCTGGGTCCAGGCGGTCTTCGTGCGGACGGCCGCCCCGGTCAGGGGCGGCCGGATGCGGCGCCGGACGCGCCGCTCACTCCCACTCGATGGTGCCCGGCGGCTTGCTGGTCACGTCGAGCACGACCCGGTTGACGCCGTCGACCTCGTTGGTGATGCGGTTCGAGATGCGGGACAGGACGTCGTCCGGGATCCGTGCCCAGTCCGCCGTCATGGCGTCCTCGCTGGTGACGGGGCGCAGGACGACCGGGTGGCCGTAGGTCCGGCCGTCACCCTGCACGCCCACGGAGCGCACGTCCGCGAGCAGCACCACCGGGCACTGCCAGATCTGGCGGTCCAGCCCGGCCGCGGTGAGCTCGGCGCGCACGATCGCGTCCGCGCGGCGCAGCAGGTCCAGGCGCTCCTGGGTGACCTCGCCGATGATGCGGATGCCCAGACCCGGGCCCGGGAACGGCTGGCGGTGCACGATGCCCTCGGGCAGGCCGAGCTCGGCGCCCACGGCGCGGACCTCGTCCTTGAACAGCTCGCGCAGCGGCTCGCACAGCTCGAACTCGATGTCGTCCGGCAGGCCGCCCACGTTGTGGTGGGACTTGATGTTGGCCGCCCCGTCCCCGCCGCCGGACTCGACGACGTCCGGGTAGAGCGTGCCCTGCACGAGGAAGCGGACCTCGGTGGCGTCCGGGTCGTGCTCGGACTCGAGGACGATGTCCGCCTGCGCCTTCTCGAAGGTGCGGATGAACCGCTCCCCGATGATCTTGCGCTTGGCCTCGGGGTCGGTGACGCCGGCCAGCGCGGACAGGAAGTCCTCGCGCGCGTCCACCATCACGAGGCGGGCGCCGCCGTGGGCCTCGCCGAAGGCCTGCTCGATCTCGGCGGACTCGCCCTCGCGCATGAGGCCGTGGTCCACGTAGACGCAGGTGAGGCGGTCGCCGATGGCGCGCTGCACGAGGGCCGCGGCCACGGCGGAGTCCACGCCGCCGGACAGGCCGCAGATGGCCCGCTTGTCCCCGATCTGCTCGCGGATGCGCTCGACCTGCTCCTCGATCACGCCGCTGGCCGTCCAGTCCGCGCCCAGGCCCGCACCCACGTGCAGGAACTTCTCGAGCACCCGCTGGCCGCGGGAGGAGTGGCCCACCTCGGGATGCCACTGCACGCCGTAGATGCGGCGCTCGCGGTCCTCGAACGCGGCGACGGGGGCGCCCGCGGTGGAGGCCGTCACGGCGAAGCCCTCGGGCGCCTGCGTCACGGCGTCCCCGTGGGACATCCACACGACCTGCTCGAGGTCCTGGTCCGCGAACAGCACGGAGTCGGCATCCACCGAGTCCAGGCGGGTGGAGCCGTACTCCCGGGTGCCGGTCTTGGCCACGGTGCCGCCGAGAGCGTGCGCGATCGACTGGAAGCCGTAGCACAGGCCCAGCACGGGCACCCCGGCCTCGAGCAGCGCCGGGTCCAGCTGCGGGGCGCCGGGCTCGTACACCGACGACGGCCCGCCCGAGAGGATCAGCGCCGCGGGCTTACGCTCCAGGATCTGCGCCGCCGGGGTGGAGGCGGGCACGACCTCGGAGTAGACGTTGGCCTCGCGCACACGACGCGCGATGAGCTGCGCGTACTGGGCGCCGAAGTCCAGCACCAGCACCGTGGGCATCACGTCGCTGAGCGGGGCGGGGGTGTCGGGGTGGGGGGCGTTCTGCGTCACCCGTCCAGGATAGTCGAGGCGCTCAGTAGCGCCGCGCGGCGTCCGGGAAGCGGTGCAGCTCGTCCCGGACCACGCGGGTCATGCGCTTCTCCACCACGAAGGACAGGAACGGCACGACGCCGCCGCCGGCCATCGCCAGCAGACGCAGCGGCTCCCAGCGCATCAGGGACCACAGGCGGAACGAGGCGAGCAGGTACACCACGTACATCCAGCCGTGGGCGATGAGGATCAACAGGGACAGGTTCACTCCCCCGGTCACGCTGTCCGTGGGGTGCAGCCCCAGGCCGTTGGCGTCCCCGTCCACGGTGGTGCCGCCCGCGTAGAGCTCCACGTGCATGCCGTACTTCAGCACCATCTCCGCCACGAGCAGCAGGAGCATGATGCCGGTGATCCACGCGCACACCACGTAGAGGCGGGTGGCGGAGCGGATCTGCTGCTGGGTGCCGGCGAAACGGCGCTGCTCCCGGCCCGGCCGCGGGGGCGGCTCGGGCAGGTCGGCCTCCGTGATGTCCTCGGGATCCGGCAGGCTCGCCGGGTCCACCGGCTGGGGGCCGGGGCGCTGGGTGCTCATCGGCTCTGCTCCTCTCGGGGCCCACGGGGGCCCGGGTCGCGGGGGTCGGGGCGCGCGGCCCCGTCGTCGTCGTGGTCCTGGCGTGGGTGCGCCGCGGCCTGCGCCGCGACGGCCCGCTCCTTGGCCTCGCGCGCGGCCGCCCGGCGCCGCTCGAGCTCCTCGGCGCGCCACTGCGTGGCCCACTCCTCGTCGAGCCGGCGCTCGTGCTCGTCCCGGAGGTGGTCGTCGCGGACGAACCGCCACCACAGGAACAGGGCGAAGCCGGCGAACAGTATCCACTCCACGGCGTAGAAGACGTTGAGCCAGATGATCTGGGTCTCCTCCGGCTGCGGGGCCACCCACACCGGCTCGAGCCCGCCGGGGCCGGCCGCGCCCGTCTCGGCGCCCGCGGCGTCGACCATCTGGAACGCCGCGACGTACGCCGCGTAGGACGGCTCGTCCCACACGTTCACCAGCTGGGCCGGGGCCAGGCTGCGGTACAGGAGCCGGTCGGCCGTGTCCTCGGCCGCGGCCTCGCGCGGCAGCGGCCCGTCCGGGGGCAGCAGGCGCCCGGTGACGGTGACCTGCCCGGCGGGCGCGGGGTCCACGACGTCGGCGTCGGCCGACCAGCCGCGGACCACCGGGACGACCTCGCCGTCCGGGGCGCCGGCCACCCGCAGGGCCGTGACCGTCCAGTAGCCGTCGCGGCCGTTCAGCAGGCGCGGGCCGACCAGGACGTCCGTGCCGGGCACGAACTCCCCCTCCACCGTGACGACCTGGTCGGCCTGCGAGCCGAGCAGGGCCTCGTAGGGGCGCACGTGCTCCAGGAACGGCACGGCGTGCTCGGTCTGGGTGCGCGGCGGCGGTGCGTTCGTCTCCGCGGACTCGAACTGCCACTTGGACAGCGCCACGAAGACCGCGGCCGCCACGAGGGCCAGCACCAGGGTGGCCAGCCAGACGGGCTTGAGGGCGGTGCGCAGCACGCCGTATCAACTCTTCCGGTCGGGGGTGCCGCCATGCGGCGGCGGGGATCAGACGGTCTGGGTGGGGGTCACGAGGACCTCCACCTTCTGGAAGTCCTTGAGCTCGGTGTAGCCGCAGGTGGCCATGGCGCGCTTCAGGCCGCCCATCAGGTTGGACGTGCCGTCCGCGTGGCGGCCGGGCCCCCACAGGACCTCCTCGAGCGGAGCCACCTGGCCCACGTGGGTGCGGTGCCCGCGCGGCAGCTCCGGGTGGGCGGCCTCGAGGCCCCAGTGCCAGCCGCCGCCGGGGGCGTCGGTGGCGCGGGCCAGGGCGGCGCCCAGGACGACCGCGTCCGCGCCCATGGCGATCGCCTTGACGATCTCCCCCGAGGTGGAGACGCCGCCGTCGGCGATCACGTGCACGTAGCGGCCGCCGGACTCGTCCATGTAGTCGCGGCGCGCCTCGGCGATGTCCGAGATGGCCGTGGCCATCGGCACGCGGATGCCCATGGCGCGGCGCGTGGTGGTGGACGCGCCGCCGCCGAAGCCGACGAGCACGCCGGCCGCGCCGGTGCGCATCAGGTGCAGGGCCGGCGTGTAGCCGGCCGCCCCGCCCACGATCACGGGCACGTCCAGCTCGTAGATGAACTGCTTGAGGTCCAGCGGCTCCTGGGTGGAGGAGACGTGCTCGGCCGAGACGGTGGTGCCGCGGATGACGAACAGGTCCACGCCCGCCGCCACGACGGTGCGGTAGAACTCCTGCGTGTTCTGCGGGGTGAGCGAGCCCGCGACGACGACGCCGGCCTCGCGGATCTGCGCGAGGCGCTCGGTGATCAGATCGGGGCGGATGGGGGCCGCGTAGGCCTCCTGCAGCTTGCGGGTGGCCTCGGTCCCGGCCGGGCCGGCCTCGAGGGCGGCGATCTCCTCGAGCAGCGGGCGCGGGTCCTCGTGGCGGGTCCACAGGCCCTCGAGGTTGAGGACGCCGAGACCGCCCAGCCGCCCCATCGCGATGGCGGTCTCGGGGCTCATCACGGAGTCCATGGGCGCACCGATCACGGGCATGTCGAACGTGTAGGCGTCGATGCGCCACGTGAGGCTGACGTCCTGGGGATCCCGGGTGCGCCGCGCGGGCACCACGGACACGTCGTCGAGGGAGAAGGCCCGGCGGCCGCGCTTGCCGCGGCCGATCTCAATCTGGTTCGTCACCGGGCCAGCCTAGCCCAGGCGCCACGGGGGCGGCGCCGACCGTGTCGTCGGCGCCGCCCCGTCCGGGGGCTCCCCCCGGACCCGACGTGCGGGTCAGCGCGAACGGTAGTTCGGGGCCTCGACGGTCATCATGATGTCGTGCGGGTGGGACTCCTTCAGGCCCGCCGCGGTGATGCGCACGAAGCGGCCGTTCTCCTTGAGATCGGCCACCGTGGACGCGCCCGTGTAGAACATCGTCTGGCGCAGGCCGCCCACGAGCTGGTGGACCACCGAGGCGACCGGGCCCCGGAAGGGCACCTGGCCCTCGATGCCCTCGGGGATCAGCTTGTCCTCGTCCGGCACGTCCGCCTGGAAGTAGCGGTCCTTGGAGAAGGAGCGCGTGCCGTTGCGGGTCTGCATGGCGCCCAGGGAGCCCATGCCGCGGTAGGTCTTGAACTGCTTGCCCTGGTAGAACACGAGGTCGCCCGGGGACTCGGCCGTGCCGGCCAGCAGGGAGCCGAGCATCACCGAGTCGGCGCCGGCCACGAGGGCCTTGCCGATGTCACCGGAGTGCTGCAGACCGCCGTCGGCGATCAGCGGGACGCCCGCGGGGCGCGTGGCCTTGGCCGCCTCGTAGATGGCGGTGATCTGCGGGACGCCGACGCCGGCCACCACACGGGTCGTGCAGATCGAGCCCGGGCCCACGCCCACCTTCACGGCGTCCGCGCCGGCGTCGACGATCGCCTTGGCGCCCGCGTAGGTCGCGGCCTGACCGCCGATGACGTCGACGTGCGCGGCCGCCTTGTCCTTCTTCAGGCGCGCGATCATGTCCAGCACGCCGTGCGTGTGGCCGTTCGCGGTGTCCACCACGAGGGCGTCCACACCCGCCTCGACGAGCGCCATGGCGCGCTCCCAGCCGTCGCCGAAGAAGCCGACGGCGCCGCCGACGCGCAGGCGGCCCTCGTCGTCCTTCGCGGCGTCCGGGTACTGCTCCGCCTTGTCGAAGTCCTTGATGGTGATCAGGCCGGTCAGGCGGCCCGCATCGTCCACGAGCGGCAGCTTCTCCACGCGGTTCTGGGAGAACAGGCGGATGGTCTCGGCGCGCGAGACGCCCTCCTGCGCGGTGATCAGCGGCATGCGGGTCATGGCGGTGTCCACCGTGCGGGTGGCCCACTCCTCGCGCGGGATGAAGCGGGTGTCGCGGTTGGTGATGATGCCCAGCAGCGTCATGTCCTCGGCCACCACCGGCAGGCCCGAGACGCGGTACTGGGCGCACAGCTCGTCCAGGTCGGCGAGCGTGGCGTCGGGGCCGATGGTCACGGGGTCCTTGATCATCCCCGACTCGGAGCGCTTCACGGTGTCCACGTGGCGGACCTGGTCCTCGATGGACAGATTGCGGTGGATGATGCCCATGCCGCCCTGGCGGGCCATGGCGATGGCCAGCGGGGCCTCGGTCACGGTGTCCATCGCCGCGGAGACGATGGGGATGTTCAAGCGGATGTTGCGGGTCAGCCGGGTGCCCGGGTCCGCGTCCGCGGGGATCACGTCCGTGGCGTTGGGCAGCAGCAGGACGTCGTCATAGGTGAGGCCGAAGAAGCCGAAGGGATCCGAGGAGGAGTGGACGGGCTCGGGGCTGGGACCGGTGCTGGTGTTGGTCACGAAGGCGCCTTTCGGGACGGGTGTTTCCGCGATTCTATGCCCGGGGGTCAAACCGGCGACCCGGGTGCGGGCCACATCACAGGACCCCCGCGCTGGGCCACGCGGGGGCGAGACGGACGTCACCACGACGTCACATGGAGCAATCCGTTTCGGCGTCATGGTATTAGACCGCCTAACCTCCCCGGATGAGCACCGCACAGTCCTCCCCCGCACCGGCGCCCCGACGCCGGCTCCCCGCCTGGACGTCGAACTTCGGCTGGCAGATCGCCGCCGCCCTCGTCCTCGGCCTCGTCCTGGGCCTGATCGCCCGCGCGACGGGGCACACCTCCGAGCACCCGACCTGGCTCGGCGAGACGCTGGCCACCGTCGGCAGCATCTACATCAGCCTGCTGAAGGCCACGGTCGTCCCGCTGGTCTTCTTCGCCGTCGTCGCCTCCATCGCCAACCTGGCCCAGGTGACCAACGCGGCCCGCCTGGCCGCCAAGACCCTGCTGTGGTTCGCCATCACGAGCCTCATCGCGGTGCTCATCGGCCTCGCCGTCGGCGTCGTGCTGCAGCCGGGCGTGGGCACCGGCCAGACCGCGCCGGCGTCGTACCAGGCCAAGGACGTCGGCTGGCTCGACTTCCTGACCTCCCTGGTGCCGGCGAACTTCCTCGGCCTGACCGTCAAGACCACGGCGGGCGAGGACGGCGCGCTCGCCTCCTCCCCCACGTTCAACGTGCTGCAGATCCTCGTGATCGCGATCGTCGTGGGCGTGGCCGCGCTCAAGGTCGGCGAGAAGGCCGCCCCGTTCCTCACGTTCTCCCGCTCGGTGCTCGCGATCATCCAGAAGCTGCTGTGGTGGATCATCCGCCTGGCCCCGATCGGCACCATCGGCCTGCTGGGCAACGCCGTGGCCTCGTACGGCTGGTCCACGATGGGCACGCTGGCCAAGTTCGTGGTGGCGATCTACGTGGGCCTGGCCCTCGTGATGCTCGTGGTGTACCCGGTGCTGGCGCGCCTGCACGGGCTCTCCGTCAAGCAGTTCTTCACCGGCGTGTGGCCGGCGTTCCAGCTCGGCTTCGTCTCCCGCTCCTCCCTCGGCACGCTGCCCGTCACCCAGCGGGTGGCCGAGCGCAACTTCGGCGTGCCCACCGGCTACGCCTCCTTCGCCGTCCCGCTGGGCGCCACCACCAAGATGGACGGCTGCGCCGCGATCTACCCGGCCGTGGCCGCGGTGTTCATCGCCCAGTTCTACGGGATCGACATGAGCCTGAGCCAGTACGCCCTCGTGGCACTCGTGTCCGTGCTGGGCTCGGCCGCGACCGCCGGCACCACCGGCGCCACCGTGATGCTCACGCTCACGCTGTCCACCGCCGGGCTGCCCCTCGAGGGCATGGCCCTGCTCCTGGCCGTCGACCCGATCGTGGACATGGGCCGCACCGCCCTCAACGTGTCCGGCCAGGCCCTCATCCCCGCGCTCGTGGCCTCCCAGGAGGGCATCCTCGACCGGGACCGCTACGACGCCCCACGCGGCGACATCTTCGGCGAGGACGAGGAGGAGATCGTCGAAGCCCGCGCCCACGCGACCGCCGACTCCCGCGCCCAGCTCGTCGGCACCCCGGAGCCGCGCGCCTGAGTCAGCGGCCGGACGGGCCTGCTCCGGCGGGCCCGTCCGCGCCGTCCCCGTCCCCCTCGTCCAGGTACTCGCCCAGCACGTAGTCGTCGTCCACGGGGTTCCCGTCCTCGTCCGTGCGGCGGTACCAGTCGGTGATCTCCGCGGCGGTGGAGTCGAACCCCTCGCCGGCCGCGTACCAGCTGCCCGGCGGGGTGCGCTCCACCGTGAACGCGAAGTCGTCCCCGTACTCCACCAGGCCCCGCACCGTCGCCTTCTCGACGGCGGCCCGCTGGTACCGGTCACGGATCGCGAAGGGGTCGTTGGCCAGTTCGCGCTGGAGCGCGACCGCCATGAGGACGAGCACCACGGTGAACGGCAGCGCCGTGATGGTGATGAGGTTCTGCAGGCCGGTGAGCGCGGTGTCGCCGCCGGTCAGCAGCATCACGACCGCGATGCCCGCCATGCACAGCGCCCAGAACACCGTGATCGTGCGGCGCGGGGCCGGGGCGCCGCGCTGCGAGAGCTGCGAGTTCACGATCGAGGCGGAGTCCGCCGTCGTGATGAAGAAGACCGCCAGCATGACGATCACGACCGGGGCCACCAGCCCGCCGCCGGGCAGCTGGTCCAGGACCACCCAGAAGATCTCCGCCGGCGCGGGCAGCGAGGCGGCCGTGCCGTCCAGCGCCACGGAGCCCTGCGTCCGCTGCAGCCAGATGGTGGTGCCGCCGATGATCGTGAACGCGCCGACGATCACCGCGGCCGGGATGAACAGGGCGCCGAGGACGTACTGGCGGATGGTCCGGCCCTTCGAGATCTTCGCCATGAACACGCCCACGAACGGGGCCCAGCTGACCCACCACGCCCAGTAGAAGATCGTCCAGCTGGAGAGGAACTCCTGCATGTCCTCCCCCTCGGCCATCGAGGCGCCGAGGGCGTCCGGGGCGGAGGAGACGTAGTCCATCAGGACGCCGGGCACGATGTTCAGCAGGAACGCCGTCGGGCCGACGACGAAGAAGAACAGCGCCAGCCCGAGGGCGAGCAGCATGTTGATGTTGGACAGCCACCGGATGCCGCGGGCCACACCGGACACCGCCGAGAAGATGGTGCCGATCGTGAGCACCACGATGATCCCCAGCGCCACCGTGTTCCCCGGCGCCGACCACCCCGAGACGATCTCCACGCCGCGGCCGATCTGCAGGGCGCCGATGCCCAGCGAGGCCGCCGTGCCGAACAATGTGGCGATGATCGCGAGCCCGTCGATCAGGCGCGCGCCGACCGAGTCGCTGCGCTGGGAGTCGCCGAACAGCGGCGCGATGATCAAGCTCATCAGCGGCACCCGGCCCCGGCGGTAGGACACGTAGCCGACCGACAGGCCGACGATCGCGTAGATCGCCCACGCGTTCACGCCCCAGTGCAGCGCGGCCTGGGCCAGCGCGCCCGTCACCGCCTCCTCGCTCCCCGCCTCGTACGCCCCCGGGCGCGGGGCCAGGTAGTAGGTCAGCGGCTCGTACGGGCCGAAGAAGATGATGCCGATGCCGATGCCGGCCGCGAAGAGCATGGCCGACCAGCTCGCCGTGGAGTACTCGGGCTTCTCCCCGTCCAGGCCCAGCGGGATCTCGCCGTACCGGGAGAACGCCAGGACCAGCAGGAACACCACCATCCCGATGGCCAGCAGGACGAACAGCCAGCCGGCGTGGACCATCACCCAGTCGAGGGCCGCGCTCGAGACGGCCAGCACGGCGTCCGGCTGCAGCACACCCCACACCACGAAGCCGACCACCAGCAGGCCGACGACGGCGAGGATCACCCGGTCCACGCCGTAGCGCACCCGGCGGTCCTCCACGGACACGCCCGGCACGAGGGCCGGGTGGATGCCGTGCGGATAGGAGAACTCGCGGACGAAGCGGCGCAGCCGGGGCCGGGCCGGGGTCCGGGTCGGGTGGGACCCGGTGGGACGGGGCGGCGTGGGTGTGTCCATGGGCACACCCTAGAGGGCACCCCGGACGGCCGGCGTCTCCCGCCCGGACGACGACGGCCCCTCACCCGGGCGGGTGAGGGGCCGTCGTCGACAGCCGGCCGCGTCAGGGCCGACTCAGGGGTCAGTGCTGGTGGTCGGCCTCGTCCTCCTCGGCGGGCTTGTCCGCCACGAGGGTCTCGGTGGTCAGCACGAGGGCCGCGATGGAGGCGGCGTTGGCCAGCGCGGAGCGCGTCACCTTGACCGGGTCGATCACGCCGTCGGCGATCAGGTCGCCGTAGACGCCGGTCTTCGCGTTGAAGCCGTGGTTCGGCTCCAGCTCGGCGACCTTGGAGACCACCACGTAGCCGTCCTCGCCCGCGTTCTGGGCGATCCAGCGCAGCGGCTGCTTCAGGGCCTTGCGGACGATGTCCACGCCCACGGCGGCGTCACCGGTCAGGGCCTGGACGTCGGCGTCGGTGTCGAGCACGGTCAGCGCGTTGATGAGGGCGGTGCCGCCGCCAGCCACGATGCCCTCCTCGAGGGCGGCGCGGGTCGAGGACACGGCGTCCTCGATGCGGTGCTTGCGCTCCTTGAGCTCCACCTCGGTGGCGGCGCCCACGCGGATCACGCCGATGCCGCCGGAGAGCTTGGCGAGACGCTCCTGGAGCTTCTCGCGGTCCCAGTCGGAGTCGGTCGCGGCGGCCTCGGCCTTGATCTGGGCGATCCGGGCCTCGACGTCCTCGGGCGCACCGCCGCCGTCGACGATGGTGGTCTCGTCCTTGGTGACGGTGATGCGGCGGGCGGAGCCGAGCACGTCCAGGTCGGCCTGCTCGAGCTTCATGCCGAGGTCCGGGGAGACGACCTGGGCGCCGGTGAGGATCGCGATGTCCTGCATCATGGCCTTGCGGCGGTCGCCGAAGCCCGGAGCCTTGACGGCCACGACGTTCAGGGTGCCGCGGATCTTGTTCACCACGAGGGTGGACAGGGCCTCGCCCTCGACGTCCTCGGCGATCACGAACAGCGGCTTGTTGGCCTGCAGGACCTTCTCCAGCAGGGGCAGCAGCTCCTGCACGTTGGAGATCTTGCCCGAGTTGATCAGGACGTAGGCGTCCTCGAGCACGGCCTCCTGACGCTCGGCGTCGGTGACCATGTACGGGGACAGGAAGCCCTTGTCGAACTGCATGCCCTCGGTGACGTCCAGCTCGGTGGAGGTCGTGGAGGACTCCTCGATGGTGATGACGCCGTCGGTGCCGACCGTGTCGAACGCGCGGGCCAGCAGCTCGCCGACCTCGTCGTTCTGGGCCGAGATGGCGGCCACGTGGGCCACCTCCTGGCCCTCGACCGGGCGGGCGTTCTCCTGCAGGCGCTGCTCGACGGCGGCCACGGCCACCTCGATGCCCCTCTTGACCTCGCCCGGCGCGGCGCCGGCGGCGACCTGGCGCATGCCCTCGTTCACGAGCGCCTGGGCCAGCACGGTGGCGGTGGTGGTGCCGTCGCCCGCGATGTCGTTGGTCTTGGTGGCGACCTCCTTGGCGAGCTGGGCGCCCATGTTCTCGTACGGGTCCTCCAGCTCCACCTCACGGGCGATCGTGACGCCGTCGTTGGTGATGGTGGGGGCGCCCCACGCCTTGTCGAGCACCACGTTGCGGCCCTTGGGGCCGAGGGTGACCTTGACGGTGTCGGCGAGCTTGTCGATGCCGGCCTGGAGGGCGCGGCGTGCGTCGTCGTTGAAAGCCAGCTGCTTGGCCATGACGGACGCTCCTTTCGTTCAGGGAGTCAGGGGGTGCGGGGACGCGAGGGGCCCGGGGCGCGCGCACCGGTGCGGTGCGCGCCGCTCACCGGGCCCGTCGCGGCGGGGTCACTTGGTGACGACGGCCAGCACGTCGCGGGCGGAGAGCACCAGGTACTCCTCGCCGCCGACCTTGACCTCGGTGCCGCCGTACTTGGAGTACAGCACCACGTCACCCTCGGCGACGTCGACCGGCACGCGGTTGCCGTTCTCGGCGACCCGGCCCGGGCCCACGGCCACGACCTGGCCCTCCTGCGGCTTCTCCTTGGCGGTGTCCGGGATCACGAGGCCCGACGCGGTGGTCTGCTCGGCCTCCAGGGGGCGGACAACGATGCGATCCTCGAGGGGCTTGATGGAGACAGACATGCTGCACACTCCTTCTTCGTCGACGTGCGGCTCCGGCGGGCTCGCCGGTCCGCTGATGCTGTGGTCTGCGGGTGCGCCACGGGCGTCAGACCCTCCGTCGTCGCGGTGCCGGACGGTCCACCTCGGGCATTGGCACCCGGTACCCCCGAGTGCCAGTGCCGACTCTACTCCGGGTTCTGGCACTCCTTCAACATGAGTGCCAGCCGTGTCCCCGCCGTCCGCCGTGGGCGGAGGGCGGTCAAGCCCCATGAAGTGGTGTAGCGGCTGATTCCTTCGTTGGGGTTGTCAGGCGCTGAACTCGAGGGCGGGCGCGGTGTCGGGGTTCACCTCG